>JALELH010000032.1 GCA_022768865.1 Spirochaetia bacterium
TGTCGAAGAGCGTCCACAACTTTTGTTTTTCTGTTTTGTTGTGTTACCGTCTTGTGCGACGGTGACGAAGAATATACATTCCTTTTGTTTTTTTGTCAAGCAAATTTTATTGTTTTTTTAAACTTTTTTTAGTTTTTTTCATGTTTTTTAAGGCAGCAGGGCTTTTTCGCCCTTTATTCCTTTTTCCATGCTGCGGACGGTGAACCAGCGCTGGACTTTGGCGTTTGCAGGAAGCCGCAGCCATCATGCACTGGCCGGCATGCTGCCTTGCCCAGTCTGGCATATGTACATATTCAGGTATGATGCAGCCGTTCAGCGATGCAGTGAAAATCAGGCAATTCTTCTGTTCAGCAGATATGGGGTGGTTATTACGGTAAAAAAGAAAAGCCTCCGCAGGAATAACTACGGAGGCTGAAGTTTAGCTTTTAATCAAAAAAATCTAGAGCTTAAGAGTCTTTAAACGATTACATGCTTCTATAATATTTTCCCTGTGACCAAAAGAAGAAAAACGGATGAAACTTTCACCGCTCGGGCCAAAACCTGCACCCGGAGTACAAACCACATTGCACTGGTTCAGGATTGCATCAAATACATCCCAACTTTTTTTGCCGTTAAACTTTGCCCATACATAAGGAGCATTTCCCGTAAAATAGATTTCTACATTTGCTGCCTTAAAATTAGGACCTTCAAGAGCTTCTTTTATAAGGCGGCCGTTTTCAAGGTAATAGTTGATTGTATTTTCCATTTCCTTAAGTCCGGTTTCATCAAGGGCAGCATAACCACCAGCCTGAGCAATGTTGGAAGCACCGTTAAACTGAGTATTGATTTCACGTTCCCATGCTGTCCGAACTGCACTGCCGTCTTCAAACTTGAGCTTTTCAGGAACTACACACCATCCAAGGCGCACTCCCGTGAATCCTGCCGGCTTAGAGAATGACTGCATTTCTATGGCAACTTCATCGGCACCAGGAATTTCATAAATTGTTTTTGGAATGCCTGCATCGCGGATAAATGCAGAATATGCTCCGTCGTAAAGAACAAAACAGTCATTGGCTTTTGCAAACTTTACAAGGTCTTCAAGGTTCTTTCTTGTGGCGCATGCACCGGTCGGATTATTTGGTGAACAGATGTAAATAAGGCTGTTCTTTTTTACTACAGAAAGATCAGGGAAGAATCCGTTTTCAGGTAAGCAAGGCATGTAGGTAATGTCCTTGAATCCGGTTTCCGTTACAGGTTCTTTTCCGCCGGCACCTGCCATTACGGTTCCGTCTACGTAAACAGGGTAAGAAGGATCCTGAACTGCAACATTTACACCTTTGCCGAACATTGTCTGCAAGCGTCCAAGGTCGCACTTGGCACCATCAGAAACATAAACTTCCGATGCCTTGATTTTTCCGTCATACATAACTTTAGCAATGCGTTCACGGAGTTTTGGCATTCCTGCAGAATCATCCTGATAGCCTTCGTAGCCTTCAGCTGTTCCCATTGCAGTAATGAACTTTTTCATTTCTTCTACAATATGAGGCGTTAATGGTTCTGTTGTGTTTCCGATTCCAAGGCTGATGATTTTTGCATCTGGATGAGCAGCCTGATATTCACGGCGGCGTTTTGCAATTTCCGGGAAAAGATATCCCTTTGCAAGATTTGTATAATTTGAATTGCGCTTAATCATATAAACTCCTGATTTTATTGAATTGAAAATTTTTGCCTAGTCCAGCTTCAATTTTGTTAGTTTCAATTTACCAAATTTTGCTGAAGTTAGCAAACAAAAAAAACTAAATTAAAGATTTCAAATACCGATAAATTTATAGGTATCTTTGTATTGTTTACTGCCACGATTTTGGGAGGATATTTTAATGAAAAAGATTTTTACTATTGCAGCTGCAGCAGTTCTTTGTGCCGCAAGTGTTTTTGCAGGGGACGCAGCTTCTTTTGTTGATATTGGATTTTCTGAAGACGGCAAGACTTACATTTTCGGGACCTATGGCAAAACAGATAAAAATTATGAACCATGGGCTGAAATCTATACAGTTGATGTTGCTGCCAACGAATTTGTGAAGGGCGAAGTTTTTAAATCTAAAAAAGGCGATGTAAATTCCAACGCCAGCGGAAAAGATGCTTTTGAAAAACTTAAGTCTTCTACAGAATGGAAGCTTGGAAAATACAATGCAAAGCCTGCTGATGCAAATACACTTTTATACATCAGGGACACTGAATCAAAAGGCGAAACAGAAGAAATTGTCTTTAAGGATTTTGAAAATTCTACAGATGAAAAATCGATTTTCTATAATGTACGCCTTGTTCCGGAGTATGAAGGTTCTGGCAAAAGCGTTAAATCAAAGTTTTACATTGACGTAGTGCGCAAGGATGAAAATGGAGAAGTACTTTCAACCATGAAAGTTGGAACTCCTGATTTTAAGCGCAAGGGAATCAGCGGCTATAAAATCGATAAGATTTTTACCGACGCATCCGGAAAAAGCCTTGTATTTATCGTGCAGAAAAAACTGGAAGACAGCACAGGCACTTCAATCAGATACATGGTAGAAACTTACAGATTCTGATTATTTTACAGCTATCTATTTCCATAGGACAGTTGTTTATTTTCTAAAATGCGGATTTATTGTATTCTTTTAGCATGACTATAAAAATCCGCAACAGAATTTATCTTTTTCTTGCAGTTTCCGGTGCTTTTTTTCTTGCCGTTTACACTGCACTTTTCATTTACGGCGCAATAAATAATCTGCTTCAGCCGCCTGAAAATTTAATAAGACCTTCAAATTTCTTTAAGTTCAATTTCAATGCGGTTTTTGCTTCCATATTTTTTTCTGGTGCAGCATCCCCTGCCATTGCCTATTTTGTCTTCCGCGGGTTTTCTAAAACATCTTCACTTGAAATTCTGTTTTTTACAGGCGTTGTCATAAGCGGAATGGCAGAAGAAACACGGCTTTTAATTCCCGTTTTAAACTTATGGCAAAGTTCTTCTACCCTTACGATTTTTATTGGCAGGGCCGGCGTTGTTGCAAAACTTCTTGTTTCTTTAAGCATTCTTTTTTCTTCTTTGTTTTCCAGCAGCGAACAGCTTGAAAATGCAGAACGCAATTTATTTTTCCTTTTTGCAATTTCCTGTGCCTTTGGATTTTTTTATCCCATTAATTCAAACCAGATAAGCTCTACCTGCACGGTTACTTACGGAATGGGATTTCTTTTTGAAACTATAAGGGTTCTGATTCTGATTACAACGATAATTACAACTTTAATAAATTCTAATCCGGGCGGAACATTTAAAGAGAACCTGCACTGCTACGGGAAATGCCTTGGAATTGTTCTTTTCTTTACAGGAAACATAATCCTGCAAATCTGCGATTCCGTTCCACTGCTTATACTTGGCATTGCAGTTTATTCCTTGGGGTGCTTTCTTTACCTTAAAGAAATGCATTACATGGCAAACAACTGGAGCTGAGCAATACCGCCTAAGACAACAGGAATTACAATGTTGTCAAAGTCCTTTAAGGGCAGAACTTCAATAAGCATGCCTGCCGCCGCAATTAAAAGGGAAATGTAAGCTGCATTAACCTGAGCCGGAATTGCTTCAGAAAAATACAGGGTTAAAAACGTTGAAATAAAGATTGCAGAAAAGCATGCCAGGCTTCCGGCAACGGTTTTTCCGTCCGTAAAGGGAATTTCAACCCTGCCGATTAATTTTCCTGCAAGACTTGCAAGACCATCTCCAAAAGCAAGGGCATAGATTCCTATAGCTGCAGGAACCGGATACCACAAAAAAGTTGCAGCAAGGATTCCAATTACCAGGGTTACCGGTCCAAGAACAAATTTGTTTTCATCACGCTTTCTTGAAGCTGTTCTTGTAATTGAAGAAATAAGAAAAACTTCTTTTCCTGCAAGCCTTAAAAATTCAGACACGCAATAGAAAATCAGGATAAAGACAAGAATGCAGCTGACCTGCACTTTTGCCTTAGTCATCAGGAACGGAAGGATTGCACTGCACAGGTGAATTGATTTTCTGAAAACTTCTTTAGCTATGTTGCTTAACTTATTCAAGGCCTTCCTCTCCAAAAAGCATGCGAGGAATTTCCGTATAAATTTCAGGACTGTAATCAGGCATCGGGTGCGTAATGTAGCGCACATTCTGTTCTGCAAGGTTGGAACCTTCAAGGCGGATCATTGTTTTCTGATTTCTTGTAAGGGCATCCCATGCACGTAAACTTTCCTGAAGACTTACAATTGCCTTTGCATTAAGGGAACTGTCTCCTGTGTTTGCCGCAATCCTTGAAAGGGTTACTCCAAGGTTATTGCTTGCCTTCATGTAGGTGTCAACAATGTCTCCCTGATCGTCACGCACCTGCGGCAAAAGAATTCCATACTTCTGGCGTTCTCCGTCTAAAATTGAAATAAGGCGTTCATAGTAACCTCTTGCAACATAGTTGTCGCTGCTTAAAGACAGGGTATTTGCAAGGGCAAGAAGAAGATGAATGTCGTTTCCGCTTGTATCATGGCTTTTAATAAATGAACCAAGGGCAGCAGGATAGTTCTGCTTCTGATACTGAATGTATCCGATTCTATAGCGCACGGAAGAAGTGTCATACTTGTTGTTTACTGCGTTTTCATAGTGCATAAGGGCAGCATCGTTGTCTGCGGCAATAAAGTAATCCAGGTCTGCAAGGTCTGCATAAAGGTGGCCTACGTTTTCGTCACTTTCAAACCTGCTTGAAGCATTTTCACGTTCAAAAATATCTATGCCGCGTCCATACAGAGTTTCTGCCGTAAGGTATTCGTTTTCATTGCGCATTTCTTCCCCAAGCAGACGGTAAGCATTTATGTACTTGTATGTGTCACGCCTGTTGCGCTTTGTCTGCTTTTCAAATGAATCAATGGAAGCCTGAAGAATTTTTGCAGCATTCTTTCCGCTGTTAGTTGCAACAAAATAACGGCCCATGTTGTAAAGGGCAACTGCATTTTCAGGAGCAGACTTTAAGGCACGTTCCAGAAGCTTTCTTACGTCTTCTATCTGAGAGCGCAGGCTTTCTTCTGACGGACGCAGCTTTCCATACCTTTTATCCAGCATGTAACCGGCAAGTTCAATTTCATCCTGACTTTCAAGGCCCTTTTTTTGATTCATGAAAATTTCTTTATACATAAGGACCTGACGAAGATTATCAGTCCTGATGAAATACCTCATCTGGCGCGAAAGATAAAGATTGTTTGTTCCGTATAATTGGGTAAGCAGATCGTAATTCTGTTTTGCCAGCGGGAATTTTTCTGCATCGCTGTCTGTTGCCCATTCAAGATAAAGATCTCCTAAAGCAAGAAGGGCATCGGCATCGTTGATGTGGTAGTCAAGAACTTCACGCTTAAGGATTCTTTCACTTTCTTCGTAATTGTAAAGATCCTCTGATTCCATTTTTGCCCAGTCAAGGCCTGCTTTCTTTTCGTGATCGTATCTGCCTAAGATTGCCTTATACATCATGCGGCTTCTGTCATACTGCCTGTGGTCACGGTAACCTTCGGCATAAGTGTAGAACCATTTTTTTACAGGCTTGAATGTAAGTGCCTGATTGAACCTTTCTTCAGACAAAGGATACTGGCTGTCCTGCAGCAGTTCATAGCCCTGTTTATAAAGGCTTGATGCACGCAGAGGCTTGTAAATGAATTTATTTGAAAATGTAAAGATACAGAATACAAGAACTGCAGCAACAGTTGTCAAAATTGCTCCAGGAATGATTTTGTTCTTTAGCTGGTATTCAATGGATTTTTTGTAGGCTTCGTATTCGGCAACGGAACGGCGTTCAAAGTCACGAGGAACATCAAGGGGAATGTCCAGGAGTTTTTCAAGTTCTGTTGCAACCTGGCGTGCAGGAGCCTTTCTTAAAACCTTTTCAAGAACGGCAAAAATTGCATCGTCTGTAAATTCATTTTTTACAACAAAGTCTTCAAGGGCAATGCGCACGTTAAGCGGATAAGTTGCAAGGTTCTTTAAGAAACGCTTGTATTCTGCATCCGTAAATGTGTTTTTAGGCTTGTCCTTTTCGTTAAGTTCGGCAGCACCCGAAAAATCAGGAGTTTCAACGTCCGGCTTTTTATCAAGGTCTGCCGTTTCTGTATCAGAAAAGCCTGGAATGCTGAATTCATCATCGCCTTCTGCACCGTCAAGTGAACCAAGGGCAAAGTCGGAATTACCTTCATTGCTGAAATCCAGGTCCTTTATGTCGCTTGTATCAAATGATCCTGTTCCAAAACTGTCTTCCGGAACTGTTTCTTCCGGAGACAAAGATTCCAGCGATGCAGGCTCTGAATCCTTAGATGAATCTTCAAAGGAAGGAATGTCATCCATGCCGTCTGTAGAAAATTCATCAGGATTAATTTCTGTTCCTGCACTTTCATTTACTTCTTCTGAAGAAGGTTCAGGAGAAGATGTTTCTTCAGGAGCTTCTTCAGCAGATTCATTTGCTGCTTCAGTTTTTGTTTCTTCCGGCTCCGGAATTTCAATGTCATTTAAATTAACTTCATCTGCAGGATTGTCTTTATTCAAATCTTCAAGGTCCAGAAGATCAAGACCGCCTAAATCAATGTCATCTGCGTTTTCTGTTTCTTTTGCATCAGATTCAGGAACAGCTTCTGCATTTTCTTCTGCAGGTACAGCATCTTCTGCTTCCGCTTCCTGAGGAATATTTTCAATGTCCGGAATTTCATTAAATTCAGTAGGCAAATCATCATTAAGGTTCAGGCTTTCTGTCGTAGCAAAGTCTGCATTTGGATCCGGCAAATCGCCATCGTAATAGGCATTTTCTTCCGGCTCTTTTTTTTCTGCATTATCTTCTGCTTCCGGTTCTGCACTGACATTTATGTCGTCTGCAAGAATTTCATCGGCAGAATTATTTTCTGCATAAGAATCTTCAAACTCAGGAAGCTTAAAATCTTCAGATGCTGAAATTCCGTCCTGACCTGCATCTGCACCAAGAGAAAAATCAAAATTGTCTGCATCAAAAGCTTCGCCTTCTTTTACAGGTTCATCTGTAGAAAAAGTTTCTTCTGCATTTTCCGGTTCTTCAGTTTTTTCTTCTGATGCAGTGTCACCTGCTTCCGGTACTTCTTCTGCGGCAGGAATTTCTTCTGCTTCCGGAATTGCATCCGAATTTATTTCTGACGGACTTTCAGGCTCTTCGTCATTAAAGTTGCCTACACCGCCAAGAGAATTCATAAGTGAATTTTCATCAAGTTCCGGAAGAGGTTCTGCAGGCTCTGAATTTTCAGGCAGCTTGTCAAAGAGGGAAGAATCAAAAGTCTGGCCCGGTGTCTGTGTTTCATTTCCGCCAAAAAGGCTGTCGCTTTCATCATCTGTTGCAGCAGCGGTTTCTGTATTTTCTTCTGTGTCAGAACCAAAAAGCCCTGTGTCTTCTTCCTGTGCCGGTTCTTCCTTTGGTTTTTCTGAAAAAGCAAGAAGGGAATCAAGATCCATGTCTTCTATGGCAACTTCTTTCGGCTGGGCCTGTGCCCGTTCGACTTCAGGCTCGGGAGCCTTATCTTCAAAGTCGCTTAAGTCAACTTCGCCAGAATCCATGTCATCGCCGGAAGGCAAAAGATCCGACATGTCCGGAACTGCCTCTTCCTGCTTGGCGGCAGGAGCAGAAGTTTCTTCTTCCTTGCTTTCCTTTCCGTCATCAAGGAATTCTGAAAAATCGTTTGCGTCCCGTTCCTTTTCTTTCTGGGCGGCATCAGCCTGTGCCTGCTCTTCTTCTGAAAGCATGGGAAGGCCGTTGAGGAATTCATCTGAATCGTCTATGTCCTGCACATTCTTTGGAATGCTGACAGTTACAGGTTTTTCACCGCGTGCAGCACGAATTTTTGCTTCATCACCTAGAGTCATTATGTCTGAATTGAATTGCTGCAGCTGTTTAAGTCCTGGCATAGGTTAATTATACTCCTCAAGCAAACATGGTTTCAACAGTCAGTTAAAAACACGTTTGATTTTTACAACTTCTTCAATGGTTTATCGGCATTTAATAAATTCAAGTTTAGGATTTTATCTTTTTGATTTATTCACTATAGGGAAAAAACTTTTATCCGGATTCTAAAGTGCGGACTTTACTTTTCCGATACTATGAGTATGAAAAGAGTTTTCATTTTTCTTGCATTATTTATTTCAGCAGGCATGGCTTTTGCTTCCGATGCAAAAATCCCGGCAACTGATGACCAGCTTGACTATGCAGAAATCGTCAATTCAATTGATTCTGTAGGTGCGCCTTTCATCAAGGGCGATTATGTGGTTTTTACTGCAGAACATAACATGCGCCACGTGGGCATTGCTTTTGATTTTGAAGAATACAAGACAATTCATTCTTTCCAGATAAAGAAGTTTGTGGACATGGAATACAATGAATCCGGTTCCATCTGCTTTTTTATTAAAAAGCTGCCGAAGAAAAATCTGGGCTTTAACTACAGGCTTATAATAGACGGACTGTGGACCGTAGACCCCTATAATCCGGATACTGTCTTTGACAGGAAAACAAATTTAACTTTGTCTCATGTAGATGCTTCGCGATACATTCCGCCGGTAACGGAAAAACACGACGACGGTCTGGTTCATTTTGTCTACAGGGGTAAGTCCGGGGAACAGGTGCGCATTGGCGGAAGCTTTACCAACTGGGACAGCTGGATTTATACAATGACGGAAGTTTCTCCGGGCCTTTATGAATTTGCACTGCCCCTGCCGCCGGGAAAATACGAATACGCCTTTTACAACGGAATAACTTCTTTTCCAGACAAAGGAAACCCTGAACGGTGCTACACCAGCGACGGCAAAGTTGCCTCACTGCTGGTTGTAAATTGACGAAAGTTGCCGAAAGCATTTGCAATGCAAAAAAACTTTAATCGCTAAAACTTTCGGCATTTCGTCTCAAGAATTGCATCCGCAATTCTTGTATAGCCTGTTTTTTTTATTAGCGCCTAGAAGTGGAAGCCCTTTGGCAGCTGCATTCCGCCAGGAAGCTTCATGTTCTGCAGCTGGCTCATGTCCATGCCTGCAAGCTGGCTTATCATTTTTGCCTGAGCACCGCGGTTACGGCTGAGTTTCTTCATGGTAAGCTTTGTCTTTTCAAACTGCTTTATAAGCTTGTTTACTTCCTGAACGGAAGTTCCGCTTCCCTTTGCAATTCTTTTTCTGCGTGCAGGACCAATAATAAGATGGTTCATCCTTTCCTTAAAGGTCATGCTCTGTATGATTGCTTTCTGGTGCCTGATTGCTTCCTGGCCCTGTCCAAGCTGGGCTTCGCTTATCTGGCCTGCAAGCCCCGGCATCATGTCTATGATTTTTGACATGGAACCCATTTTTTCAACCTGCTCAAACTGTTCAAGCATGTCCTGCAGAGTAAATTCGTTTCTTTGCATTTTTTTCTGCATTTTAAGGGTCTGTTCCTGGTCTACTGTTTCCTGTGCCTTTTCTACAAGGGAAACAATGTCGCCCATGCCCAGAATGCGGCCTGCAATTCTTTCCGGATGGAACTGTTCAAAGTCTTCTGTCTTTTCACCGGTACCGATAAACAAAATCGGCTTGTCCGTAATTGACTTTAATGAAAGGGCTGCACCGCCACGGGCATCGGAATCAAACTTTGTAAGGATTACGCCCGTAACGCCAAGCTGCTCGTCAAAAGACTTTGCAATGTCTACGGCATTCTGACCCGTCATGGCATCGGCAACAAGAACTGTTTCTGCAGGATTAAGTTCCTTTTTAAGCTGGACAAGTTCTTCCATCATGTCGCCGTCAATCTGCAGGCGGCCTGCTGTATCAATGATTACAGTATCAAGGCCGTTTTTCTTTGCGTATGTAATGGCACCTTTAGCAACACGGACTGCAACTTTCGGATTTGCTTTTCCGGCAGCATCGGCAACGGCTTCGTCATCCTTGTAAACAGGAACATCAATTTTCTGGCCTAAAACGCAGAGCTGCTCAACGGCGGCAGGACGCACCAGGTCGCAGGCAACAAGCAAAGGACGGCGGCCGTCTTTTTTAAGTTTTGCCGCAAGCTTATGTGCCGCCGTAGTCTTACCTGCACCCTGCAAACCAAGGAGCATGATTACGGACTGGGTATCCGGGTCTTTAAGTGCAAGGTCTGTCTTTTTGTCACCCAGCATGGCAGTAAGCTTGTCGTGAATGATTTTTACAAACTGCTGGCCCGGGTCAACTGCCTTAAGGACTTTTTCTCCCTTGGCCTCTTCTATGGTAGAATTTACAAAACGGCGCACAACGCGCAGGTTAACATCGGCTTCAAGAAGAGCCATCTTAATCTGTTCTACTGTTTCTTCGATGTTTTTTTCCGTAATCGAAGATTTGCCGCTTAATGTCTTTATAATTGAACTGAATGTTCCCGTAATTTTTTCAAGCATTTGTTTTTCCTTATTTTAGGCTCTTGTAAGAAGATCGTTAAGGCATTCTTCTGCGGTCTTTTCCTTATTAAGGACTTTATAAAGGGTTTCGCAGATAGGCAGCTTAAGTTTCTTTTCCATCATAATCTGATGAACATACTTGCAGGCAATGGCACCTTCCGGAAGATAGCCCACTTTCTTAACGTTGGCAATAAAGTCGTCCAGATCCTTAAACTGATCAAGAATCTTTGTCTTGATTATGTCCTGGCCAAACCTTCTGTTGCGGCCGAACTTAGACTTGCATGTAACGTCCAGGTCACCTACACCGCTGATGGAAGAAAAAGTTGCAGAATGAGTTGCACCCATGGCAAAGCCAATCTGCTGGATTTCGCTTAACCCCGCTGCCATTAAAAGGCTTTCCGTATTATCTCCGAAAATGGAACTGTTTTCTGCAAGGGCATCCATGCTGCCGTAAACAACAGCTATGACATTCTTTACTGCGGCACAAATCTGAACGCCGATTGTGTCAAAAGAAGCATAGGCCATTAAGTTAGGAGCGGCACGAAGAAGGTCGCGCATTTTAACGGCGTTTCTGTGATGCTGGCTTGCGGCAATAAGGCCCGTAATTTTTCCGCTGGCAACTTCTTCTGCATGAGACGGGCCTGCAATGTATACCGTTGCATTTTTATAGGAAGCAGGAAGTGCCTTTTCCATCGTATCAAGAACAAGGGCCGGCAGACCTGATTCTACAGGAACAAAACCCTTTGTAAGGGAACCCACAATTGTAGAACCGTCTGCAATGTTAGGTACATCCATGAATTTTTTAATTGTAGATTCAAGATAAAGGGAAGGACTGCCCATAATAAGAAAGTGCTTGCCTGCAGCAACTTCCTTTATGTCACCGCTTGCCGTCAATGTTTCATTAAGTTTATAGCCCGGAAGGTATCGTTTGTTTTCGTGTTCATTATTAATGGAAGAAACTACATCATCTTCCATAGCCCAAAGCTGAACTTTGTGGCCGCCTGATGCAAGTGCAGTTCCTAAAGCGGTACCCCAGGCACCTGCACCGATAATTCCAACTTCAAAAGTTTCCATACAAAAGTCCTTTTTAAAGTATTTTCTAAGTGTATCTTTTAATGATACATCAGACAGAATAAAAACTCAAGGAAGGCTGATTTCTATCTAATTTTGTGAATTTTGTTTTAAATTGATTTTTCAGCTGCCGTTATTATGTCATTCTCCGGAGAATCCTGCCAGAGAAAAAAAATCCCCGTAGGAAAATCCTGCGGGGACATTTACTTAAGCTTTAACCTAAGCAAAGATTATGCCTTGTTAAGGCGTGCTTCAAGATCATCAAGGATAGCAGAAAGTTCTTTTGGAAGGTGTTTTCCAAACTTAGGATAGTGGTTTTCACGAACATCCTTAACTTCCTTCTTCCATCCTTCAACATCAACCTTGAGGATTTCTGGCAATGTCTTCTTGTAGTAGTCTGCAAGACCGTCTGTATTGATTGCACCGTCTTTTGGCATAAGTCCGATTGGTGTATCAACTGCATTGTCTTTTCCGTCGCAGCGGTCGAAAATCCATGCAAGAACACGGCTGTTGTCACCGTATCCAGGCCACATGAATCCGCCTGGGAGTTCTGCGTTGTTTTCGTCCTTGCGGAACCAGTTAACGTAGAAAATCTTAGGAAGCTTGTCCTGATCCTTTGCTGCGTTACCAACATCGATCCAGTGCTGGAAGTAGTCTCCCATGTTGTATCCGCAGAATGGAAGGATAGCAAATGGGTCGCGGCGGATCTTACCAACTTCTGCTGCGTTGATTGTAGAAGCAGCTGTAATTTCTGAACCTACGATAGAACCGAGGAATACACCGTGTGCCCATGAGCGTGACTGGTGTACAAGAGGAATTGTTGACGGGCGGCGTCCGCCGAAGAGGATTGCGCTGATAGGAACACCTTTTGGATCTTCCCATTCTTTTGCGATACAAGGACACTGTCCTGCAGGTGCTGTAAAGCGTGCATTTGGATGTGCAAATTCTTCGCCCTTAGGAGACTTGTCCTTTGGAAGTGCATCACGTGTGTTGCCTTTCCAGTCAACAAGCTTGCCCTTTGCAGGGTATCCGATACCTTCCCACCATACATCGCCGTCTTCTGTAAGTGCGCAGTTTGTGTAGATTGTATTCTTTTCTGCTGAAACAAGAGCGTTCTTGTTTGATTCTGCAGATGTTCCAGGAGCAACACCGAAGAATCCTGCTTCCGGGTTAATAGCGTAAAGACGACCATCATCGCCGTACTTCATCCATGCAATGTCGTCACCGATTGTTTCAACTTTCCATCCTGGGATTGTAGGAATAAGCATTGCAAGGTTTGTCTTTCCACAAGCTGATGGGAAAGCACCAGTTACATACTTAACTTCTCCCTGTGGGTTTGTAAGCTTAAGGATAAGCATGTGTTCTGCAAGCCAGCCTTCCTTGCGTGCAAGAACTGTAGCAATGCGGAGTGCAAAACATTTCTTTCCGAGAAGAGCGTTTCCGCCGTATCCTGAACCGTAAGACCAGATGAGTCCTTCATCAGGGAACTGTGTAATGTATTTGTTTTCAACATCTGCACATGGCCAGATTCCGCCGTCTGTTTCGCCATTGTTAAGTGGCTTACCAACTGAGTGGAGACATGGAACGAATGCTGCTTTTGGATCTGCATTGAAGATGTCAAGAACTTTCTTGCCAGCACGTGTCATGATGTCCATGTTAAGAACAACGTATTCTGAATCTGTGATTTCTACACCGTTCTTAGAAATTGGTGAACCGAGAGGTCCCATGCAGAAAGGAATAACATACATTGTGCGGCCGTGCATACAACCCTTGTAAAGTCCCTTCATTGTTGCCTTAAGTTCAACAGGGTCAATCCAGTGGTTTGTTGGACCTGCATCTTCTTCTTTAACTGAAGAAATAAATGTGCGTGCTTCAACACGAGCTACGTCAGATGGAAGTGAGCGGAAAAGGAAGCTGTGCGGCTTCTTTGCCAATGGAGTTGCAAGACCAGCATCAACGCATTTCTGCATTAATCTGTCGTATTCTTCATTAGATCCGTCTGTAACAACTACGCTGTCTGGTTCGCACATGGCAACGCATTCTTCTACCCATGCCTTGATTCCTGGGTGTTTAATGTCATTAAGAGTAAGAGACATAAAATAACTCCTGTGGCTTAAAATCAGTTTTTATGAAACATCCTTCATTACAACGTAACCGGCTGTTTTCATAAGGTCTACGCTTCTGCTGCAGACTGGCAAAGCCTACCGATTTCACAACATAACTATACAGTTTTTTCTTTTATAATTCAATAAATGGAACAAATTTATAAATTATGGTAGAACGGTTATGTATGAAAGACAATAAATTCAATTTCTGCCCTGAATGCGGCTCTGAAAAAATTATAACTGAAAATAACGGAAGAAAATGGAAATGCCCGGAATGCGGACTGACACTTTACAACAATGTTGCCGCTGCCATCGGACTTGTAATCATTAATTCAAAAAACGAAGTTCTTCTGGAAAAGCGTGCAAAAGAACCGCGCATGGGATTTCTTGCCGTTCCAGGCGGTTTTGTTGATGCAGACGAATCTTTAGAAGACGCTGCCAGACGCGAATGTATGGAAGAACTGGGCGTTGAAGTTTCTTCCATAAAATATCTTGCGTCTTTTCCTAATACTTACGAGTATAAAAATGTTGTATACAAAACATGCGATGCCTTTTTTGAAGCAAGAATCAATTCCAATGAAGAATTCAGGCTGCAGAAAACTGAAGTTCAGGATGTTCAGTGGCTCCCCTGCGGAACAAAGGAAGATGTTGAAAAAATTCCCCTTGCCTTTGAATCTGCAAGGAAAACTCTATTGACACGCCTTAAATAAACTGATAGCATAGAACCCACTTAAGGTGTCGTACCCAAGTGGTAAGGGACTGGTCTGCAAAACCACTATACATCGGTTCGATTCCGATCGACACCTTCTTAAAAGCCCTTGTTGCATAAACATGGGCTTTATTTTTTTAAATTCACTTTTATGATACATTTTCTTTATGAACATTAATTTAATAGTTTGCCTTTCAGGTATCGTAATCTGGATTTTTGTATTCGCCCTTATGAATTTTAAAATCTCTGCACAGAAAAAAATCCTTTCGGCAAAAGGAAAATCCGTGCCAAAAGCAGAAGCATCTTTCAGCGCAAGCCTGTGCCTGACCGTTTTAGTTGAACTTCTGCCCTTAATCATACCAATGAAATTTATGGCAGAACTTATTGCAGGCCTTTGCGGTATTTTAGGCGCATACATCGTTTTAAACGAACGCCTGGAAAACCTTAAAAAGGCAGATTCAGAATAAAAAAATATTTTTGAACTATAAAAAAATAAACGCCTCTCGGCAGAACCACGGCGAAAGTGAATGCTCTTTAGAAGCCGATGTACTTCGTAACTTTCGCCATTTTTCATTCCTGAACCTGCCTACGGCGTTTATTTATAAAATAGTAACATTTTTTTTATTCTCATGTCTCTAACTAAAGGAATGGAGAAACAAATGATTAAAAAAGTTTTATGGGCAATCGTTGTTTTATTTGCCGCTTTAAATCCGCTGTCTGCAAAAGAAAAAGTTTTTCATGCAGAAACCAGGTACTTTGACATTATCTTTGATGAAAAGTCAAAATCAAGTGCAGAAGAAATCTTTAACTGCGCCGATGATTTACTGCTTGAACTATGCAGCCAGTATAAGGTTGAACCTGATTTTAGAATTCCCGTAGTCGTAACTTCTAAAACAGAAAATTTCAATGCCTATTTTACAAATTTTAATTACAACCACATAGTTGTCTATGACACTGTACCGGACGAAGATTTTATTGAATTCAGCAACAATACAAAATCTGTTTTTCTCCATGAACTTACTCACTTAGTTTCTACCAATGCAAGAAACGGATTCTGGCGCACTGCAGGGAAATACTTCGGAGACACTTACAACCCGGGATTTTATCTTGTAATGCCAAGCTTTTTTAAAGAAGGCGCAACGGTAAACCAGGAAAGCCAGACCGGCCAGGGCAGGCTTAACGACGGATTTTTCCTGCACAACATTAAGCAGGCAAAAATAAGCGGCAAGTTTCCCGGCTACACGGATTCTTTTGGTGCAAGGACAATCTACCCTTCAGGAACATCTGCCTATCTTTTTGGCGGCGCCTTTACGGAATACATAATAGAAAAATACGGCATGGATAAATACGCAGAATTCTGGCACGCCGGAACCAATGGAAGAAAGCTTACTTCAACTGCCGTATTTAAAAAAGTTTACGGCGTATCAATGAAAAAAGAATGGAAAAACTTTTACGATTCCATTGATACTTCTGACATTGAAAAAAATCCTGAAAACATTGAAGGCATAAAAAAATCAGGCTTTAATAATAAAAGCCTGCACCGCTATTCAGTTTTAGGAATTAAAAACAATGAAAGCGTAATTTTAGACGAAACAACATGTCAGGTTTTTATTGGCGGGAAAAAACTCTGGACAAAGACTGCACTTAATTATGCCAGCCTGAGTCAGAACGGAAAATACATTGTTACAACAATAATTGATACAAACCACTTTGACGAAAAAATTAAAGCCGAAATCTATGACATTGAAAACAATAAATGGATTGACCCGAATCTGCCCGGAACAAAGCTGCTTACGGTTTTTGAAAACAACGGAAAGGAATTTATTGCTTGCATTAATTCAGTTTCCCAGAAGTGCATTCTTGAAATAAGAAGTTTTGACAAAAACTTTTCTTTGGTAAGTTCTTTTGAATTTCCTGAAAACCAGATGCCTTACGGACTTACTGCAGACGGCAGCGGAAACATTTATTTTATCTTGAAGAACAGCTTTGATTTTTATCTTTGCAGGGCAAAGTTTAATTTAAACGAAAGTGCCGGCAGCAGGGAAAAGCAAATCCAGATTCAGTCTTTCAGCCTTGGAAACATGAAGCCAAGATTCCTTTCTGTTTATACGGACAAGGATAAAACAACTGCAACTTTTTCTTATACAGAAAGCAAATGCTTTCCGCGCCTTGCAATGGCAGAACTTTCAGAAAATGAAATTAAACTTTTTAAGCTTGAAAAAGATTTTTCAGGCGGAATCTATTCACCTGTTTTAAATCCTGCATCAGATAAAAAAGAAATAATTTATTCTGCAAAGTTTTACGACGAATGTGCCCTTTACAGCCTGGATTTAAATTCCTTTGAAAAAGAAATTTCTGTCCTGCAGATTAAAGAAACAGAAATTCCTGACGACAAAAACCTGAAGACACCCGCAAAAGAAAATGTAGCCTTTAACTATTCAGAATACAAAAAATTATTTTACACGGGCAAAACCATTGTTCCGATTTCGGTTTTAAAATCCTACTACATAAGCCCTTCCGTTTATTTTGACGATGAAAAAGACTGCCTTGGCAACGGTTCATCTTATTTGCCTGGATTTACAATTACAAAAAGCAATCCGCAGGATACAAAATTTATGGCTTTAACGGCAGGCTTTAATTCTTCTAAAAATGCAGGCGGTGCCGGTTTGATTTTTATGGGCAAAAGTTCCGGCGGCAATTTCAGATTTACAAATACGGTTAATTCAATTTTTGATAAAGACGGATTCATGCAGGCAAACAACAGCCTTGAAACTTCCATTAAATTTGCAACGGGAAACATTTCTAAAGTTATTTTTTCAGAATCTAACTTTTTGCTTTACGGCAAGGACGACATGAAAAACAAAACCCGCAATAAGTATTTTTTATCTGATGAACAGCTGGAAAAAAATTATTTTTACTGCAAGAACATTCTTTCTGCATCTTACAGTACAATTCATAAAACCGGAGAACGCAGCCACGAACTTTCAGGTTTTAAATTCGGAATGAACCTTAAAAACGTCTATGCCACAACTGATGCAAAAAAAGAAGATTCTATTTTCTATGCAATGCGCCATTACAAAAATGACAGGTTAAGTTTTTCTCAGGTTTATCCGGACTTGGAAATTTCCATACCGAAAATTATTCCCATAGACTGCAAGGGTCCCTTTACTTACAACCTGCCAGTAAAAGCCTATGGAAGTCTGTTTCAGTTTAATGACACTTTTGCAACCCTGGCTGCAGAATCAGTTTTGTTTTCATGGGAAGTTCAGAAAGGAATGGGACCAGTACCCCTTTATGTTTCAACGCTTTCTTTGAATGCCAATTATCAGGATAGTTATGAAACAGGTTTAAATAGAAACATGGAAATCCGCTATTTAAAAGAAGACTTTGAAAATGTAAATGACATGGTTAAGAACCGCTATGCAGGCGGAAGCCTTGTTTTTAAAGTCGGCGGCAATTCAGGTGCCCTGGCTAATTCTGACATGAATGTTTCCGTTACATGCAAGGTTCTTTATGGCCTTGAAGGCGAACATAAAAATGAAACAAAATTCCTTTTAACGTCTGCCCTGAACTTTGCATTGTTTTAAAAAACCTATAGAATTGAAAGACATTTTGTTGACATAGGCTGGAGTTATCCGATGAAGTTTTTTCGTCCTGTTTTATTTTCTATAAGTTTATTTTTTGCAGCACAAAATATTTTTGCACAAGACGGCACCATTGATTTCTGGACTGATTTACCGGATGAAAAGCTGGCGGCAGAACTTACGGAAAGAATGAGCGACGAAGAACTTCTTGCCCAGATTTTAATGTTCGGCTGGGCAGGTGCAGAACCAAGTGATCTATTAAATTCCTGGGTTACACAGCGCGGACTTGGCAGCGTAAAAGTTTTCGGCTGGAATACGGACAACATTCAGAAAGTTGCAAAGTCTGTCCGCCAGCTTCAGCAGGAAGCAGCCGAACGTCCATTTAAAATTCCACTGTTTGTTGCAACAGACCAGGAAGGCGGATGGATCAGGCACGTTAAAGGAGAAACTTCTGATACACCTGGCAACATGGCCATAGGTGCTTCAGGCTACCCCATTGATGCCTATTATTCAGGCTTTTACATAAACAGGGAAATCCGTGCCTTAGGAATAAACATGAATTTTGCTCCTACCGTAGACCTTTACAGCAACCTTGATTCAAGCGTAATTGGTCCACGTTCTTTTGGGTCTGGTGCAGTAAACGCAGGAATTCTCGGGGAAGCATTTGCAAAAGGTTCCATTGATGCAGGCGTAATCCCCACTGCTAAGCATTTCCCAGGCCACGGCGACACAAGCTTAGACAGCCACGGAAGGCTTCCGCAAATTGAAATTGACGAAAAGACCCTTAACAACCGCGAACTTATTCCATTTAAATATTTAATAAAGGCAAACATTCCTGCCATAATGAGCGGCCATCTTTCTTTCCCTCAGATTGAAAGCGACGGAACTCCTGCAAGCCTTTCTAAACTTATGCTTACGGATATTTTGCGCGGTCAGCTTAATTATCAGGGCTTAATCATTACGGACGACATGATGATGAACGGTGCTACCCTTTTTGCAGGTTCCTTTGCCAAAGCCGTTACCATGGCAATAGAAGCAGGCAACGACATTATTATTTCTTCTACAACTGCCAACCTTTACGACAATCTCTGGGTAAACAACATAAACAGAATGGAAAATAATGTTGAATTTAAAGCAAGGGTCCAGGATGCAGCCTATAGAGTAATCCTTGCCAAACTTAAGTATTTTAAAAGTGAAAATCATGCTCCCCTTTATCCTGATGAAAATACAATCTATGAACACATTCCGGACAAGGAAGGACAGAAGTTTTTTCTTGACCAGGCATGCCGTTCCATAAGTGTATACAAAAAAGGAAGTGCATTTCCCTTTGTTCCACAGGCAGGTGAAAAAGTTCTTGTTGCAGGACCTTTCCTTTCGCTCTACAACGAAGCAAGAAGATGCTATCCTGAAATTTCCACTTTCCACTTCAGCTATGAATTAAGGCGCGACGAAAGCAATTTTGACGAATGGAATGCAGCACGCCTTACCCAGGTTGCAGACGGCTATGATACGATTTTAATCGTCGTTTACGACAAGCACACGGCAAACATTGCAAAACGACTGCGCTACATGGACAAAAAGGTAATCATACTTTCTATAATGTCTCCCGTTCACATTTTAAAAGATTTTGAATGGGCAGACACAATCCTCTGCGGCTACAGCTATTCAAATTATTCTTTTGCCGCTTTGCTAAGTGCATTAAAAGGTGAATTTGTTCCTCAGGGTAAAATTCCGCTGGAATAAAAAATGCTTACTTTTTTTTAATTTTGCACTACTATTTATTTATGGACAATATTTCAAAACTTTATGCAGATGCACAGAGAATAAAAAAACACTACCGCGCAGAACACGGCAAATACGATGGCGGTGAAGTTTGCGGTCAGATAAAGGAACTTTTCGGGCGCAATAATGGTCATGTAAAATCTCTTGCACTTTCCTACGCAGATTACTGGTATGACACTTACATAATGAATTCTGCAGAAATGGAAAATGAACCAACGGAACAGCATTTAAAAGTTTTAGGTTCAATGCAGGGTTTAATTGACAACGAAGCCGAACAGATAACGGAACTTTCACAGAATGACTGGAAAGAACTTTGCGAGCTTACAAATTACGAAGCAGAAGATCTTCCCCTTGAATTTTTAAACGACATTATGATTCTTTTTGTAGATCATCAGGCATGCTGAAAATGGAAAACAATTTGTATTCATCCTGCAATCAATGCCCGAGAAAATGCAATGCCGGCAGAAACTTAAACAACTGCGGGTTTTGCCGCGAAAGTGAAGATTTAAGAATTGCAACGGCCTGCCTTCATTTTGGAGAAGAACCTTTAATTACAGTTTTTGGCGGAAGCGGAACTATTTTTATTACGGGCTGCACTTTGCGCTGTTCCTTCTGTCAGAATTATCAGATAAGCCAGCAGGGCATGGGCAGCGTTGTCAGTAAAAATCAGTTTGTCCAAATGTGCCTTAAGCTTCAGGAACTTGGTGCAGAAAACATAAACATTGTAACTGGCAGCCACCACATCCCTAAACTTGCAGAATTTTTAGGTGAAGCAAAATCCAGTGGACTTAACATCCCCATTACATGGAATTCTAGCGGATACGAAAGTGTTGAAAGCCTTGAACTTTTGCGCGGCATTGTAGACGTCTGGCTTCCGGATTTCAAAACTTTGAATTCAATTATGAGCAGGGAACTTTTTGCGGCAGAAGATTATCCGTCAGTTGCAAAAAAAGCAATCCGCTGGATGGTAAACAACACGCCCATGGAAATTGCTGAAGTTGAAAAAAATGGAGAAGTCCGGGAAAAAATGCTTAAGGGAACCATTGTTCGCCACCTTGTTCTTCCTGGAAGAATTGAAGATACAAAACTTGCACTGGAATGGCTTAAGAAAAACTGCGACGGCAAATCCTGCATTTCCCTTATGTCTCAGTATACGCCCGTTCCTTTTGAAGGTTCTGAAGAAGAACTGCAATGGCGCAAAAATTCTTTGAGTGCTTTTCAAAACAGGCTAATAAATTCTTCTGAAGACAAAACTTTAAGGCAGCTTATTGACGATTACGATTTTGAATATCTTTTTTATCAGGACTTAAGCGACGACACAAGCTGGCTTCCGGATTTTAACAGGATTCATCCTTTCAGCAATGCCCTTGCAAAGCCTGTATGGTCATGGAAAAAGGGGTTTGTTTTATAATTGTTTTTAATTTTAATCGACAATTAATCAAATTTTGTCTATATTATTATATAAAGCACATAAATTGAGGTACTAGATGTCAGACAAAAACGACGACAAGAAGAATGAAAACGATCCTTATGATTTTTTCAAGCTTCAACTGGATAATGATGATAATGATTTTGATCCAAAAAACAATAAGCCTAAAAAAGGGTTTCCTTTCTTCG
This sequence comes from Spirochaetia bacterium, assembly GCA_022768865.1. GTDB lineage: Bacteria > Spirochaetota > Spirochaetia > Treponematales > Treponemataceae > Treponema_D. The sequence continues at coordinate 21,264 of JALELH010000032.1, forward strand.
GGATTCTTTTGACTGTTGCCGCAGTTCTTTTTGTTTTTAACCTGCTGTTTTCAACTGGTTCAAATGAATTAATTGATTTTTCTGAATTCCGCAATTTAGTTGAGCAGGGGCAGATTGTCCGTGTTGAACTTGGGGACAGATATTTTACAGGCTACACTGCTGATGCCAATGCAAATATTGAACAGCAGAAAAAAATCGGATTTCTGCGTCCCCTGAATAATCCACAGCCGGCAGGAATCTACAGAACTTCCGGCGTCCTGATGCAGAGTTTCATTCAGCTCCTTGATGAAAAAGGCGTTGAATACAAATTCATTGAAAGGCAGAACAATGTCCTTTTGCAGATTCTTGTAAACATTGCAGTTCCTGTCCTTTTAATTTTCCTTGTTTACTTCTTTATCTTTAAGAAAATGGGCGGCGGAATGTCCGGTTCCATGTTTGGCATCGGCGGCGGAAGATCCAAAGCCATAGACGAAGGAAAAGTAAAGACAAGATTCAGCGACGTTGCCGGTGTTGATGAAGCAAAAGACGAACTTGTAGAAGTTGTAGACTTCTTGAAGGAACCTAAAAAATACACGGAAATCGGCGGTAAAATTCCTAAGGGAGTTCTCCTTGTAGGACCTCCGGGAACAGGTAAAACTTTGCTTGCCCGCGCTGTTGCAGGAGAAGCAGGTGTTCCATTCTTCAGGATTTCCGGTTCAGACTTTGTTGAAATGTTTGTAGGCGTTGGTGCTTCCCGCGTCCGTGATCTTTTCCGCAGTGCAAGGGAAAAAGCACCGTGCATTATTTTTATTGATGAAATTGATGCCATCGGTAAAAGCCGCGTAAGCAACTTTGGCGGCAGCAACGATGAACGTGAACAGACTTTAAACCAGCTCCTTGTTGAAATGGACGGTTTTGACAATGAAAAAGGCCTTATCATTCTTGCCGCAACAAACCGTGCAGATGTCCTTGACCCTGCCCTTTTGCGCCCTGGACGTTTTGACCGCCAGGTTCCTGTTGAAAAGCCTGATGTTAAGGGCCGTGAAGAAATTTTAAGGATTCATGCAAAGAATGTTAAGCTTGATGATTCCGTTGATTTTGAATCTGTAGCTCATGGAACAACAGGTTTTGCAGGTGCTGATCTTGCCAACGTTGTAAACGAAGCAGCCCTTCTTGCAGTCCGCAACGGCCATACAAAAGTTACCATGTCTGACATGAACGATGCCATAGACAAGGTAAGCATCGGCCTTAAAAAGAAGTCACGCAAGGACAACGAAAAAGACATGCGCCTTGTTTCAATTCACGAAACAGGACATGCCCTTGTTGGTGCATTCACTCCGGACTATCCTCCTGTAAATAAAATTACAGTTGTGCCAAGAAGCCATGGAGTCGGCGGATTTACACAATACAGGGAAGAAGAAGAAAAGCACTTCCAGACAAAAAAAGACATTCTTGCAGAAATAGATACACTCCTTGGCGGACGTGCTGCAGAAGAAGTTGTTCTTGGAGATGTTTCAACGGGTGCATCCAATGATATTGCACGTGCAACGGAAATTGTTAAGCACATGATTGTTGACTTTGGCATGAGCGAAAAATTCCGCAACATGACTTTAGGTAAAGGCGTCCTTGGCAATGCAGGCGGAGAACCAACCCTTGTCCGTGAATTTTCTGAAGATACACAGAAATACATTGACAGTGAAATTGCACGCATTCTTAACGAACGCTACGATTATGTCCTTAAGCTTCTTACGCTTCATAAGGAACTTCTGGAAAACATTGCAGGTGTATTAAAGGAAAAGGAAACAATTGAAGGCAAGGAATTCCTTGAACTTGTAAAGGCAGAAAAACCGGTTGAAGTTAAGGCAGAAACAAAAACTGCAAGAACAAGGAAAACTACAGGAACAAAAACTACAGCTGCTAAGAAAACTTCAGCAAAGAAAGCAGAGTAGAGTTTAAAAGCCTTCTTTTAATTCAAAACCAAAATAATCGTGTCCCGGGTAGACTAAGGTGCTGCCCGGGATTTTTTCTTTTATGGCAGAAAGGCTTTTTATCATATCGACTTCACTTCCGCCTTTTAAATCTGTCCTTCCGTAACTTCCATAAAACACTGTATCACCGCTTAAAAGAACGCCGGCATCCTTGTTATAAAAACAGCAGCTTCCTTTTGTATGGCCTGGCGTATGCAAAACTTTCCAGGAGTTAAATAAGGTTTCGCCGCCAGAAAGCAAATCCGTTGCTTCAGGAAGATCAGAAACTGCAGGCACAAATTCAGAAAGTCCCATTGCTTCAAGGCCTGAAGCCTGTTCAGCAGAAGAGTTTTTTCCAATAAGTGTCGAATCTTCTTTATGAATGTAAATCTTAATTTCCGGAAATTTTTCACGCAGAAACTTAAGCCCAGAAACATGATCAAAATGCCCGTGAGTCAAAACAATTGCAGCAGGAACAAGACCAGTGCTTTGGATAAAAGACAAAAACCTTTCCGTATCCCTGCAAAACCTGCATGCAGCAGGATCCACTATAAAACATTTTTCATCATCAACAGGAACAATGTAAGTATTAACTTTAAAAATTCCTGTCTGAATACATTCAATTTTCATTTTATTTCCCTATAAATAAAAAAGGCTGCCATTAAAGACAGCCTGATTTTTTGCAAAATAATATTTAGCTTTCTAAACATGGACGCCTCTCGGCAGAACCAGGCCTGAAAAAAAGGCTTCCGCACTTCGTTTGTGCAGATTTTTTTTCATTCCTGAACCTGCCTACGGCGTCTACGCTCAATAAAGATATTATTTTCTCAAATTAAGACATTCACCTTTTATCAAATTAGTTTACAAAATGTGATTTTACCTGACCATCATCTGTTGTTTCAAAATATGTTTTTTCTTCAGCAGCTGGAGCAGGTTCTGCTTTTGGTTCTTCTGCCGGAGCATTGTCCATAGAAGCAGCAAATGCTGACTGTTCTTCTGCAATTTTTGCTGTTTCTGTATTTACAGATGTATCTGCATGACCTTCATTTGAAACATTGGCAGGAATTACTTCTTCCTGTGCAGGTGCTGAATTATCACCTTCTTCCTTTTTGCGGCTGTAGCTTACGGAAAGCTTTCTTCCGCGGTATTCATAACCGTCAAGGGTCTTAATTGCCTTATCACAGTCTTCTGCAAAAAGCTGGATAAATGAATAGTTTGAAAGAACACGGATTTCACCGATTCTTGAACGGTCAAAACCAGCAACGCTTACAAGAAGACCAACAAGGTCACGAGGGAATACACCGCGGCTTCTTCCAACGCCAATAAAAATTGTTCCTGCTGCTTCCGGTGCAATTGTTACGCGCGGAGCTTTTTCTATATGCTCGTCTGATTTTCTTTCTGATAAACGGTCACTGCGGTTAAAGCGGTCTTCGTGTTTATTTGCAAAACGTTCATTCTTGTTGTCCCTGTTAAAACGGTTGCTTCTAAAACCGGCAGATGTTGCATTTTTAAGAAGCATTGCAACTACATAGCCCCTGCGTGAAAATGGAACATTCTTCTTAAAAAGTTTTTTAAGTGTCTTCAAAGTTTCAATATCTGAATCACTTGAAGATTCTACACGTTTTACTGCATCTGCCAGAAAAGCTGCTACCTGTTCTTCATTAATAGAAAAACCTTCTTTTTTGTTGTAAGCCATTTTTTACTCCTGCTTAGATAAATTCAAAATGAACCCGAACTCTGTCTTTTTGAAAGCAAACTCAATAAATAAACTTTCCATTGATTCGGGAATAATTTTTGATGATAAAATTGCGCATTGAATTCCGCCGTGCGTAAAATCTACAAGGCATTTGTTTAAAAGTTCATTGCCTATGCCAAGACCGCGGTAATTCTGAACTACAAAAAAATCCGTAAAAACAACTGATTTTTTTGAAGAGGACGGACAGAAAGAAAAAAGACAGCACCCGAGGAATTCATGATTCTGAGAATAACATACATAACCAAACTTGTCTTTTTCAGAGTCAGAGGCAACCTGATTTTTAAAAATGCCTGCCACTGCTTCACCAGAAATTCCCTGATACTTTTTCCTGTATTCTTCTGCAATATTAATGACTTCACGATCAACGCATTCTTTGTCCTTAAGAGAATCGTATTTGGTAAATTCAAAATCTTCCTGAACTAAATTTTCCGTATCAAAAGATTCCGGCCTTTCTTCAAGGACTTCCAAACCCCAGGACTCGCAAAGTTCATTGTACCATTCCGTAATCCTTGCATGCATGGTTTTATCTTTAAAGGCAAACCATTTCTGCTCTACTTCCGGGTACGCTTTTAAAATAGATTTAAAATTCCTGAACACCCCCCTTCTGTTGGCAAGACATTTCCTGAGTTCATAGTAAACTTTAGGATTATGAAGTCCTGCCGTAAAATTTTCCATCATTTCAAAACCGTCATCACTGTCCCATGACGGAATTGAATAATAGTTTTCATCGTCAATGTCGATTTCCTCTTCGTCATCTTCCGGTGAATCAATATAAGAATTAAATTCAGAAGATATGACTTTTAAATTCCCCTTTGCTGCATCAACGCAGTAAGTTGAATTCTGATCTTCCATGGCAAAGAGGATTTCGTCTTTTAGCGAATCTGTAAGTGAAAAATTCATTTACTTTTCCAGGTCTGAACGCTTTGTAATGATTTTGCTGATAAGGCCGTATTCTACTGATTCTTCTGCATTAAGCCAGTAATCGCGGTCTGTATCCTTTGAAACCTTGTCCAAAGCAGTGCCTGTTTCTTCCGCAATGATTTCATTGATTTTTACGCGTGTTTTTGCAAGTTCGGCAGCATGAATTTCAATGTCTGTTGCAACGCCTTTCATTCCGCTTGACGGCTGATGAATAAGGTAGCTTGAATTTGCAAAGCCTAAACGGCGTTCCTTTGGTGCAGCAAGAAGAATAAGGGCAGCGGCACTTGCAACAAGGCCCATTCCGATTGTATACACAGGTGCATTGATGAAACGTATTGTATCAAAAATTGCAAAGCCTGCATAAACGTCTCCGCCAGGGCTGTCTATGTAAAGATAAATAGGCTTGTCGCTGTCTGCTTCAAGAATTAAAAGCTGACGGCAAATTTTATCTGCAAGTTCTTCGCTGACTTCGCCACTCATCAAAATCTGTCTTGTCTTAAGGAATTTTTCTGCAAGTGGATCCGGCATTTCCGGCTTTTTTTCTTCTTTCTGTTCTTCTTCAAGTGTTATGTTCATCATTGTGTTAAATTTCTCCTATAAAACGGCTGACTAATACAATCAATAACTAAAATATATACAAAAAAATGCCGATTAGCAACTGAAAGGAAAACATTATTTTAAATATGAATTGAATCATTCTCTGCCATCTACAACTTTTCAAGTCCTTCTTTATCAAGCAAAAAAGGAATCAGTCCCCAATAATAAATACCGTTTTCATCCTGATAAAGTTTCTGGTTGCCACCTACAATTACAAGCTTTTTAAAAAAATCACCGCTGTGCAACAAAGGCCGGATTTCCTGCTGGCGTTTTTCTTCGTCATCCAAACTAAAAGCCGACTGAATGTATATTTTACTAAAGCCTTTATTCACCACAAAATCAATTTCAAGATTTGACTTTGTCTGCTTGCCTTCTTTCATTTGAGAAACCTGAACAACACCCACATCTGCTGAATATCCACGGAGAATAAGTTCGTTGTAAATAATATTTTCCATTATGTGAGTTCGTTCATTCTGGCGAAAATTCAATTTTGCATTTCTTAGGCCAATATCCACTGCATAATATTTTGACGGATAATTTAAATAGGCCTTTCCTTTTACATCATATCGATTTGCTTTTTTTATAATGAATGAATCTTCCAGATATTCAAGATAATTTTTAATTGTTTTATCAGACATTTTGATTTTTAAAACTGATTCCATTGTATTTTTTAATTTGTTAGGATTTGTAAGGGAGCCCACCGAAGAAAACAGGACATCAACCAAAGAATCAAGCATTTCTTCATCACGCAAATTATACCGCTCTTTAATATCTGCTAAATAAATGCGTTTAAAAAGAGATTTTAGGTATTCTTCTTTTTCACTTTGAGAATTTTCTAAAACTGCCAGTGGCATTCCGCCAAAAGTCATGTATTCTTCAAGGGCATCAGCTTTTTCAAGATTTGAATATTCATAAAATTCACCAAAACTCAATGGAAAAACCTGAATCTCACATCCCCGGTCACGAAAATTCGTAGCCACATCTTTTGACAAAAGCCTTGAATTGCTTCCCGTAACGTAAATATCAAGATTTTTCTTTGCCATTAAATCATTCAAAATATCATAAAAAGTCGTATACAAAAGATTTTTGTCTTCATCAGGCACACTGTTTTCGTCTACGTTTGCTTTTTTTACTCTGTAAGAAAGCTGAATCTCATCAATAAAAATATAAAAGTCTTCAGTTTTGTTTATGCGTTTTTGAATGTAATCATAAAGTGCATTTGGATTCCGTAAATCTTCAAATTCCTTTTTATCCAGGGCAATTTGAATTATATGAGAATCATCAACGCCAATTGAATTTAGATAATTTTTATAAATTTCAAAAAGCAAATATGATTTTCCCGAACGACGAAGTCCTGTAATTATTTTTATCAGACCATTCTGCTTTTTGGAAATGATTTTTTTCAGATACAAATCCCGATTTATCAAAACTTACTCCATAACGAACTTATCTCTAATTAGAAGAAAGTTCGTAATAAGATTATATTGCCATTATTTTTTACCGTCAAGGAAGAATCTATGTAAATCAAGGATGTAAAACGCATTGTTTATCAGCAGCACTTTAATAAAAAGGGATAAAAAAAGCACGCCGTAAATTCAGCGTGCCTATGTAAAAGATATTTCAAAAATCTGCTTATTCTATTTTATCCATGTTACTTTCAAAATGTGCAGTTCTAAAATCTTTAATTCCTTCTGAAGAATCTGGAACATTAAACTTATAGTAAAATTCAAGATAATACTGATCTTTACCAGATTCAGAAATCAAGTTTTCTATTAAACTTGATTTATTTGAATCATAAGTTTCTACCTTATCAATATTCCATGAAAACTCTGCCGGCTCATTGTATATTTGTGTAAGAGGTTCACCAAAATATACTCCGATCCACGTGTTAGCATTTAAAGTATCATTGTCTCCATTGCCTGCAAAAACATCAATACAAGGTGTAACATCATTAATATCCGGGGGAATAATATTGGTAAGTGAAACATCTAACTTTCCATCTTTATAAGATGTTTTAAAATACTTGTTCATTTTGTTAATATTGTTATAGTCAATTTCACCGATACCATCTTCAGCAACAATTGTCAGTCGCTCATAGTATTTTTTATCTTTATATTTGTCCACCTCCTTAGGTTCTATTTGAACTCTAAAAGAATATTTTTTTCCAGGATTGCACAATGGATAAACTACTTTCAATTCTTCATCAGCTGCCATTTTCCAGCCTTCCAATTCAGCACAGGTTGCTTTATTCCAGTCAGTATCATCATAAATAGCAACATAACCTATGCCACCATCTTTAACATCATAATATACTCCGCCTTCATATTCATGCTTTTCCCAGTGTCCGTAACAGTCATCATCTGGCATTTTAATTGTAAATTCTATGCCGCCTTTTACATTTCTGACTTTTACATGCTCAGTTTCTGTTACTTCGCTATCAAAGCCATATTCCATTGCCCTGGAATCACCAGCTGCACTATTTGAAGATTTTTTTATCCTTAAATCAAGAATTTCGTCAGCTTTGCTATTCAATGAATTGCTTTCAGCATCGTTATCTGAATCACCATTAGAACATCCGGTGAATCCCAAAAGAGCAAGCCCTAATACCATCAAACCTAACAGACATTTTTCATTGATAAAATCCTCCTGTAAAAAAATGCTTTGAACTGACCCCATAAATCAGGACACCCACGGAGGTGTAAAAATGGGGAATAATCA
>JALELH010000033.1 GCA_022768865.1 Spirochaetia bacterium
TGTCGAAGAGCGTCCACAACTTTTGTTTTTCTGTTTTGTTGTGTTACCGTCTTGTGCGACGGTGACGAAGAATATACATTCCTTTTGTTTTTTTGTCAAGCAAATTTTATTGTTTTTTTAAACTTTTTTTAGTTTTTTTCAGGATTCCATTCTTCTGGCTCTACACCCATCGAAAAGCAAGTATTACAGGCTAAAAACAGTCTTTGTAGGAAAGTACGCTTCAAAATCCTTAAGAATTTTTTTCAAATCATTATCTAAAAATGCCAGTGCCTTATTTTGCAATTCTTCCGGCACACCGTAAAAGGCACCTGCAACGGCCCCCGTAATTGCACCGATTGTGTCGCTGTCGCCGCCGATGGAAATTGCATTGCGGACGGCATCTTCAAAAGACGTGGATTCAAAAAATGCTTCAAGAGCCTGGGGAACCGTTTGCTGGCAGGAAATTTCAAAATAATAGTCACGGCGTATCTGATCCAAAGTAAAATCAATGGCGTAATAATTTTCCTTTACGTAATTTTTAATTTCTTCTATTGATTTACCGGTTCTTGCAAGAAAAACACAGACTGCCGTAGCTTCTGCACCTTTTAAACCTTCTTTGTGGCTGTGGGAAACGCAAGTAACCTTATAAGACAAATCCTTAACTTCTTCTATTGATTTGGCTGCATAACCGCAGGCACTTACGCGCATGGCAGCACCGTTGCCGTAACTATCGTAAGGCTGGGGGTCTTTACTCTGAATCCAGAAACCAAAATGTTCGCCAAAACCGCAGTTGGGATGCTTTCTGCCAATTTTCTGCATTGCCCTGATTGCAGCTTTGCTTAAATCCGTGTAGTCACCGGCACAGTCAAGGATTGCCCTGCAGACAGCAAGAGTCATGACGGTATCATCCGTATAGCAGCAGTCCTTATGGAAAAGTTCAAAATCCTTGCCCTTGTAATTTTCAAATTCAAAACGGGAACCAGCAATGTCCCCGATAATTGCACCAAGCATAAAGCCTCCTTTTATTGGTTATAAATCTGTTACAGTATAGAGGAAAATCTGCTAACCGGCATATCTTAGTATTTATTTTCTGCTTTTATCTGACATTTTTACATAGATAAGAGCAGAAAATATTTGATTTTCTGCTCTTATCTCGTATAATTAAGTTATGTCAAAAGAATTAATTATCAGCCGTGAATACGAAAAGCAGCAGCTTCAGGATTGTTATGATTCAAAAGAATCCCAACTTGTTTTAGTTTACGGGCGGCGCAGGGTTGGAAAAAGTTTCCTCATAAACCAGTTTTTTAACGAAAGATTTGATTTTAAGCTTGTAGGCGACAATAAACTTTCAAAAGAAGACCAGCTGTATAATTTTTATGATGAGCTTAAACGCCAGTCTAAAAAAGACATAAATGTTCCCAAAACATGGCGGGAAGCTTTTTTTCTTCTCCGTGATTATCTTGATGAATTTAAGGATGATAAAAAACACGTAGTCTTTTTTGATGAAATGCCATGGCTGGATAATCAGAAATCAGGATTCATACAGGCATTCGAATACTTCTGGAACAGTTTTGGAGCCGCAAAAAATAACCTTATGCTTATTGTCTGCGGATCTGCTACATCCTGGCTGGTGGAAAACTTTGATCATAATAAAGGCGGACTGTTCAACAGGCAGAATTGCCGCATTTATCTTGAACCTTTTAATTTATACGAAACAGAAAAGTTCCTTACTGAAAAAAAAGGAATCGAATGGTCACGATATGATATCTGCGAATGCTATATGATTCTTGGCGGAATTCCCTATTATCTTAATCTGCTTTCCAAAAACGTAAGTCCAAGCCAGAATATCGATAATATTTTCTTTAAAAAACGTGGTGCCCTATGGGATGAATTTGACAACTTATACAGAACACTTTTTTCAAAAAGTGAAAACTACATAAAAATTGTGGAAGCCTTATTCAAAAAGAAAATAGGACTAAATAAAACTGAAGTTCTTGAAGCAACCAGGCTTGCAAACAATTCTGCATTTACAACAATGCTCAGAAACCTGGAAGATTCCGGATTTATAAGGACATACAGCTATTTTGGCAATAAAAAGCGCGGAACTTTTTATCAGCTGTCTGATTATTTTACCATGTTCTATTTGAAATATGTAAAAGACAATTATGGAAGGGACGAAGAATTCTGGAGCCATCATCTGGACAATCCTTCAAGAAGAAGCTGGGCTGGACTGACTTTTGAACAGGTTTGCAAAGACCACATTAAGCAAATCAAGAAAAAACTTTCCATTGCAGGAATATCATCAGAAATTTCTGCATGGAATACTCAGGCAACAGAAGAACATGACGGAGCCCAGATTGATATGCTTATAGACAGAAGGGACCGCATTATTAATATTTGTGAAATGAAGTTTTCAGAAAACAAATTTGAAATTGATAAGGAATATGATGAAAACTTAAAAAACAAAATTGCCGTGTTTAAGGAAGTTACAGGAACCAATAAAGCAGTTCAGCTTGTTATGGTTACAACTAACGGAATCAAGAAAAACATGTATTCTTCCAGAATCCAGAATGAAGTAACCATTAATGATTTATTTGAAAAAGCATAGGCGGAACTTTAGTACCAAAAATCAAACTGCATTACGCTGCACTTCCATAAACTGAACGCACATATTCATATATTTTCTGCCGGCAGTCAGCAACGGCTTTGTCATCATAGCTTTGCGGAAGTTCGTTCCACAGAGTGTTTTTAATAAGAACGTCAATATCGGCGGCATTCTGGCTGTTGCCAAATGGATTTGTCATTTCTGCAAGTTTACTGTTGATTTTTTCAAGAAGGCCTTTTGCAATACTCTTTATTTTTTCAATTTCTTTTTTATCAAGGGAATCCTTAAAAAGCATATCGTAAACTGCAAGTTCCTTAATATCCGTAAAGCCTTCACGGATACATCGTTCCTGTTCTTCGGAAAGGGATTTTGCAACTTTTAAAAGTTCCTCAAAAACTTTGCGGATTTCTGCCTTATCCTGAGCTTTGTTATATTCTTCAATTACTTCCTGATAATGCTTGTAATATTCTGTAGTCGCAGGATTCTTTTTAAGCAAGTCTTCGGCTTTCATTTCAATTATTTTAGAAAGTTCCTGAATAACCAGTTCCTTAGGCTTTACTCTTTCAAATTCCGCCTGTAAAACTTCAAAATTGATTTTACTGATATCGAGTATTATGCCTTCTTCAACTACATTGGCATCTTCAAGTTTAATATATTCGTTTATAACTTGCTGTAACTGCATCATTACATCAGTTGTGTCAATACTTTGACGACGAATATTGAGCCGCTTATAAATTGCTTCAATGCCACCCTTATTCTTTTTAAGTTCTGGTTTGATTTCCTTATCTGTCGCGTATTTATATAACCGAAGGAACTGGGATGACATAAGCATAAAACGCTTTTTTTTATCTAAAGGAGGTCTGGCAAGTGTGTTTGCTGCCATCATAACGGCTTTAAGTTTTGCGTTCTTGTCCTGCTCTTCTGTAATGGAAGAAAGTTCAATGCCTTTCTGGTGCAGATACTCAATAATCTGTGCACAGTTATCATATATCTGTTTAATTAACTTTTCGCGGTCAATCGTAACAGTTGCCTTCTGCTTCTTTTTGTTTACTGTGTAGTCAGCAAGTGCTTTTTCAAGATAAGGAACAATGCCAATGTAATCCACAATAAGACCGTTTTCCTTGCCTTCGTTTACGCGGTTGGCACGGGCTATTGTCTGCATAAGGCTATGGGCTTTTAAAGGCTTGTCAAGATACAGATTGCCAAGACATGGAACGTCAAAACCTGTAAGCCACATGGCACAAACAAAAACAACTCTAAACGGATTGTCTTCATCCTTAAATTCCTTATCCAGCTCGCTGCTTTCCATGGCTTTTTTATGAACGGCAAAATCAAGACCATATTTTTTAAAACGCTCATCATCTCCTTTCTGTGTGGAAATTACAACGTGCATTACGGTTTCTTTCATCCATTCAATTTTACTCTTTGCGTCTGCTACTTCCTGCTGGTCAAGATCTTTTATTTTCTTTTCAAGCTCTGTAATTTTCTGCTGCCAGTATTCCTGCACATAATCGTACATGCGCACGGCAGTAACTTTATCTACAGAAACAAACATTGCCTTGCCGTTAAGATAGAGTTCTGTGTAATGGTCTACAAAATCCTTTGCAATTTTACGCAAGCGTTCTTCGCTGCAAATTATATGAAGTTCTCTTTTAATCTGATTTTTAAGGTTTTCTATATCCTTTTCATCAAAATCAGAATCTTCATCATTTTCTACCTTTTCTATTATTTCAAGAAGTTTTTCGTCAATTTCAGGGTTATCAAGTTTGAGCTTGCTTCCGCGGTTTTCATAATAAAGGGGGACTGTTGCACCGTCTTTAACGGCACGCTGAAAATCATAAACAGAAACATAGTCTCCAAATGTGCGCTTTGTAATGTTGTCACTTGTAAAAAGCGGAGTACCTGTAAAACCAAGACGGCTTGCCTGTGGCAAAAGTGCAACCATGTTTTCTGCAAAAAAACCGTTATTTGTTCTGTGTGCTTCGTCAGAAATTAAAAGAATGTCATGGTCTACATGAATTGGTTCAGGATTCGGTTTGTTGAACTTTTGAATCAGCGTAAAAATATACTTGGGATTGTCATTCTCTAGCTTATGAATAAGATTTTCTCCGCTGGAAGCAATGTAGCTTGAAGCCTTACTGCTTCCAAGACAGCCGCAGGCTTCAAAAGTTCCGCTTATCTGTTTATTCAGTTCCGTGCGGTCCGTAATGATTACGATTGTAGGGTTTCCGCCAATCTTTCGGTGGATTTTTTCTGCAAGGAACAGCATGGAATAACTTTTGCCGCTGCCCTGTGTATGCCAGAAAACACCGATTTTTCCTTCAAGCAGCGCACGGTTTTTATATTTTGTAAAAGCCTGATTGACGCCAAGATACTGATGATTTCGGGCAAGAATCTTTGCAATTTTTCCGGAAGAAGAATCATATATAATGAAGTTTTCTACAAGGTCTAAAAATGTCTGTCTGTTGCAGACTGATTCCAGCATGATGTGCATTTTTGGCTCATCATCATCAACGTCGTCATCTTCTGTTTTGCGGTTCCATTCGCTGAAGAATTTATATTTTGAACCGACCGTTCCAATCTTTGCTTCTATTCCGTTGGAAAGAATAACCATTGCGTTATAATAAAAAAGATGAGGAACATTTTCCAAAGAACGAATGTAATTATTTGTATAGGCATCACGCACGTCAACATCAAGGCGTTTAAGTTCCGTAAAAAGCAAAGGCAGGCCGTTTACAAAACCGATTAAATCTGCACGCATTAAAGGCCTGCCAATCGGGCTTTCCATCCACAGTTCACGGACAGCAACAAAGTCGTTTTTTTCTTCCTCCGGGGAATCTGCCTTTTCGTTAAAATTGATGATTTTAAATGTTTTTGTTACGGTGTTACCGCTTTCATCTGAAGTTTCTACAGGAATGCCATTTTTAATAAAAGGATAAAATGCCTTGTTCTGCTGAACAATCATTGCCAGGTCGTTATTAAGCGAATAATCCAGAAGAACTTCTACAGCCCTGTTTATTTCTGCTTCTGTAATGCCGGGGTTAAAGCGTTTAAGTGCGTTTTTTATATAAGGAACAAGAATGATTTGTTTTTGTGAACTGCGCCCAAGAAAAACTTTGCCGTCAGCCTGAACGCCTAAAGGCAGGTTTTCATTATCAGAAAGAATTTCGTCATTAAAAGCGTAGTAATTCTGCCAGCCCAAAGATTCAAGTATTTCTGCTGCATTTTCCTGCACCAATTTATTTTCTGAATAATCTGCATTCATAAAATGATCTCCATTCTTTGTATTTTAACTGACAGAAGATTCCGAAACAAGTTCAGGGGTGACATTAGCCGTCATACTTCAACCTGGCCGCTCATGAGTTTGGGCAGCAGTTTGTCCCGGGCGGATCGTAAATTACTGATTGCAACCTGGCAGTTTTTGATTTTATCAAAGTATGGTTTTGAAACAGTTTCAAATTTTACCAAGACCTCATTACATGGAATTACAATTTCCAAAGCATTGATGTCTTTTGCTGAAACATGTTGCTGACATGCCCCTTTTTGTAATGAATATAAATTTTTTTGATTATATTTCAAGAAAATATAAACATAATAGAAACAATTTGATGAAGATATATCTAAAAATGAACAGTCTGAAGCCCAAACTTTTTCATTATATAATCTTACATAACCGGCATTTCCAGATGCACTAATAGTAATAACAGGAGATAATGTATTTGATTTATCTGTATAGTAAGCTGGATTTATACCACCAGCAATAACGGGAATATTTCCTTTTCCTGCTTGTGATTTTGTAATTGTTTTACCACGCTTAAATTCACCAACATCAGATAAAACTCCTTTCCTCCACCCGGCCGGAATGCCGTCTATGATTTCTGTGGTTTCGTGGCCGGGAAAGTTCAGCTTTACAAACCATTCTTTGTAAAGTTTTTGTGCCGCTTCTTCCAGCAGCTTTATCTGTGCGCGGTTGTTTTCTATAAGGTCGTCGTAGGCACTGAGTATTGCAGCAATTTTCTGCTGTGTTGGGAGTGGAGGAAGATTTAATTCGAGATTTTTAATTGCTAAAATCGGAACAGCTTTTTGTGCAGTTCCTTTAGCAATTGCATCTATTTTCTTTTGACCTTCATAAGATTTAATCCAATAATACAGGTATTCTACATTCAGTTTATTATCAAAATCTTTTATCCAGGTAAGATTCCCATCAGCAAAGTAAAAACAATCATTTTCTTTGTAAATATAAGGAATGCCATAAGTTCCTCTTGTAGTAATTAGTAAATCACCACATTTTGGAACTCCAAATTGTCTTTTTATATTTTCATACGCCTCTTCTTTGATATAATCACACTCAGTTATTTCTTGTCCATTTACTTTTTGTATTATTTCTTTAGAACAAAAAAAAGGAATACCTGATGAGCTTCTTTCTGATATATTAAATCTTTTACTTGAGGTTACTGTGCAATATTCCCCGAGCTTAACTTTCTTCCACTCTTCTTTCACTTCAAATCCCATTACTTAAATAAAAGCTCATTTTCCCACCCTGCGGGGAATCCCATTGTTGTTTTTTGCTGTTGTGTTGCCTTTGCAATAAGAGCCTTTAGTTTTGAATTAAAATCATATTCAGGCCACAATAATCTAAAAGATGTTTTACAACACAAACTGATGAATAAATTTTATTTCCCTTGAATTCCATACTAATCCAGTTTCCAGGCAATTTTTTGGGAAAAGAAGGAATTACAATATTTGTTTTTGAAAATAACCTTCCGTGATGAGCACAAATATTTCTTATAATATTCAAGTTCTGAAGCCAGCTTTTTAAATAGTCTGAGCAGCCATGAGGAAAACCAAAATATTGTGCAATCTTGTCTTTTTCTGTTATAGAATTTTTTAAGTTTCCATAATACTTGCTCATAACGCCATAAGTGGCAGTTTCAAAAATAATCCATGAAGGAGGAAGTCTTGCAGAATCATAAGAATTTTCATAATGTTCTTTAAACTTTTCTTTGGAACGGCTCCAGTTTTTTAACAATTCCGATAAATCAGATACAAAATTATTTTCATTAAAAAAATTATCTTTTTCGCTATACCATGAAGGCTGATGTTTCAAAGACATATTTAATGTAAGCTGAGAGCGCAATGCAATTTCTATATAACTGATAGCTTCAAAAAGCAATGTTCGTAAATTTAAATCAAGAATATAGTCTGACCAGATTATGTTCCAGCTGTTGTCTTTTTTAAAAGGAGTATTTATATCTGTATTATCCTGATATGGATATGTATAACCTCTAAGGCGATAATAATTTACAGAGCTTAATTTTTTTATTAAATCTTCTTTCCCTATATCATTAAGACCTCTGTCTAATAATATTTGAGCCTGCTCTGCAAGGGTTGTTGCAGTTTTTGTGTAAAAAGGTTTCATCTGTCCTCCCTGTTACCAGAAAGGGCAAAAAAATAACCTTGCTGGGTACGCATTGTTAAGAGGCGTGCAAGGTCTAATCTTTTATAATATAGCACGCCATTTGTATTTTGACAAGTCATTTTATTATTATTTATTCTTTCTTTCACTTCTGCTCTCCAAGCCCAAGTTCTTTAAAATTTGCATTTATCTTATCCATCAGTCCGTTGCTTTCTGTCTGCAGCCTGTTCAGCTCTGCGTGTATTTCTTTCATGCGGCCTTCAAAGTCTTCGTCTTCTTCCTGTACCTGGGCAACTCCTACGTATGCACCCGGCGTCAAAGAAAAATTCTTTTCTGCAATTTCTGCACGGGTGGCAATCTTACAAAGACCTGCAACGTCTTTGTAAACGCCGCTGCCAAACTTTTCTGCAAGGTAGCATGCATCTTTTGCAACGGTCAAAACTTCATTTACATCGTTTAACAGTCCTTCAAAAAGCTTTACGGCTTCTTTTTTCTGCCGCTTTGCTTCGCTGGCTGCCTTTTTGTCTGCGGCTTTTACGGCTTCTTCAGTTTTTCGTTCAAACTCTGCTTCCGCCTGTTTCTGTTCGCCCTGTATGTTCCGGATTTCTTTTTCTATCGCCTGTTTTACTTTTTCAAAATCTGCTGCCTCTTTGCATTCAGAAAGTTCATAATACATCTGACGCTGATTAAACTTTTCTGAAGCTTCTTTAAAATAACTGCAATAATCTTCTATTACTTGCTGATATTTTTCTGTTTCTTTGCGGTAAAGATGAACAATGGCAGAAAGATTTTTTATCTGCCACACCGTCCATTCGTTTAAGTTGCGGTCTACAACGGTGTAATAATTCCTTGCGTCAATAAAAAGAACCTTGTCTTTAAGTTCTTCCTTTTTGCCTTTGTCAAAAAACCACAGCGTGCATGGCAAACTTAAAGTGTAAAAAAAGTTGTTGCCCACGCTTAAAATTACGTCAACGTCGCCGGTTTCTACAAGTTTTGTGCGGATTTCCTTGTCTGCGTGCTGGCTGTCTGTGGCAGAAGATGCCATTACAAAACCCGCCCGCCCTTTCTGATTCAAATATGCGTAAAAATAGCTTATCCAAAGATAGTTGGCGTTGCCGATTTCCTTTGTCTTTTCGTTGTAACCCGGCAGCCCAAACGGCAGTCGCTTTGCATTCTGTGCGTTTTCGTAATTTACTTTGTTTACGTTGAACGGAGGATTTGCCATTACGTAGTCGCACTTGCCTTCTAGATGGTGTGCGTCGTTATAAAAGGAATTTGCACCTTCTCCGCTTACGATTTTTGCATTAAGTCCGTGAACAGCCATGTTCATTATGCAAAGCTTTGCATTGAATTCTACTTTTTCCTGTCCGTAGAATGCCATTGATTTTGCAGCGCTTTTGCCTTTCTGGTTTACAAAGTCCCCGGAACTTACAAACATACCGCCGGAACCGCAGGCAGGGTCAAGTATGACACCCTTATCCGGCTGAATGATGTTTACAATCATGCGGACCAGAGATTTTGGAGTAAAGAAAACGCCGTCGTCGCTGGCAATGCTTTTTGCAAATTTATTAAGGAAGTATTCGTAAATGCGGCCTATAATGTCATCTTTGATTTCGTCAAGTTCCGGCCTGTTAAACTTTGTAAGCAAAGATTGAAGAATCTGCTTTTCTTTTGTTCCGCTAAAGACAGTTTCATAATTTTTTGGGAGGATTCCTTTTAGTTCCGGCACGTCGTTTTCAATTGCCTTCATGGCATCATCTATGGCTTTGCCGATGTTGTCTTCTCCCTTTAAGCCCAAAAGATAATCGTATCTGGAAATTTCCTGCAGCTTTATTGCACCCTTTGCCTTGTAGTCTGCCGATTCCGGCTCCAAAGTCCTTCCGCCCCGGCTTGGCAGGTTTTTACGGATTTCTTCGTCCACAAACTTGTAGCGGGAATAAGCATAGCGCAGATAAATAAGCCCAAGGACAGGCATACAATATTCCTGAGAGCTAAGCCTTGAACCTGCACGCAGTTCGTCTGCTGCATCCCACAAGTCGTTTTCCAGTGCCTTTATGTTTAATGCTGACATATTTTTCCTTTTGAATCATACAAATGCAACATGAATGATTATTCTGTTGATTTTTAAGTATACCATAAAAAAAGCATTTTATTGCAGTAAGTATTTACAGCTTTACCACCCTTATCACTTTGTCAAATTCGCCGGTGCGCAGGGGGACTTTTGCATTCCTGCCGCTTCTTGAATACCAGGTGTTAACCTGTATTTTATATGTTCCTTCCGGCAGGGAATCGGGAATATAAAACTGAAGTTCCGAAGGCTTATTTACGGAAAGTTCAGAAGCAATAACCTTTACCCACTTAGCCTGGTCCGGTTCCGTAATCATTCCGTCAGCACTGCATGGTGCAAATGCCAGGTAAGCCATGCCGGTTTTAGAATCTACAAGCTTAAGCCTTTTGCCGGAAACCTTTATGTCCTTGCCTGCACAGACAGTTCCGTCCGTTGTCCTTGTCTTTAAGTCCACAACTTCTTCTATTTCCGGGTTTTGGGAAACATAATCCGTAACTACGATATCAAGGTTTTTGACGGCGTCCATGGCTTCATCAGAGGGAGTAAAGCCTACGGAAAGTTCCGGCTTGCCGTCTTCGTTAAAGGCTGCATTGATGAACATTGTTCCAAGGCCAAGCAGGTTTACGGCACTGCCCGATTCAAGTTTTTCAAGCACTGCACGCTTAAAAAGCCCTACGCAATGCTGAATCATAAGCCGGTTTATGCCCGTGTCGTATTTTGAAACAAGGGTCAAAATGCTGTCTATGTCCGCTGTTTTTCTGGAAACATTTGCAAATTCAATTTCCTTTTTGCCAAGCTTGCGTTTATATCGTGTAATCTTTACACCATCTTCTGATTTTTTATTGTCTAATTCCAGATTGTTCATGATGAATCTCCTTACCTCTATTATACACTGAACCATGGGTTTAGCAAGGAGAACTGCTCCCACTGTATTGTGGGAGTTATTCCCACTGTATTGTGGGAACTATCCCCACTGTGTTGTGGGAGCTATTCCCACTGTATTGTGGGAGCTATTCCCACTGTATTGTAGGATGCATACAGCATTGGAATAAAACAGGCTGGTTCCTTATGAACCTTCTAATTGACTTTAAGAAGCCTTTCTTCCGGCTGCTTAGCAAAATAATCGTTGATTTTTTTTATTGTGTCTTCTAAGGATTTGTAATTCTGCACCTGGGACTGAAAGTAATGGCCAAAGGCAAACTGCTGGCAATAGTAGCCGAAGAAACGCTGAATCCTTGTTTTATAGAATTCTGCAGGCTGATATTTTTCTACATCATGGACAAAGTCCAGGGCAAGCTGCAGGCGGTCTACTTCAAAGGATGCGGCATCTGAAAGCTGACGGAAAATCCATGGCTTTACGGCGGCGGCGCGTGCAATCATTATTCCCCTTGCATGGGGAACTTTTGCCTGTACAATGGCTGCACTTTCCCTGCTGTCTACGGCACCGTTTACAATTACGTCTATTTTGTTTTCATAGCGCAGGGCAAGTTTTTCTGCCCATTCATATTTAGGCAGGCCGCGGTATTTTTCCTTTATTGTGCGCGGATGCAGTGCTATCTGCTGCACACCATTGGCGGCAAGCATGTCCGTAAAGTTCAGGAAACTTTCTTCCGTAAAGCCTTCATCCCCAAGTCGGCACTTTACGCTTAACCGGAAGCTTTTATCCTGCACTGCACTGCATTGTTCTACTGCCTTTTTTACAAGGCTTACGCATTTTTCTGTTTCTGCCAGCGGCTTTAGCATCCATGAAATGCCTGCACCGGTTTTGTATATCTGCGGCGCACTGCATCCCATGTTTATGTCTACCCCTATGCCGCCTTTTTCAAGGACTACTGGAACGGCCGCTGCCATCTTTTCTGCATTCCAGCCCGTAAGCTGCCACACGATTTTGTCCGGCACAGGTCCGTTTAAAAGGTAGTATTTTTCAAAAGGACCCATGTTAAGCAAAGAAGAGGCATTTATCATTTCCGTGTAATATTCGCTGCAGCAGCCAAACCTTTCTACGGCAAGGCGGAAAGGTTCGTGGCTTAGGGTGGCCATGGGAGCACAGATTAATTTCATTTAAACTGATGTTTTAAAAATTAAAGTGATTCTATGACTTTTGCAGCCTCGTCCAGGTATGGAAGGTTTAAGTCTTCTACGCAGCCTGAATCTACTTTTGCAGCAGTTTCTGCTTCTACAGGTATGCGTGCAAGGACAGGAATGTTGAATTCCTTTGAACATTCATCAACGTTGCCGCTGCCGAAGATTCTTATTTCCTTGCCGCAGTCAGGGCACTTTACGTAGCTCATGTTTTCTACAAGTCCAAGGACAGGAATCTTCATCATGTTTGCCATGTTTACGGCTTTTTCTACGATGGTGCGCACAAGCTGCTGAGGGGATGCTACTACGATGATTCCGTCTACAGGCATTGACTGGAATACGGTAAGGGGAACATCACCTGTTCCCGGAGGACAGTCCACAAACATTACGTCTACGTCTTCCCAGACTACGTCTGTCCAGAACTGCTTTACGGCACCTGAAATTACAGGGCCGCGCCATACTACAGGGTCGTTTTCATTGGCAAGGAGAAAGTTCATGGACATCATCTGGATTCCGGTCTTTGACTTTACGGAATAAAGGAAGCCGTTTTCCTGTGTTCCGCCGCTTTGTGCACGCTGGCCGTTTAGGCCGAATGCCTTTGGAATTGAAGGGCCCGTAATGTCTGCATCCATGATGGCTGTCTTAAGACCGTCTCTGGTTGTCTTGCATGCAAGCAAAGATGTTACTAAAGATTTACCTACGCCGCCCTTGCCTGAAACAATGCCGATTACCTTTTTTACGCTTGAATCTTTGTGAAGTGTTTCGTGTACCGGTCTTTTTGAACAGTCCTTTGAACAAGAACCGCAAGATCCGCCGCAGCTTGAATTTTCTGCCATGCTATACTCCTATAAAATGTTAATGAAATTTACAAAAATGTTACGGTTTAAATATAGTCATTATTGGAAAATAATTCAAATGTCAGGGGGTGATATTAAATTTAATAGTAAAAGAAAAACAGGAAATATTTTCCCTTATTTAATCTTTGTAAGAGGAACTTTCTTCGTATAGGCAATCAGGACAATAATCAATGTCATTACCCCATGCAACACTGCCATAAGAAATGCGGACATTATTGAAAAATTCTTTGTTTTGTAAAGGTTTAAAACAGTTTAATGTATATATTTTTTTTACATCAAAATAACGAAGTTCATCATTATTGAATCTGATTTTTAGAATATAGTCTGGCAATGGTTCAACTGACACAGCACGTGGTAGTAATGGTTCACCGTGAATTATTTCATTCATATTAATTCCTACTGCAAAGGATTTATTTTAAATACCTGCTCGCCTTCAAGAGCAAGTTTCCAGTTAACATTCAATTCATCTTGATGCAATAAAGCCCAAGCCTTAACAAAAGCAGATTGTTTAGAAGGAAAATCTCCGGCAATAATTTCGCCATTCAAATCGAATGATGCTTCAAATTCATTATAATAAGCATGGAAATGCGGCAAATGATGTTTATCATTATCTTTCCAATTCATCTTAATAAGAATACCGAAAAACATTGACAACACCGGCATATAAATTTACTCCTCAATAAAAATATAATACCCCTGCAAATACTAGTCAACCTAAAAATCTTTTGTTCTTGTTTTGGGACTGGCTTTTTTGCGCGGTGCAGGCTTGTTTACTACTGAAGACGAAGGCTTTTTTTCTTTCTGTGCTGATTCAACTATAGTTTCTTTTCTTTGGGTAGAGTTTTTATTGGGCTTGTTTTTTATATCAGGATTTTTGCCCACTGACTTATTGAAGTCGTCGGTAGACTTTAAAAACCTTGCGTAGACCGGATGATATTTTGTCCAGTAGCCTTCATCCATAAAGGAAATCTTTACGCAGGAATCTCCCTTGCTTATGGCAGAAACAAAAACACGCTTGCCACGGAATTTTACCTTTGGCCCGTCCTTAGGATATTTGCCGCAATAGATTCCCACATGAAAGACAGGTCCGTCTTTTGTGTCGCTGAAAAAAACAAGGTCGCCCGGTTCCCTTTCTGAAGCCTTTATGTGCACAAGTTTGTCGTATATATCTGCGGCACGGCGCGGGAACGGAACTTTGCCGTCAAGGGCAACTTTATTGATGTAGTTTATCAGGCCAGAACAGTCCAGGCCTTCTTCCGGAGTTTCCCCACCCCACTTGTATCGGGTGCCTTCAAGTTCAAGTGCATAGGAAATGAATTTCTGTCTTGGAGGAGATACTTTTTTTGCATAAAGGCCAAAGGCTAAAAAAAACAGCAGGAAGCAGGTAAATAATTTTTTCATTGTATTTTTAACAAACCTCCTGTCTGTTTTTTAGCAAATACTAGTCTGAAGGCCCTGTAGTCTGAACTCCATTGTCTTCTTTCTTGACCTGAAGCACTTTGTTTTCTATGCGCTGATCCATAGGAACGTAGCGGCGTTCACCGGCAATGCCCTTGTAAGCCGGACGGTAAATGCGGCGGCCTGCAACAATTTCTTCTATGCGGTGTGCGCTCCATCCTGCAATGCGGGAAATGGCAAACAATGGCGTATAAAGTTCCCGCGGAATATTGAGCATGCTGTAAACAAAGCCTGAATAAAAGTCTACGTTTGTGCAGATGCGTTTCTTTCCGCCGTGGAGTTCAAAAAGAACATCCGGTGCAAGGCGTTCTATTATATTGTAAAGGTGGAATTCTTCTTCTACGCCTTTTTCCTTTGCAAGTTCTGCAGCCTTGTTGCGTAAGAGGGTTGCACGCGGGTCGCTGATTGTATAGACGCCGTGTCCCTGTCCGTAAATAAGGCCTGTCCTGTCAAAGGCCTGCTTGCTTGCAATTTTTACAAGGTAATCGCGGATTTCCTTTTCGTTAGCCCAGTCTTTTACGTTCTTTTTGATGTCGTCCA
>JALELH010000040.1 GCA_022768865.1 Spirochaetia bacterium
GAAGATAAAAAAATAGGTTCTAATAGTAACAATTTTGCTGCATTTTTTCAATTATGGCCCCTGACCATATTAAGAACAGACAGTTCTAGCTGTTTAGAACGGGCAGTTCTAGCCATTTAGAACAAGCAGTGCAAGACACCCTTGTAATAAATAGCCTTTACAAGAATTGCAGTCAAGTTGGGTGCAAGGCTTTCGCCCATTATGTAAATTCCTTACCCATCTGCAAAAAAGATGTTGAAAATTTAAATAAACATAATATAATAGAAGATATGAACAAAAAGTTGCATTCATCAAAGGCAAAGAGGGACATTTCTTCCATACTCAACAGGCAGAATACTACTGTCCTTGTAATAAGCCTTTTTATCCTGATGATTGCAAGCCTGCTTTTCATCTATATTTCCACAGCCAACGTAATGAACAAAACCCTTGCCCAGGAAGTAAAAACCGGCGCAAAAAGAATTGAATGGGTAATTCAGTCCTATAAAAACATTGCACAGGGAATCGGTTCCATACCGGAACTTTCAAATCCTAAAGTTTCCACAACCGCAAAAAAACTTATACTTGAAAACAAAACCAGCGAATATGGACTGGTTCACTGCAAGACCATAAACCTGGACGGCTATTCAGACATGGATTCCCATTACAGAGGAGACAGGGCCTATTTTTGGGAAGCCGTCAAAGGAAACGTAACCATAAGCGACCCTATAGTTTCAAGGTCAGACAATAAAGTTGCCCTTGTGATAGGAGCACCCGTCTGGAAAAACGGCATCTATAACGGAACAATTGATTCTGTCCTTTTCTGTTCCATTGACCCTACATTGCTAAGCAACTTCCTTAAAGACTTCAGCATTTCCAAAAACAGCAACATTTACGTAATAGGCAATTACGGCAAAACCGTAGCAAGCCTGGATTTAAATAAAGTGCTGGTCTATTACAGCAACATAAAAAGAGCCTATACAAATAAAGAAGTAAAGCCCATTGCAGACTTTGAACGCCAGACCCTGGAAGGCAAAAAAAACCAGAAGTATATTTTTAAGGACGGAACCCTCCACTGCTTTACAAGCTGCAAGATTGCAGGCACGCCCAACTGGGCATTGATAATAGATTCCCCTGTATCAGACTTTTTGACAACTTTCTGGATTGCCCTTGCCTTTTCCGTCATAACTTCAACGACAATAATCATAGTTTCCCGCCAGCTTATAAGAAAACATTCAAAGCTCATTTCAGAACCCGTAAAGCAGATGGCAGAACGCCTAAGGCGGGCCGCCATCGGGGACTTTAAAACAGACGTAAACCTTGAAAACCCCATAGAAGAAATAAACACCATAGCAGGAGCAATCCACAGCCTTGTAAGCCGCATGGCCCAGGTATTAAACGGAATATATGCAGAATGTGCCAAATCAGATTTAAAGTCCTTTATAGACTTTAAGGACTACCTTTCCATTTGCACTGAATTTGAAAAGCAATTTAAAGTTCACCTATGCTTTCTGGACAGAAACATGCAGAAAATCACCGGCACAATGGACAAGGACGCAGGGCTTTCTTTTTCTGCAGAAGTCCTTATAAACGGAAGATACGTTGGGAAATATGTTGCTTCTCCTGAAAAAGACTGCCTTATAGACAATGAACACCTGAATGTTTTTGTAAAGCTTCTGGCTGCTCTAGTAAGCAAAATATTTGAAAACATTATAAACCGGGAAATTCACTACAAGGCAAGGGAAGCAAACGAAAGAATAAATAACGAAAAGCTGATTCAGGTTTCACAGCAGATGGCAAAAAACCTGCTTGCCTGGACAATGCAGATAAAAACCAATGCCGGCAGGAATTTAAATAGCCTTATAGAAGATTTTGAAACGGCAGCAAAAAACTATAACATGGAAGTCCTAGAAAGCAGCGAATTTTCAAGGTTTACCAATTTCAATTATACACTAAAGGAAGCAGACTATAACCTTACGGATTTAATAGAAAACATAAAAGCCAGTGCCATAAAGAATTCCAAAAACAAAATCATCTTTAATATGCCGGAAGAAAAAGGCGGCGTTCTGTTCGGAGACAGGACTGCCATAGAAAAAGTCATTACGCGCATTATCCTGTTCCTTGAAACAAAAAATGCAGGCTGCCCTATTATTGTTGCATCAGGATACAGGAAAAACACTTACGGCTGCAGCCTGTATTTTAAGTTTACCGTAGAAAACTTTAAGTTTACGGACAGGGACATAAAGATTCTACATGAACTTGAACAGAAAAAGAAAATAACCATTGATCCGACCAACGAATACATAAAGCTGCTTTCTGCATTCAACCTTCTGTGGCTTATGGACGGAAGCCTTAAAACCCTGGCAGAAATAAACTATAACCTTATTGTAGAAATCCCTCAGCTTTAGAAAGGCAAAAGACGGAGCAAAAAATGAAAGAACCAGACAGCAAGAAAATTCTAGACGCCTTTATTGAAAGTTGCCGCAACCCTGCCTTGCTAAAGTCAAGGAACTTCAGCTATGAAAGCATGAACCAGAACCTTATGGCAGTTTACAGCATTTTAAGGGTTGCAAAAATAGAAGTTAATAAAACAAGCCATGCAGAAAACAAAAGCGTTTCCTTTAACAGCGAACCGGAAATCTATTACGAATCAGAAAATGCAGCCGCAGAAAACTTCTATACAGGCAAAACACTTTCCAATGAATATGTAGATGCCACTTATATTTTTTATCCGCCTGAAGATGACACACCTTTTACGGAAGAAGAAAAAAAATACCTGGATTTCCTTGCTTACTACATCTTTCTTTTTGGCACGGACATTAATTTAACCAGACACCTGAACTTTGCCCTTACCCACGAGCTAAGGTTTAAGGATTCCTACAACGTAAGTTTCTTAATAAAAAAGATTGAACAGTTTATAGCAGAAAATAAAATCGGCAGCTTTGCCCTGCTTCAATACAACATAAAGAACTTCGGCAACCTAACTAAAAAATACGGAGAAAAGAATTCCACGGAAATACTGAATCAGTATCATGCAGGCATTTCTAAAATCCTTGAAGGCAGCATTGACGACAACGGTTTTGACGTTGCCTTAGACGGAGACAACGGTTTTATTTTGTTCTACAAAAACTATAGCAGCCAGATTCTGGCATTCCTTTTTTCCAGCCTGTTTACAGTAAAAAACATAACAGGCGCAGAAGAAACCATTGAAATAAATTCACGCTACGGCATAAACACGGAACTTGCCGGCTACACTTCTGCTCATGCAGTTATATCAACTGTTGCCACGGCTTACGAAATTACGCGCAGAAACCCGGGCCTAAAGTTTGTTGAATACAACAACGTCTTTAAGAACAAATTAGAGATGGAAAACAAAATAGAAGCCTGGTATGTTTCAGCCCTGCAGAACGGGGAATTCCATATCTACTATCAGCCTAAAGTAAACCTGCACAACTATAAGCTTAAAGGCGCAGAAGCCCTGGTCCGCTGGAACCACGAAGACGCAATAATTCTGCCGGATGAATTTATTCCCGTTCTTGAAAACAACCTTTCCATAAGGAACCTGGATTTTTACATGCTTAACCATGTGTGCATGGACATAAAAAACTGGCTTTCCGCTGGAAAAGATGTTCCCAAAGTTTCAGTAAACCTTTCACGTGCAACATTAAAGGTAATGAACCTTGTTAAAGTAATAACTTCAACAATAGACAATTACGGCATTCCCCGTTCTTTAATAGAAATAGAACTTACGGAATCTGCTTCCGATGCAAGCAACGAAGATTTAAGGCCCCTGGTAACAGAACTTAACAGAGAAGGAATTACAACTGCCGTTGATGATTTTGGCACTGGCTTTTCTTCTCTTATTCTGATTAAGGAACTGCCGTGGGATGTGCTTAAGATAGACAAGTCTTTGCTAAAAGGTGCACACAAAGACGGCAGCCGGGACCAGCTTATGTT
>JALELH010000061.1 GCA_022768865.1 Spirochaetia bacterium
TACAATAAGTACCGGCTTATATGTGAACAAATGCTTTTCCCGTGGGTAATTTCATACGTATGACAGGGGTAATTTCATTCGTATGACGGGGGTGATTTCATACGTATGAAATGGATGCGTTTATACGTATGAAGTGGACAGGTTTACCTTATGAATTTGGTCTGTTTACCTTATGAATTTGATTCATTTACCGTATGAATTTGCCGCATTTACCTTATGAAATTTTAGAAAATCAGTATGAAACCGGGTAAAGTATTTTCAAAATAATTTTAAAACTTTTGTAAACCGGCATAAAAAAAGGAGGCCGGCACGCCAAAAAAAGTACCGGTCTCCGTTAAAAATTCTTCATTTTCTTTCCTTTTCTTTTGGAAAAGGCCTTAAATTAATTTAATCTGCTGAATGGTCTTCGTCAGTTCCTGACGGTTCCGGCTTAGTTTCTTCATCCGTTATATACTTTGCATCAAGCTTAATATAATCAGGCTTTGAAAGTTTTTCCTTCAGCTTTGGGTCAGCCGTAAAGATAACCTTTACGCCTTCAATGTCATTGGCCGTTACGTCCGTTGCTTTTTCGTGTCCCTTGCATGCGGTCTTTAAGCCAAGCTTAAAAATACCAAAGCTGTCCAGCTTTACTTTATAGCCCAGCAGCATGTATTTCGGAACAGTCATAAGAAGGCTCCTTATTACGCCGATGACTTCTGTAGGTGTCAGTGTTGTGGCTTCAGAAATTTCTTCTGCAAGTTTATCAACATCAACTTCATCAATATATGCAGCGGCAGGATAATACTTGCCTGCTGCACCCAAATCCTGCGGATTAATCCGCACTCTGCTAACAAAAGGAACGCTCATTGTTCACCTCCATAAATTCAACTTGGGCCTGTTCTGCATTACTTAAGGAGCAGTCAGTGTAAATCAGCATCATTTCAGCGGTTTTTACACTGTTTTTGGCTGCAAAATCAGGTCCTACTGTTTTCAGGATTAAGGATGTCTTGCAACATTTTCACCTTTTCCTGATTTTTAAAAGATAAGCATAAATGCATAATTTTGCCAATGATTTCAGATAAATTATTGTTATTTCATGCGTTTTTAGCTGAATTTCTGCTTGCCTGGGTATTTTTCCTGAAAATGAACTAAAAGTTGGATAAACGGCCGGATATGTAAAAAAACGGTGTTTTTCCCGGAAAAAATGGATAATAACAAGCCTTATCCGACAAAACATTCATTTTTCTACCTTAAAAACTTTCCCTGATGTTGTTTAGTTTTACTATTTTTTGTTTTTAGAAATGTTTTTCAAAAATTGACGTTCTGCCAGTTTTTGAACGTCTGTTTTGCTTAACTTTACATGCGTCATCAATGGCTTTTAGAAATTTTTATGAACTTTTAACATAATTTTATATTCAGCAAAGGCAAAAACAGGGCATTTTTTTATTTTTTTTTAAAATAATTTATATAGAGCTTGTTTAATGTCATCCTGACGAAGGTCAGGATCTGCTTAAAGTTAAGCAATGGTTAATAATATAACTTTCAGCTGATTCTGAACAAATGCTGCGCATTTTTCAGAATGACAGACGGACAGGCTCCGTATTTATATTTTAAAGGAACTGTTATGGCAGAAAAGGACATGACGGAAAAGACGCTGGAATCCTACAACGATGTTTTTGCAGACATTGTAAACGGATTCCTATTCAAAGGGGAACAAGTCGTCAAGGAAGACGAGCTTGAAGCAGAATCAGAGCATTCCGTTTATAAGGGTGACGACAAGTTGCACGAACAGGAACGAGATGTTGCCAAGTACTGGAAAAACGGCAAAATACGCATTGCCTTGTTCGGGTTTGAAAATCAGACGGCAGTGGACAAAAACATGCCGCTGCGCGTTTTCGGCTATGACGGTGCAAGTTATAGGAATCAGCTAAACCACAAGAAAAAAGAACTCTATCCTGTAATCACCCTTGTCTTATACTTTGGTAATAAGCCATGGAATAAGCCTAAAAATCTTCTAGGGTGTCTGGATGTTCCTGAAAAATTAAAGCCGTATGTTCACGACTACCAGATTAACCTTTTTGAAGTATGCCGGCTTACAGAAGAGCAGCTGTCTTATTTTAAAAGTGACTTTAAGATAATTGCAGATTATTTTGTAAAGTCCAGGAAAAATCCAGACTACAAAGGTTCAAAAGAAACAATTAAGCACGTAGACGAGTTTTTTAAACTGATGAATGTTTTGACAAAAGACAAAAACTTTGAAAGCGAGTATAATACAAATCTAGAAACGCTAGCAGGGGGTGATGAAAACATGAATATGCATTTGACCAATATGCTTAACAGGGAAAAAGCTGCAGGTATACTTGAAGGTAAGTCTGAAGGTAAAATTGAAGGTAAAATTGAAGGTAATGCCGAACTTATCCAGAAGTTCATTAAAAACGGCAATATGACTGTAGAGCAGATTGCAGACATCCTTAAGCTGCCTGTAGAAAAAGTGCGCCAGCTTGCAGAAATGGACTTAACAACAGCATAAGGATATATATAAGGGATTCTCTGGCAAACAATCCCTTTATTCATTTTTAAGTAATAACTAGATTCACGCCTTAATTGCAGAAACCTTATTTTTACTATATTATGACGGCATGAACATGGAATGCTTTGTATTAGGCTGCGGAGGCATGATGCCGCTTCCGTACCGCCATTTGACTTCTGTACTTCTGCGCCGGGACGGAGACCTTTTTCTGTTTGACGGCGGCGAAGGAACACAGGTATCCCTAAGGCGTCTTAACTTAAAATGGAAAAAAATCAATGCAATATTTGTATCTCATACCCATGCAGACCACGTAACAGGTTTGCCGGGCATTTTAATGCTTTCTTCTCAGGTAGACAGAAACGAACCGCTGTATATTTTCGGTCCGCCAAAAATTGCAGAATACATTGAAACAAGCCGCAAGGTTCTGGACATGTATATAAACTATCCCATTATCGTAAAGGAAATTACGGCACCCTGCGATGTTTATCAGGGAGACGGCTTTAAGGTAAGGGCATTTCCCCTTGAACATACAAAAACCTGCGTAGGCTATACACTGGAAGAAGACGACCGCCCTGGAGAATTTAATCCGGAAGAAGCACTTAAACTTAAAGTTCCGCGCGGCCCTTTATGGGGAAAGCTGCAGCACGGCCAGAGCGTAGTAAACGAAGAAGGCAGGGAAATAAAGCCTGAACAGGTAGTAGGCCAGGCAAGAAAAGGACGCAAGTTCAGCTTTGTAACGGACACCCTTTACCTGCCGACCATTGCGTCTGAAGTAAAAAACAGCGACCTTCTTATCTGTGAAGGAATGTTTTCCGATGACTGTGCCGACCAGGCAAAGGAAAAAAAGCACATGACGTCGCGCCAGGCAGCAACCATTGCTAAAGACGCAGGCGCAAAAAGAATGGCACTTATACATTACAGTCCGCGCTACAACGACAAAGACCTTGATGTGCTTTTGCAGCAGGCAAGGCAGGTATATCCTGATGCAGTCCTTTCAAGAGACAGGATGCACATAGAGATTCCTTATGTTGAATGATTCTGTAAAGTTAAATTCCTTTACAAAAAAATATGCTTCAAAGACTGCCTGCAATAATATTGATTTTGTTGCAGGCCCTTGTTCCGTTACGGGACTTCTTGGGCCAAACGGAGCAGGCAAGTCCACCTTGCTTAAGGCCATATGCGGACATATATACCCGACGGCAGGTTCCCTTTCTGTCTGCGGTTTTTCCATGCCGGAAGAAATAAAAAGAATTACGGGCTATGTTCCTGAAGTTCCGGAACTGGAAGAAAAACTTTGCGTAAAAGAAACTCTGCTATTGGAATCTTCCCTATATTTACCCAAAGAACAGGTTAAAGATGCAGTAGATTTTGCCGTAGAGTTCTGCAATCTTGAAGATACATTAACAAGCAGGGTAGGCAGGCTTTCTAAAGGATATAAGCAGCGCGTAAGTTTAGCAAAGGCACTTTGCATAAAGCCAAAAGTCCTTGTCCTTGATGAATTTTCTGCAGGCCTTGACCCGTCACAGACAGTTGACTTAAGGAATAAAATAAAAAAACTTTCTGCCTGCACAACCATTATTTTTTCTACGCACCACATAGACGAAGCAGTTTCCCTTTGCAACGGCATTTACATTTTAAATAAAGGCACCATTGCATCCCACGGCACGGCGGAACAGATAATAAAAGGCTGCGGCTGCAGTAATTTAGAAGAAGCCTTTATTGCATTAACTAAAAAAGAGGCGGGCAGTGAATAAGCTTATTTTTCGTTTTCTTTATAAACTTTTACATTCTAAGATTGCATTTATTGCCATGTTTTTTTTTACTGCCCTTATAGGCGTGCAGTGGTTTATAGGCCAGCGTTTTTTTACGCAGGCGGGAACAACGGACCTGCACCGTTTTTTTTCTGCCTTTCCTTTTGCCTTTATTCTTTATGTTCCTTTGATTGTTTCCTTGTGCAGGGTTAAAAATCAGTGGGCTTTTCCTTTTTCTTCTATTAAGATATGCCTTGCTTCTATTTTGGCTGCCTTTACTTTTGCCGCCGTATCGATGGTTTTTACCATGGCTGTTCCTTTGTGCATAAGTTTCTTTGGCAATGTGGAATGGGCACAGTTCTGGACTGGTTACTTTGGAATTGCGCTTTTTGCTTTTTGCGCCCTAAGCTTTACTGCGCTGATTTTTTCTTTAATAGACAATACTGCGGCGGCTTTTGTTGTTTCGGTCCTTTGCCTTGCTTTATGCAATTCAATACACAACATTCCCCTTTATGCGCAGACAGGTGCATTCCTTTCCTTTATAATTAAGTGCGTTTCTTTTGCATGGAACTTTGATTCCTTTGCTAAGGGCATTCTAAATGTCAGGACAGTTTTGTATTTTGTCCTTGCGTCTTCCCTGTTTATCTTTTTAATTTACTTTAAGGCAGAAAAGGCTAAGGGTAACGGCACGGTTTTGTTTAAAAAGGCTTCACGGCTTTTTTGCCTGACTTTTGTTCTTTTAGCCTGTGCCTGCAGTTTTGTAAATGTTAAGTTTGACTTAACCCGGTCCAAGAAGTTTTCCGTTACAAAATATTCTAAAACCATTGCTGCAAAAGTTTCTGAACCTTTATCAATTACTTATTATCTTTCTTCTGAACTTAAAAAACTTTACCCCCAGGTAAAGGATGTTTCGGATTATCTTGAAACCTACGCGGCAGAATCTGCCAGTATTTC
This sequence comes from Spirochaetia bacterium, assembly GCA_022768865.1. Lineage (GTDB taxonomy): Bacteria > Spirochaetota > Spirochaetia > Treponematales > Treponemataceae > Treponema_D. The sequence continues at coordinate 5,215 of JALELH010000061.1, forward strand.
TTTTAAAATCATTAATCCGTCAAGTGCGGAACTTCAGAATAAGCTTTCTTCTTACGGAATAAACGGCCAGCCTGTAAGGACTAATTCCATTTCTTCTTCTACGGTTTCCAGTGTTTATTCTGCCGTGGTTATAGACTATCTTGGCACTACGGAAACAATTCCCTTTGTTTTATCTGCTGCAACTTTGGAATTTGACCTTGCACAGAAAATAACTTCTTTAATAGAAGAAAAGAAAAACCTTGTGCAGGTTGTAATTGCAAATGGCCTTGATGCAGAAAATGACTACAGCTATCTTTTCCCTTATTTAAAGTCTCTGGGGTATGTTCCTTTTTTAAGCCGGCTGACCTCTGAAAAAACTGGCACAGAAGAAAACAAATCCTTTGCTGATTTTCCTAAAGTGCCGCTTATTGTAATGGGGTCGGAAAACTTTACAAAGGAAGACAGCAGGGCTCTGGAAAGTTTTATTCTTGACGGGGGCAGGGCTTTTATTGCATCCCAGCCATATTCCATAAAAATAAAGGACGACTGGTCTTACAGTCAGAACCAGAATCAGCTTTATTTTGAGCGCATGCTTTTTACCTTCGGCATTTATTTTAAACCGACTTTAACCTGCGATGTTTCTAACTTCCGCCTTACCTTAATGAGCGACACAGGCACAGACGGCAAGGCAAAAGAGCAGAAAACGGAATACATAAACTATTCTCTATGGCCTGTTTTAAGGCCGCAGGTTTTTGCTCCCGACGGAATGACTGCTTTCTGGCCATGTGCCTTTGACACAGACAATGATGTTGCTGCAATGGAAAACTTTAGTGTTTCGCCCATGCTTGCTACAAGTTCTGCTTCCTGGCAGATGGAAAAGACTGACGGCGCTTTTATTACAAGCCCTTTTGCCTGCCCGGCATCTCCCTTGCAAAACCAGGACCGCGGAAGTTTTACCATAGGTGCTGCCGTTTCTGCAAAGGAAAATGCAGAAGACATTCGCCTTATTCTTATTGGGGACCAGTATTGTTTTTCTACGCCAATGCTTGCTTACAGTTCTTCTCAGGCTATGGATTTCAGACCTATGGAGTTTTTAGGCAACAGTCTGCTTATGCTTGACGGTTCTAAAGAACTTCTTGCACTTAAAAACAAAAGCGTTTTCAACTATAGCCTTTATAAAGTTTCTGATGCGGAACTTAGCGGCTATGTCAGGAAAACATTCTTTATATGCATTGTTCTTCCTGCTATAATTATATTAGCAGGTGCTGTTATTATTGATTACAAAAGAAGGAGATTTTACAAATGAAAAGGCTGCCGGCAAACAAGGCATTTTTGATTTTCTATGGATTTGACATTGCGCTTCTTCTTGTCATTGCTGTTTTTTTGCTTCCTTTTTCAAGAAGCAAGAACCAGCCTAAAACCTTAAAGTCTGCTTTTATAGATTCTTCATTAAAAAACGAAGTTTCAGAAATAAGGATTCTTGATAAAAAGAATAAGGTGCGGATTTCACTTTATAAACTTTCTGATATGTGGGTTGGCACGGATTCTTTTTCCAATGATACGCTTTACTGGCCTGCAGAAGATAAGTGTGTTGCAAACTTTATAGAAGAAATGACAAAGGAAAACACCTGGACCCAGAAGGCTTCTAATGTTACTTCATGGAAAAAACTTGGCGTTGATTCTTCCAGTGCAGTTGAAGTAGATTTAAGGAATGATTCAAGAACTTTAGGTTCTGTTTTCTTTGGCTACGGTGATGATTTAGAAGGCCAGGTTTATTTCAGGACTTCAGAAGAATCTACTGTATGGCAGGCAAAAACAGATGCAGAAAACTTTATATATGAAAAGACACCGTCTTTCTGGGCAGACCCATATTTGATTCCTTTGTGCGCAAGGCTTGATTCAGATAAAAATGATTCCGGTTTGCGCCGCGGCGAGCTTGCCTACATAAAGCCTGCAGAACACATTAAGCCCTTTAATGCTGTCAGTAAGGATTTGAATTCCGGCGTTAAGGCAGTCTATAATTTTTACGAAAAAGAAGACCAGATAGTTGTAATTCCGGAATTTTCAGGCAATGAAATCTTAAGTAAATTAAACTACAGGTATACAATAAGCAAATGGACTTACGACAAGTTTATAAAGGAGCTGGAGGAGGAAGAAAAATGAAGGCAGGAAAATCAGCTATAGGCATTTTTGAACAGTTTGCAGAAGAATACCTGAACTTTGAAAAAACACCGCAGAAGAATATTTTCTGGCTTGATACAATGGAATTCCTTTGCAGGCGTTTTGGCAACCCGGAACTTGCGTGCCCGTCTTTTCATGTGGCAGGCTCTAAAGGCAAGGGGTCTGTTTCCATGATGATTGCAAGCATTCTTGACGAAGCAGGGTATAAAACAGGGCTTTATTCTTCTCCGCATATTTTAAATTTTGTTGAAAGAATAGGAACATGCCGCGGACCCTTTGAAGAAGAAGTTTATGAAAAATCCGTGCGCCAGTTAATTGACTTTGTTAAGTCCGTTAAAACACAGGATCTGCCGGGTGAACGTCCCATAACCTGGTTTGAACTTGTTACCCTGCTTGCTTTCCTTTCTTTTGCCAATGCTAAGTGCAGTTACGGTGTTTACGAAGTAGGCCTCGGCGGACGCCTTGATGCAACCAATGTTTTAAAGCCTGCCGTATGCTGCATAAACCAGATTGAACTTGAACATACGGAATATCTTGGGGACACAGTAGAAAAAATTGCGGCAGAAAAAGGCGGAATCATAAAGGAAAAAACGTCTGTTTTTATTGCACAGCAGACAGAAAGCGTAAAGGAAGTCTTTAGGAAAATTGCAGAAGACAAGGGCGCACCCATATATTTTGCTGATGAAGTTTCTAATATAACTGAACTTGTATACAAAAACAGACAGTTACATTGCAAAATAGAGTCAGATTTCTTTAAAAGGCCATTATCTGTATCCTTAAATATGCTGGGTGAATTTCAGGCAAGGAATGCAGCCCTTGCGGCTCTTGCAGTTAAGCAGGTGCTGCCAGATTTAGATGAATCAGTTATAGAAAAAGGCTTAAGCAAGGCAGTGCTGCCCGGTCGTTTTGAAATTTCCGGCAACATTGTTTACGACGGTGCCCATACTGAAAAAAGCATTGCCTATACAATGGAAACTTTTGAAAAGATTTTTAATGAAAACAAGACGGCTAACGTTCATTTGCTTTTTGGATGTGCCGCAGACAAGGAAGTAGAAAAGATGACAAAATACTTCCGCGGAAAGTTTTCTAAAGTTACACTTACAAAACCAGGCAGCGTAAAAGAGTGCAACCTTGAGCGCATAAAGTCTGCCTTTGATTTAGACGGCATACAGTATTTTTCCTGCGGGGATTATTTAAAGGCCATACCTTATGCACTTGAAAAAGCAGGGGAAGAAAATGCCGTTCTACTTGTAACAGGAAGCTTTTACCTTGTTTCTGAGGTTAAGAAATATATACTATCGCAGAAGTGCATTAAGTAGTTATTCAACATATACCCTTGGCACGCGTTTAGAAATGCCGCAGGTAATTTCATAGGGAATTGTTCCTGTTAATGCGGCAATGTCTCCTGCACTCTGTAATGCGCTGTTTTCCTTTGCACCAAAAAGTATTACCTTGTCCCAGCGTTTTACCTTGTGGTCTTTGCCAAGTTCTACCATGCACTGGTCCATGCATATTCTTCCGCGGATTGGATAGCTTTCACCGTTAATGGTTACAGTTACGCCGCTTGTGCTGAACCTTCTGAACCAGCCGTCGTAATAGCCCACAGGCAGAACGGCAATATCTGTATCCTTGTCTGCAGTCCACGTGCATCCATAGCCCACAGATTTTCCTTTTTCAAAAGGCCGAATGGCACATACAGTAGTTACAAGTTCCATTACAGGCTTAAGTTCAAGGCTGATTTTTTTAGATGCAAGGTATTCTTTTGTAACTTCATCAGGATAATAGCCGTAAGCAATGATGCCAGGACGCACCATGTCAAAGTTCAGTTCCTGTTCACTTATGCTTGCTGCAGAATTAGAACAATGGCAGATGCCCGGTTCAAAGCCTGCATCCTTAATAGACTTTATGGCAGTTTTAAATTCTTTTACCTGCTGTTTAGTGTAATCCAGTGCTTTTTTAGAAATGCCGTCGCTTAAGGCAAAGTGTGTAGAAGTTCCACCTATAGTAAGGACTCCTGTATTCATTATTTCTGCGGCAACTTTTCCTGCCTGTTCCGGCCTGCAGCCGATTCTGCCCATGCCTGTGTCCACTGCAAGGTGAACGGGAAAATCCTTTATGCCCACGCTTTTACAAACGCCTGCAAAAAGCTGAATATATTCTGTGTCAAAAACAAAAGGCGTAAGTCCGTAGCGCACTGCATCGGGGATTTCATCGGGTGCACAAAGGCTAAGCAAAAGGAGCGGAACTTTAATTCCGTTTGTGCGCAGTTCAATGCCTTCGTCTACTGTTGCAACGGCAAGAAAATCTGCACCTGCTTCTACGGCTGCCTTTGCGCATGGAACAGCGCCATGACCATAAGCGTCTGCCTTTACGGCTACGCACATTTTTACGTTTTTTTTCAAAAGGTTTTTAATGGAAAAAAGATTTGACTTAAAATTTTCAAGATGAATAATTGCTCTGGTTGCCCTCATTTTTTTCTCCCATAAAAACCGGCGATCTTTCAGGCGGTTTTTATCTTCTCTCCATTTGCTATATCTTAATCAATTGAAGATTTTTAATAAAGTATTTACAATCAGTTATAATGGAAAAAATAAGAAGGCACATTGTATTTTACGGCACTGAGAAATTGAAGCTAAGAAAGTGGAATACGGTTTTTATTCCATGTAATTTTTGCCTGCTTTATTGGCATAACTTAATTGACATAAAAAAGTATATTCTATATAGTAGAAAAGCATTTGATATTTAATGCCTTTGCCCGGGTGGTGGAATTGGTAGACACGCTAGTTTCAGGTACTAGTGAGGGAAACTTCATAGGGGTTCAAGTCCCCTTTCGGGCAATGTTTTTTTTGTTTCCTTCAATTCTGATATTCTGATACCTTAATACGTACACTTCTTAAAAAACACTACACAGATACCGATTAAAACAGCAATGCTTGCAAAAAACAGCCATGCAGGCACATCGTCTCCTAAGCCTGTGTGTTCGTGTTTCTTAAATGCTAATTTAATGCTTTTTTTAGATTTGCGGGAAAGCTTGTGTTTTCTGCCGTCCAGGGTTTTTGATTCCGGCTCTCCATAGATTTCTTCGTGGCTCATGGCATAGTGGCAGCTCGGGCATCCGTGCAGAAAATCTTTTACCGTGCCTATGTGTCCGCAGTTAGGGCAGCGCACTGCAGCAAAGAATTTTCCGCACTTAGGGCAAAACTTTGCGTTGGATGCAACTTCAGCGCCGCAGCCTTCGCAAAAATATTTAGCCTTTTTTTCGTTGCCTGCCATTATTCTGTTCCAAGATTATCAACTGTATAATCGTAAATCTGCCAGATGCCGTCACGCTGGCGCACATAGTATGTATAGCGCTTGCGTTCCATAAACTTGTCATTCTTAAACCATTCAAGGACTTTTACTGTTCCTTCTGTCTGAGAATATGTTGTAGTTTCAATATAGAACCTGGCAGGAATTGCAACAATGTCGCTGTCTATACGCTGGAGCATCAGGTCTGCACGGAAAGCACGCAGCATGTCAATTCTTTCGTCTGCACTTGAAGTATTGTATTTTCTGCTTCTTGCAGGGTCTCTTTTAAGCATTTCTTCCAGGTCCATGTAAAGGAAGAACTGATCCCACAGAGACTTCTGCCTTGCAATGATTGTCTGTTCAATAACCTTATCCGGGCTAATGTCTTCTGCCTGAAGGACAACTGCACTTTTTGCTTCTACTGGGATAGAACTTGATGCTGCTGCACTTGGGCTAGGGCGTACTTCAAGGCTCAGCCTGTTGGAAGCAATGTAATATTCCTTGTTTCTGTAAAGTTCCGGATAGAACCTTAATTCAACATAATAAATTGAAGGGTCTTTAATCTCTAAATAGTTTTTCAGGTTTTCACGGAATGAATATTCTTCACCTGGTTCAAGTGTAATTTCACGGAAGTAAACGGTCGGGTTTGTAGTTCTTTTTCTGATCAGGCTCTGTGTTGAAGGCAGCTGTGTTTTCTTTACATTAAAGCCTATAAAGTCTACGGAAAACATTTTGTCGTCTGCAACTTTAAATCTCATGGTTTCATTAGAAGGGTTGGAAACCGTAATGTAAACATATACAGGATTTATTTCTGCATCTCCAGGATAATACATGGTCCTGTCGTAAAACTTGATTGAAACAGAAGGCTTAATGTCATTTTCTTTTGACTGGGCTGCTGCCATATGTGCAAAAAACATAAAACCTGATATAATGCAAAGCAATGTGCGTTTGAAATTCACAGAAATACTCCCGGGGCTTTATGGCCTCTATTTGTATTTTAAATTTAGTTCTGTATATATTATCGGTAATTTATGGAAAATTCATTATTAAAATCGCTTTTACCTTTGCTGTCTTCATGTAACAATCTGCATCAGGGTGCCATTCAGTGTGCCGATGCTTCTTCTTCATTTAAGGGGGAACTTTTTCCTTTCCAGGTTTCAGGTGCAAAAGGAAGCATTAACGGTTTCTTCCTGCAGCAGTTTATTGAACGCATTTCCTTAAATGAAGTTCATGCCATGCAGTATGAACAGAAACACAGCCAGTGGCAGAAAGACTATGTCATTGTTGTTTCTACCCATAAAGATGCCCTGGAATGCAAAAGTGATTTAAATACAATTTTTGCAGACAAGGCAGATGTATTTATTTTGCCGTGGTGGGGTACAATTCCATACAGAAGCGTAAGCGTAGGTTCTGCAGTCTTTGGGGAACGTGCCGGCGTCCTTGCTAAAATGGCAAACAGAAATCCTTCCGGCAGCAGGACAAGGATTTTTATTTTAACACAGCGTTCATTATTGACTCCTGTTCCGCCTGCTTCATATATAAAGGATTTATCCATTATCCTGCGTAAAGGGCAGGAAGTTGACATAGAACATCTTGCTGCAAAACTTACGGAATACAATTACCTGCGCGTTCCAAAAGTAAACCAGAAAGGGGAATTTGCAGTGCGCGGAGAAGTCCTGGACGTCTTTATAAGCGGAGAAGAAGTTCCTGTGCGCATTCAGTTTGACTTTGATACCATAATGCAGATAAGGACTTTTGACGCAGAAAGCCAGAACACCATAGAAAAAGTTGACAGCCTGATAATTTACCCCATGAAGGAAGTTGTCTGGACGGATGCCCTTGTTGCTAAACTTGAAGACGCCTTTAATTCAGAAGACCAGGGCGGAATAAAAAACGATTTTGCATCTTATGACAAGGAACGCAGAAGCGGCAGTTTTGATTTTAAAGTTCAGGAACACAATGAAAATAATATAGAAGAAGAACAGCCTGAAAATGAAGTTCAGTCCATAAACAGCCCGGACTTTAAAACCCAGACCGTTCACCTTGCCTTGACGGAACAGGCAAAAAAAGAAAAGGAAAGAATCTTAACGGAACTTAGCGTTCAGCACGAATCATGCGGAGAAGAACTTTTCTACGGAATCCTGTGGGAAAAACAGAATTGCGTTTTAGACTATTTTCCCCCTGATACTCCTGTTTTCTTTTACGACTGGGACCGCCTTTTAAATGCAAAAAAACTTTTAGACAACGAATATTCAGTTTCTTACAGAACGGCAAGACAAAGCCTTCCTGTATTCCTGCCTGCACTTATGCAGCTTGATTTTTATAATCTTGTTCATTCTGCAGGCCAGCTTTATGCCTTCAGAAGCCTGGACACTTTAAGCAACATGGAAGATGAAGAACAGGCAGAACAGACCATGGACGGCTTTTCAATGGCCTTTAATTCTTCCGTAGAAATTGCCTGCGAAGCATCTCAAAGTTATTTCGGCAACATAAAGTATTTTAAAGAACAGCTGGAAAACTACCAGAAAGAAAAGTGGCACATCTTTATTTTTGCAGACAACGCCAGCCAGGCCCTGCGCATAAATGAACTTGTAAAGGAATTTACTGAACCAGAAGACAATTCTGTTTTCCCTGTTACAATACTGCCCTGTGCCATTACAAGCGGATTTACCATTGCCGACGAAAACATTCTTGTAATCCAGGATAACGAGATTTTCGGCCGCAAGAAGAATGCGCCTAAGTCTACAAGAAAAGTGCGGTCAGAAGCCTTAAACAGCTTTGTAGACCTTACGCCCGGCGACTACGTTGTGCATATTACTTACGGAATAGGCCGCTTTGTTAAAATAGACAGGCATAAAGTAAACGGCACGGAAAAAGACTATATTAAAATTGAATATGCAGACGAAGACATAATTTACATTCCTATTGAACAGGTAAACATGGTTCAGCGTTACATAGGAAGTGAAAGCGAACATCCACGCCTGGACAAAATAGGTTCCAAAAGCTGGAGTGCAAGAAAGGCAAGGGTTCAGAAACAGGTTGAAGAAATGGCAGAACGCCTTATTGACCTTTATTCAAAACGCCAGTCCAGCAGGGGATTCCCGTTCCCTAAAGACGGAGAATGGTCCGTTGCCTTTGAAGCAGCCTTTCCTTATGAAGACACGCCGGACCAGTGGACTGCAACGCAGGATATAAAGGCAGACATGGAATCTGCTGTGCCAATGGACCGCCTTGTCTGCGGAGACGTAGGCTACGGAAAAACAGAAATTGCCATGAGGGCTGCCTTTAAAGCCGTAATGGGCGGCAAGCAGGTTGCATTTATGGCACCTACAACAATACTTGCAGAACAGCACTATGAAAACTGCCTTGAACGTTTTAAAAACTTTCCGGTAACAATTGCCCATATGTCCCGCTTTGTAAGCCCTGGGGAACAGAAAAAAATCCTGCAGAAAGTTGCAGAACATAAGGTAGACATTTTAATAGGAACACACAGAATCATACAGAAGGACGTAAAGTTTGCAGACCTGGGCCTTATGATAATAGACGAAGAGCAGAGGTTCGGCGTAAAGGACAAGGAACGCTTAAAGGAAATGAAGACAAACATAGACAGCCTTGCTTTAAGCGCAACTCCTATTCCGAGAACGCTGCACATGAGCCTTTTAAAAATCCGAGACATGTCTTTGCTTACAACACCGCCGCAAAACAGGCAGAGCGTAGAAACCGCCATAGAAGAATACAACGACGATAAAATAGCCCGTGCCATAAGGCGTGAAGTTGAGCGCGGCGGTCAGGTATTCTACCTTCACAACCGTGTAGAAAGCCTGCTGGAAGTTAAGATGAAGCTTGAACGCCTTGTACCCGAAATGCTTATAGAAGTTGCCCACGGCCAGATGACCAGCGACGAACTTGATGACATTTTCAGGCGGTTTAAAATGGGCGGCTTCCATATTCTTGTTTCAACAACGATTATAGAAAACGGTATTGACATTCCAAACGTAAATACAATCATCATAGACAGGGCAGACATGTATGGCGTAAGCCAGCTGTATCAGCTGAGGGGAAGAGTTGGTCGTTCCGACAGAAAAGCCTATGCCTATCTTTTTTACCCGGAAAACAAAGTACTTTCAGAAGTTGCGCTAAAGCGCCTGCAGGTAATAAGCGACTTTACGGAACTTGGAAGCGGATTTAAAATTGCCATGAAGGATCTTGAAATCCGCGGTGCAGGCAACCTTTTAGGCCGCGACCAGAGCGGAGAAGTCTGTGCCGTAGGTTTTGAAATGTACCTTCAGCTTTTAAATTCAGCAATAGAAAGGCTTTCCAACAGCAACTGGCATGCAGAAGAAGACGTTCTTCTTGAACTTGAATACACTGGTTTCATACCGGACACCTATGTTAGCGATGCCCAGACCAAAATGGAACTTTACAAAAAGATTGCATCCATAAACACAAGCGAACGTTTGTCTGCCGTTTACGAAGAACTGGAAGACCGCTTTGGTCCTGTCCCTGACGAAGTGCAGAGTTTACTTAGCCTTGCTAAAATCAGGATAATCTGCAACAAACTTTCGATAGGAAGTTTAAAAGAAAAGAAAGGAATTGCAACGATAGAATTCAGCAAGGTTGCAGAAATCAGCATGGACAAGCTTTTAAAGCTAATCCGCACAAACAGCGACAGGGTAAAACTGGACCCGCAAAAGCCAAACCTGCTCATGCTTAAAACTGGTTCCATAGACCTTAAAAGCAAGGCAGAGTTTATACAGGAAAAACTTGAATCGCTGCTATAAATAACTATGCCTTAACTATAAGACCGTGTCAGCCGTTGTTCTTTTCTTTAAAACGTTCTACGGCTTCCTTTAAGCTGCCAACTTCCGATTTAAAGCTGAACCAGAACGGCACATGTTCCTTTCTTTCTTCCTTGATGTTGCGCAGTATATGCTGGATGTTTTCTATGCGCACAATAATATTGCTTTCCTTTGCCAACTTTCTTAGCTTTGTCATTATATTCATGGCATTGGCAAAGTCGCAGAGCATGACGCCGTAAAACAAGCCCACAACAAAACTGAAACCGATGTGGTTTGTAAACCAGTAAAGCCAGTTAAGCACGCGCGGATGAATTATAAAATAATAGGTTGCACTTAAAATATACCAGAAGAAAGTATACATAGGGCAGATGATACCCTGAAAATTACCCCAGCATTTGGAATAGTCCCACAGCTTGATTTTCATTCCCTTGATGAATATTAAGCCTGCAACATATTCAAATGCCGTAATGGAAAGTGCCATGCATATAAAAAGGACGGTTTTCTGAAGCCAGACTTTCTCTATAAATCTTACGTCAATAAGGCTTAAAAAAAACAGAATTGTAAGGCTGAATCCATACAGGGGCAGGTAAGGGCCGGTAAGGTAGCCCGGGTTTATCCACCTGCGCTCCGGGTTGTTGCTGGAAAAAAATCTTCTCCATAAAAGTTCAATGCACCAGCCGCCAATGCTGCCGGAAAAAAACAAAAAAGTTACAACTAAAAACAGGTTCATCTTTTACTCCAGTTTAAGTTAATCCAGATGCTGCAGTTCTATGGCAATTTCTTCCATTTCCCGGTCCGTCATTGCAATGTTTTCTGCAACCCTTTTTAATTCACGGCGAACGCTTTCCGGAACTTTAGCAGTAGTTTTATAATGAAGTTCGTGTTCCAGCGTTGCCCAGAAATCCATGGCAATTGTCCTCAGCTGAATTTCAACCTTTACGTTGTGTACCGTTTCTGAAAGATAAACTGGCGTTTCAACAACAAGATGCAGGCTTCTGTAGCCGCTTTCCTTGGGTGCCTTAATGTAGTCTTTTTCTTCTATAAGCTTAATGTCAGGATGTTTTAAAAGCATGTCACGGATATTATAGATGTCGGAAATATAAGGGCATATAACGCGCAGGCCTGCAATGTCGTTAAGGTTGTTCATCATGGATTCAAAAGTCAGGGGCTGGTTTTTCTTTTCCAGCTTGCCTATAATGCTCTGTGGCGTTTTAATCCTGGATTTTATGGTTTCTATGGAATTGCGCCTGCCGGAAACCTTTTTTTCTTTGTTAAGGATGTCAAGTTTAGTTTCTATCTGCTTCATGGCACTTTCGTAAATCATCATCATCTGCTGAAACTGCATTGCCATTTTATAGAAGTTATTTGGATTGGAAACGGATTTCTGAAAGAATTCCGGAAGTGTATTTGATGCTGAGCCTGAGCTGACCGAATTGTTATTGCTGTCCATTTTTTAGCATATCTCCATACTTGTTTAATGAATAAACCCTTTAATAGTTACATTAATAAAGATAGTAAAATATGAGGAAAAAGACAAATAGGGAATATGTATTATTTAGAGAAAAACTTATATAATACTTAAGTAGACAGAATACGCATTATAAAAAAGTAAGGAACATATACAGCAGCGTTTATACTAAACTGAGCGTCATTAACTTAAGAGCCTGCTGTAAACACGCATTGGCAACGGTGTACAGCCTTGTCATCACAGATTATAAAACACAACGGGCGACGGCATTTGCCTGCAAAATGCTAGTTTTACCGTGTTGTTATCCATTAAAAAATTCAATATAATGGCGTAAAACATTCATTAAAAAAAGAAATCGGGGGCGCTTACTATGGTTTGGCTTATTGGAGACAAGGGCATGCTTGGCAGTGAAATTGCCAGGCAGCTTACGGAAAACAGGATTCAGTGGATAGGAAGCGGTCACGAAGTTGATATTACAAATTCTGCGGAATTAAGGAAGTTTGCTACAAGCCATGGCCCAATTGCCAATACGACAGGCCTGACGGTAACAAAAAGAAAGGTTCCGGAAAAAATTACATGGGTAATAAACTGTGCAGCATACACTGCCGTAGATAAGGCAGAAGAAGATGCCGAAAAGGCAGAAGAAATCAATGCAGAAGGCGCACTTAACATTGCACGCATTGCAAGGGAAATCGGTGCTAAGCTTATTCATATTTCTACGGATTATGTTTTTAACGGCAGCGGCAAGCAGCCGTATACGGAAGAAGATGCAAGAAACCCAATTGGTGTTTACGGCAGGACAAAGGCCGAAGGCGAACGCCAGATAGAAAAGGAAATGACACTTTATTACATAATCCGCACGGCATGGCTTTACGGTTTTGACGGAAAGAACTTCGTCTACACCATGACAAAGGCCATGAACCAGAGGGATTCCGTTAAGGTTGTAAACGACCAGAGGGGAACACCAACCTGCTGTGTTGATCTGGCAGAAGCAATCATTAAAATCATTGATTCTGCAGAAAAGGCACCTTTCCTTTTTGGCAAAAAGTCCGCACTGCCCTATGGCATCTATCATTTTACGGATTCCGGCGAAACTACATGGTTTGATTTCTGCAATAAGATTTATGAATACGGTAAAAAATACGGCAGGATTACTAAAGACTGCACTATTGAACCATGCCTTACGGCTGACTACCCGACCCCTGCAAAACGCCCGGCATATTCCGTTTTAAGCAAGGAAAAAATCAAGGCCGGCCTTAAGATAAAAATCCCGTCATGGGAAGAAAGCCTGGAAAAGTTTATAAAAGACCCTAAATTTGACGCACAATAGCATAAATGCTTATGCGGTCAAATGTCGAATTATAACCTGCCTACGGCGTCTAATTACAATAGAAACTGTCATTTTGCAAACTCGATGAAACTCGACATTTGACCTGATAGAAACTTATGACTGTATTATAATCAAACGCTTTTTGCCTCTACTTTTTTACTGGTATTATATTTAAGAAAATGGTCTTTTCTTTTTCCATGCCCGGTGTTATGTTTACGTCCCAGAAAAGGCTTGAAATCAAGGTTTTGGAAGTTTCTTCCGGTTCTATCTTTTTTACAGGACGCTTAAATGTAAGCAATGAGCATGAAAAGCCTGCAATTTCGTTGGGTTCAATTACAAAATCCCTTTTGTCTGCCTGGTCCGTAATATGAATAACGGAAACACCGTTGTTAAAGGAAAACTTCTTCTTGCAGTCAAACTGCTTAAGTTCTTCATTGTGAACGATTTCCGTTAAATACTGGCCTGCATTTTTGTTGTTTTTATCAAAGCGTGTCTGTGCAAAATTAAGTTCAACTGCAAAAAATCCGTTAAGTTCAGCTTCGCCTTCGTTCCTTAAAATATACTGTACGATAATCCCGGACTGGGTAAAGGTAATGTTTTTTCTTAAAGTTACGGGAATCTGTTCTTCAGAAAAGAGACCCTTGCCTTCCAGCTGAATTTCCTTTCTTTTGTTTTCAAGCTTTTTCTCTTTAAAAAGAGTTTTAGAAAACATAGGAGACACAACCTGATTATTATCAAGATATTGCTTTAAATCCTTTTTGTCCCCCAGGTGTTCAACAAAAAAGCCTCTTGTGTAGCCATCTGTAAAGCCGTCAAATTCTTCAATGGCGGAAAGGCTTGCTGCATAATTGGAACTTGACTTTATAAGGTTAAAGTCCGTAATCTGGCCGCCTTTTAACGACACAACTGCATTGTAGCGTTCCATGAAGGCTATGAATTCATTTAATCCGTCGCCGTTGTAATCATAGGACGTTAAGGATTCTTTGCTTTGCTTTGCGGCATCGCGGACAAAACGTTCCGCTTCGTTTAAGTTCCTGTATGCAGCCTGCCTTTGTTCTGCAGGGGATGGAACGCCTTCAGGATAGCATATAAAGTTTGTGCCGCTTTGTGCCTGCCACAGGCTCTGTGTGGCACTTAACTTGCGCATCTTGTCTCCGCCCTTAGTCTGAAAAATCAGCATGCTTATATACATCATCCTTTCGTAAAGGCGGTTGTTCTGCGGATAGATATTAAGATAGTCGTGAATGGAAAGCGGAAAATGGCTCTGGTTTTCTGTTTCTTTATACGGTACGGAAGACCATTTGGCAATGTCCCAGTCCATGCCGGCAGGAATATAGCACGGCAAGAAATATTCCGCATTGCTAAGATATTCATGCGGCAAGGTAAACTTCAGTGCCTTTTCCTGTATGGTTGATTCCAGCGTAAAGTCAAAAAGGTCATTCAAAAAGCCGCAGGAAATAAGGGTGCCAAAGTATTCAAAGTCTATGGAAACAGAAACTACGGGCAAGGAATAATCTTCATCCCTGTTTTTTTCGTAGAACTTTGTAAGGCGTTTTGTCCATTCCTTTTTGCTTTCTGTCTGTTCCGGCAGAAGGTTTTTATAAGACGGCAGCACTTTTAAACTCTTGCCCTGCTCGCTTGTAATTATTGGCAGGCATTTTAAATACTTTCTTGAAATCAGGGTGCTGTCTAAAAACACATAGGACATTTCGCAGGAATGAAATGTGGTAATGAGCATCGGGTCCCAGATGCTTCCAAAAAGGTAAAGACCCAGGGGCCTTTTTCCAAGTATCTGGCGGACAGCCATGGACATTTTTTCTATCTGGCCTGCCCTGTCGC
>JALELH010000116.1 GCA_022768865.1 Spirochaetia bacterium
AAGTCAATGCTGTATTTTTGATTATTCCCCATTTTTACACCTCCGTGGGTGTCCTGATTTATGGGGTCAGTTCATGCTGAATTCTACTTATGGAACAGACGGCAGCGGTTTTGGCAATATTATAGTAAAGAATCGGGCAGCAAGAAGTTTAAAACTGACCGGTAAAGAAGATACAGACGAGCAGGGAAACATTCGCCGTGATGATTATTTTTACATGAATGGCGAATCAATCTTTAACTTTACAATAGGACGTGTTCCAAAGCTGATAGAAGAAATTCTTGCAAAGAACAATTTGCAGAAGGATGACATAGATTATTATGTATTTCATCAGGCAAATAAGTTTATGCTGAATACAATCAGAAAAATCTGCGGAATACCAAAAGAGAAATTTTACATAAACCTGGAAAATACCGGCAATACAACTTCATCTTCAATTCCTATCGGATTAAAAGATGCCATAGAAAGTGGCTTAATAAAAGAAGGCAATAAAGTTATGATTGCAGGTTTTGGTGTAGGAGAATCGTGGGCAGGCACGGTATTGCAATTTTAAATGGCATATATAAAAGCAATTTCATATTATTTACCGGAACAGGTTTTAACAAATGAAGAACTTGTAAAAGAGTTTCCTGAATGGAGTGCAGAAAAGGTTGCTAAAAAGGTAGGGGTAAATATCCGCCATGTTTCAAAAGAAAATGAAACGGCTGTAGACCTTGCAGAAAAAGCAGCAAAAAAACTGTTTGAAGAATATAAAATAAGCCCAAAAGAAATAGACTTTCTTTTATTATGCACTCAAAGTCCGGATTATGTATTGCCTTCAAGTGCATGTATTTTACAGGACAGACTGGGGATTCCGACATCGGCCGGTGCATTTGATTATAATTTGGGCTGTTCCGGTTGTGTTTATGGAATGGCTGTTGCAAAAGGCTTGATTGCCAGTGGAATTGCTAAAAATGTGCTTTTGATTACGGCAGAAACCTACACAAAATATTTACATCAAGAAGATAAAAGCAACCGTTCAATTTTTGGAGACGGTGCTGCTGCGTGTCTTGTTTCTACAAATGGTTTTGCAGAAATTGGGGACTTTGTTTTTGGAACTGACGGTAGTGGTGCTGAAAATCTTATTGTTAAGACAGGTGCTGCAAGAAACAGAAATAAGACGGGTAAATTTAAAACAGACGAAGAAGAGCATATAAAAAGAGATGACTATCTATACATGAATGGCGGAGCAATTTTTAACTTTACATTGCAGGCTGTTCCTAAAATGATAAAAGATTTGCTTTTTAAAAGCAAAATGACCGCTGATGAAATTGATTATTATGTATTCCATCAGGCAAATAAATTCATGCTTGATACAATCAGAAAGGTTTGCCTTCTTCCAAAAGAAAAGTTTTATGTAAACCTTGAAAATACAGGAAATACAGTTTCTTCAACAATTTTAATAGGATTAAAAGACTGCCTTGAAAATAAAACCATACAGGATGGCATGCAGGTAATGATTGCCGGCTTTGGCGTTGGTTTAAGCTGGGGCGGAACTGTATTAAAGTTTTTTAGTAAATAAATCCATAGAAAATTCATGCCAGTATCAATAAAGACAATTGCTGCGGAACTAAATAAAGCCTCAAAAAACTATAGAATAGGAAACATTCAGAAAATAAGAAAAGAGATATTGGGCTTTGACAGAAGTCATGTAAAGAGTATATTCAATAAAAATTCTATTAATGGCTATTATACTTTTCATGATGGTGGCAGGAAGGAATTACAATTCAATATCGGTTATGAAGAAGAAATGTTTCGCTATGGAATTGCCTTCTCTTTTGTTATTGATAGGACTTTGACTGATAGCAGAATCTTAATTCCTCAAGTTGAAAGATTAAATAGTATAATAAAAAACGAAGCATTTAGATTTGATGATTATAAAATGCATAAGTATTGTAATGATTCTGGGCAGTGGGAAGAATCTAGTCCTGTTTCAGAAATAACTGAAGATGATATCAAGAAGAAGAAATTTGTTTTTATTGGTAAGTATCAGGATAAATATAACGGCCCAGACGAAGTACTTAAGGTTTTTGATGATTTATTTGATATTTATATTGAAGTGATTAATCAAAAAAATGTTTCTGTTTCAAGTTATACTAAAAAAGAAGAAATTGATTTTGCTTTTGATTCAAAAAGGAAAAGGAAGCTTCCTGAAAAAAGGAATTTAAAAGTAACTTCATATGAGTATTTAAATTTAAGAGTACGGCATTCTTATTTACAGTGTAAACTGATTGAAAAGTTAGAAAAAAAGTATGGTAAAGAAAATATATCCGTAGAAAATTATGTTGGTAACTATAGAATTGACATGGTTGTTAAGGATAAAGATTCATTTTATTTTTACGAGATAAAAACTGCAAATACTCCCCGTAAATGTGTAATAGAAGCCATTGGCTAGATAATGGACTATTCCTATTATCCTGATAAAAAAATAGCTTCTAAACTTATAATTGTTGGTGAAAGTAAACTTGATAAACCGACTGAAGAATATTTGGCAAACCTTCGTAAGATGTTTGGATTACCGGTTTATTATGAAAACATATAGTTTAATAGGTAGAATTAATTAAAAGGATAAACAATGTCAGAAATAACAGAAGAAGATATTACAAAAAGTGTTAGTGGCGATGAAAATATCCCATTAGTTTCAATCTGGTGCACGGTTTACAACCATGAGCCGTACCTGCGTCAGTGTCTAGACGGCTTTGTAATGCAGAAGACAAACTTCAAGTTTGAAGCAATTGTTCATGATGATGCTTCTACCGACGGAAGTGCTGCAATTATCCGTGAATATGCAGAAAAATATCCGGATATAATAAAGCCGATTTTGGAAACAGAAAATCAGTATTCTAAAAAAGATGGCTCGCTTGACAGGATAATGGATTCCAATATGCGCGGTAAATACATTGCTTTCTGTGAAGGTGATGACTATTGGATAGACCCTAACAAGCTGCAGATGCAGGTAGATTTTTTGGAAGCAAATCCTGACTACGGCATGTGCTATACAAAGACATCTGTGTACAAGCAGAACAGGCAAAAGATTACTGGGGTCTTTGGACGTGCCTTTAATGGTTTTGAAGAACTTATACAAGGCAACGTGATACCAACATTGACCGTTATGTTGCGTTCTGACTTTGAATGGAAATACAAAGCAGAAGTTAAACCTTCAGAAAAAAACTGGCTTATGGGCGACTATCCAAGATGGCTGTGGATGTCACTTAACACAAAAATAAAGTTTATTAAACATATAACTAGTGTTTACCGTGTGCTTGAGAATTCCGCATCCCATAGTCCTGATATAGAAAAGCAGGTTGTCTTTTCAAAGTCTGCCTATGACATTCAAAAATACTTTGTGGATACGTATCGACCTGATATAACTTTGCCAGATTTTGATGAGCACAAGTATAGGGGGTATTTCTATTTGTTCCGGAATCAGCGGCAAAAGGCTGCCGAAGAATATATGCAGGTTGCAGAAAAGACAAATAAAATAAAGCTGTTGGCATTTATCTGCCGGAATTGTATTTTGTTCAGAATACTTAAGTTGTATTACAGTGTAAGGGGTGGAAATATATAAGGTTTACTTAATACGGCATTCCGACGAAGGTCGGAATATGTTCCAAGTTAAGCAAAACGTTACGTCACCCTGAACTTGATTCAGGGGCTGTGCTAAGTTAAGCAGATCCTGACCTGCGTAAGAATGGCAAAGTGGGTGCAGTTTTTGTCCTTTTATGATATAGTTTACCTGCTGATGGCAAGGCAAGGAGCAGGCAGATGAAGTTTCCGGTAGGCGTACAGGATTTTGAAAAATTATTGAGAGAAGGCTACTGCTATGTAGACAAAACAGCCCTTGTTTATAAGATGGTAAACAGCGGCAGCTGCTATTTTTTAAGCCGCCCGCGCCGCTTTGGCAAAAGCCTTCTGCTAACAACCATAAAGGCATACCTGAAAGGCAAAAAGCATCTTTTTAAAGGCCTTGCCATAGAAAGCCTTGAAAAAGACTGGACAAGCTACCCGATACTGCATTTGGATTTGAACACAGGTTTATATAATGAACCAAAGGGGCTTGAAGATGTGCTGAGCAATGCTGTAGCAGGATGGGAAGCTCTTTATGGAAAGGGCAAAGAAGAAAATACACCGGTACTCCGTTTTAAAGGTGTTATTCAGCGTGCCTTTGAAAAAACAGGCCTGCCGGTTGTTGTCCTTGTAGACGAATACGACAAGCCGCTCTTATATACACTTGACAATCCTGAACTTCAGGAATTATACAGGGCACAGCTAAAGTCCTTTTATTCCGTCCTTAAAACCATGGACGGCTGCATTAAGTTTGCTTTTTTAACGGGCGTTACAAAGTTCAGCAAGGTAAGCATTTTCAGCGACCTTAACAACTTAAAAGACATTTCTTTGGATAAACGTTATGTAAAAATCTGCGGAATTACAAAGGAAGAAATTGTTGCAAACTTTGACAATGAAGTCGGCCTGCTTGCGGAAAGTTTTGGCATTACAAAGGCAGAGTGCTATGACAGGCTTAAAAAACAATATGACGGCTACCATTTTTGTGAAAATACAGAAGGAATCTATAATCCGTTTAGTCTTGTAAATGCTTTAGATGGGCAGGAGTTTAGGAATTACTGGTTTGAAACAGGTACTCCTACAATGCTTGTGCAGGTTATGAAGGCATGTAAATTCAACCTGAACGACCTGCAGCAAAGCCATGTTACGGCAGATTTATTGGGCGCAGTGGATGCAATGCACAAAACACCGCTGCCTTTGCTTTACCAGAGCGGTTATCTGACTATTGCGGATTATAATGCAGACTTTGGCGAATATACACTTGACTTTCCTAACCAGGAAGTAGAAAGCGGTTTTATAAACTTTCTGACACGCTTTTACAGAAGTGATGAGGCAGAGACGGAATTCAGCATAAGGAATTTTATAGAAGACATAAGGTCCGGCAAGGCAGACCAGTTTATGCAGAGGATGCAGGCGTTTTTTTCCGGCAACGATTACCGTGTTGCAGGCAATGTGGAACTTTACTTTCAGAACGCACTTTACATTCTGGTAAAGCTTATGGGGTTCCACGTGAATGTAGAAAAGGCAACCAGCGACGGCAGGCCGGATTTAATAGTCAGCACAAAAGACTACATTTACATAATGGAATTTAAGCTTGACCAGAGTGCACAGATTGCATTGCAGCAGATAAAGGATAAAAAATATGCCG
>JALELH010000117.1 GCA_022768865.1 Spirochaetia bacterium
TTCAGATCTAAAATACCCTCTTCGATTTCACTGCGATAATCCGTGCATCCTTTTTATTTCCCCCTAAAGTTTGACCTTACAACCAATAAGTGTTATATTTAAATAAAGGAAATGCCCGACTCCGTCGGTCGTCTCCACTTTGCGTTAATGCCGCTTTTAGAGTGTCGGACTAGAGCGGCTTTTTTTGTTTACTCTTTTCTATCTTTAAGGTAGGAGAGCACTGCTATAACAGTAGTAATTATCCCACTCTGCGCAAATCTGCGAAATCTGCGGGAGACCAATCATCAGAATTTGTGCGAAAATTTTTTCCTCGAACTGCATTTTTTTGATTTTTTCCGGATATATAATATATGGAGGGTTTCTTCTCCGCATTTTATTTGTCAGGAAAAAAATTGGAAAACGAGATCTTGATTCAAAACTCAGAACAGCTCAAGGATAAAATCTATTTGATCCGTGGAGTACAGGTCATGCTGGATAGCAATCTGGCAGAAATCTACGGGTATTCAACAAAGGCCTTCAACCAGCAGGTAAAAAACAACTTAGAAAAGTTTGATGAAGACTTTATGTTTCAGCTGACAAAGGAGGAATATGATTCGATTTTAAGGTCAAGTTTTTTGACCTTAGAACAGGGAAAGTATTCAAAGTATCTTCCTTACGCCTTTACAGAGCAGGGCGTCTACATGCTTATGACTGTCTTAAAGGGGGAGCTTGCGACAAAACAAAGCAAAACACTTGTCCGGCTTTTCAAGCAGATGAAAGACTATGTTGTGGAAAATTAGCAGGTTGTAAGCCAGCGCGATTTCTTGCGGTTGTCTTTGCAGACTGCCGACAACGCACAGAATCTTGTTTTGTTCAAGAATGCAAAGCAGAATGTTGCGGTGACTGTTTTTTCTGATAATGTGAACAATGGTCTGCATAAAGTTGAGTTTGATGACTTCTGCAAGGAGTTTCCGGGGCTGAAAATTGATGTAAGGCAGGCAGGCGGAATCTTCCACGATCGATACATCATTCGGGATTACAATACTCCTGATGAAAAAATCTATCATTGTGGTTCAAGCTCAAAGGACGGCGGTCGAAAAGTAACGACAATCACATTGACGGAAGATTCAAGTGTCTATAGATCCCTGATCGCAGAATTGTTGAAGAATAAGAGTCTGGTGTTTAAGAAGTAAATGTCATATTTGGATTTTGAGAGGACGCGCTACTATCAGGGGCTTCAGGACATCTCCTTTCTGGAGCGCACTTCTCAAATATTCCTATGACAGCAATGCCGATGATGATCTTACAAAAGACATAGAAGAGCAGGTGCACATAACCCGGAACCTGAGGGAATGGAGGAAGGAACATATGACCGTAGAACAGGAAATAAAGATTCAGGCAAGCTACGCCTATGATGACGGATTCTCTCAGGGTGCGCACGACAAGGCTGTGGAGACTGCAAGAAAGATGATGGAGAAAAACATGTCTTCTGAGGATATCTATGAATTGACAGGCTTGTCTTTGAATGAAATTAAACGGATTGCCGTCAGTAATTAAGCGGCTTAACCCCGGGTGTAAGGGCGTAAGTCCACCGCAGTGCAGCGAGGAGGATGAGCGTTAGCGAACCCTGGAAGACGGGTAGACTACTGACGCTTGTTCCTGAAAAATTAAAAATAAATTAAAACATATTTACACAATCTGCAATTTGTTTTATAAAGACATCACCGTGTATGAACCAGCCCTTAGGTGGGACGACGTCGCTGCGTGGGCAGATTCCGTATGGAACGCTGCAAACTAATTCCGGTGGTGGCGTATATGTTCAATCGCGCAGACTACGTGTCAGACAAAGACTGGCAGAAATTTCTTTCTTTTTCCAAAGACCTTGAAACTCCAAACATTGTAATCAACCTTCACACAATCAAGCAGAACTTTATCCGTCTTAAGGATTCTTTCCCCTATGCAAGAATCTACTATGCCATCAAGGCTAATCCTGGCGAGCCTGTTTTGAAAATGCTTTCAGAAATGGGAAGCTGCTTTGACATTGCAAGCCGATACGAACTGGACAGGATCCTCAAGTTCGATGTAAGCCCTGACAGGCTTTCCTACGGCAATACAATCAAGAAAGCAAAGGACATTGAATACTTCTATCAGAAAGGCGTACGCATGTTTGCCACGGACAGCAAGGAAGACTTAAAGAACATTGCAAAGTATGCACCTGGCAGCCGCATATACGTGCGCATTCTGGTAGAAACTTCTGCAACGGCAGACTGGCCTTTAAGCCGCAAGTTCGGCTGCCACCCGGACATGGCATACGATTTAATCGTCATGGCAAAGGAACTTGGCCTTACACCATACGGCATAAGTTTCCACGTAGGAAGCCAGCAGCGCGACATCGGTGTATGGAACGACGCCATTGCAAAAACAAAATATCTTTTTAATTCCCTTGAAGAAGAAGAAGGCATCCGCTTAAGCATGATAAACATGGGCGGCGGATTCCCTGCAAATTATGTAGAACCAACCAATGACCTTAGTGAATACGCCAGCGAAATTACAAGATACCTGCAGGAAGACTTTGCCGACGACATGCCTGAAATCATTCTTGAACCTGGACGTTCCCTTGTGGGCAACAGCGGCATACTTACGTCGGAAGTTGTGCTTATAAGCCGCAAAAACAACACGGCATTGGCACGCTGGGTTTATATAGACGCAGGCAAGTTCAACGGCCTTGTAGAAACATTGGACGAAGCCATCAAGTATCCTGTAATAACGGAAAAGGACGGCAGCAAGGAAACAGAAGTAATCCTTGCAGGCCCTACCTGCGACAGCATGGACATTATGTATGAAAATCTAAAATACAGGCTGCCTGTAGACTTAAAGATTGGGGACAAGCTTTACTGGCTTTCTACGGGTGCATATACTTCAACCTATGCCAGCGTAGAATTCAACGGGTTCCCGCCGATAAAAACCTATTTTATGGAATAGGTCAATTATAATTCCATAAATTGCATATATTTTGAATTTTATATATATTATTGAAAATAATCTTTGCCGCAAATACGGTATTTTATAGGAGAATAAAAATGGCACGTACACATTATATTGCCGGAAACTGGAAGATGAACACAACAAAGGCAGAAGCTGTAAAGCTTGCAACAGACCTTGTAGCTCAGCTTAAGGGCAAGACAAACAAATTCATGATTGGTGTTCCTTTTGTATACCTTGATGCAGTTGCACAGGTTGTAAAGGGTTCAAATATTATTCTTGCAGCTCAGGACTGTGCTGCTACAGACAACGGTGCACACACAGGAGAAGTTTCCTGCGCAATGCTCAAGGACATTGGCTGCCAGTGCGTAATCCTGGGCCATTCAGAACGCCGCCACGAAATCGGTGAAAGCGATGAACTTATCAATAAGAAGGTTCGCAAGGCTTTGGCATCAGGACTTGAAGTTGACCTTTGCATTGGCGAACTTCTTTCTGAACGCGAAGCAGGAGAAGCAGAACAGGTATGTGCATTCCAGCTTTCTGCAGGCCTTGCAGGCGTTACGGCAGAACAGATGAAGAAAGTAACAATTGCTTACGAACCAGTATGGGCAATCGGAACAGGAAAGACAGCAACTCCTGCAGATGCAGAAGCAATCCACAAGTTTATCCGCAGCTACATTGCAAAGCTTTACGACCAGAAAGTTGCAGACGAAGTTATCATACAGTACGGCGGATCAATGAAGGCTGCCAACGCACCAGAACTTCTTGCACAGCCGGATATTGACGGCGGACTTATTGGCGGTGCTTCTCTTAAGGCAGAAACATTCGTTCCAATCTGCGAATGCTAAGTTAAGCTAAAATAAAAACATTGGACAGTTAAAATAAAAGGCCATCGGAATTAACCGGTGGCTTTTTTGTTTTTAGGGTTTAATAAATCACTTATTCCATTAAATCTGCAATGTCGCAGCCTAAGGCATGTGCAAGTTTTCTTACTACATTTACCTGTGCTTTATTAATGTCATTTGTTTTCTGTTCGTAGGAACGGATTGTGCGGATGTTGACCTCCGATAATTCTGCCAGCTGAGACTGAGACATTCCGCTTGCTTCACGCAGCCTTTTTAAACGTGTTTCTTTAAAGGCGGAAGTGTAACGTTCATCCATTGCGGAAATAAAATCCGTAATGTCTTCTTCGTGATAAACAGGATACATGCCTATGATTTCATTAAAGGGAACGCGTTCAAAAATATCCTTAAACCGCCTTGCATTCTGCCACTGATACTGTGCAAGCGCCCAGCCTGCCCAATATTCTGCAGACCTGTAATCTTTAGTCTTAACTTCCGGCAGTTGTGGCATCTGTGCAAAAGTCAGTTTTACTGTTAATGCTGCAAGTTCAATTCCAGACATGCCGGAAATATAGGCAGGGTTGCCTATTTCTACCTGGGCTGAAAGTCCTGTATTGACAAACATATCAGAAACAAATGCGGCATCAAATTTGCAGTCGTTTATAAGGTAGTCAAAAAATTCAGAAAGTAATTCCTTTACATCATCCAGATATAATTCGCTGTATGCCTTCATCTGTATTTGTTAACCTCCGGCGTAAAATATCAATTGCAAAAATATCATCTGCATCCTGAGTGCAGTAAAAAAACCGCCCAAAGTCATTGTGAACATTGCCTGCATTCAGGCCTGGATTTTGAACAAGCACATCAGAGCCGTGATATAACCTTAAAACACTCATAAATACTCCATGTGTAACATTATAATGTGAATTTTGTAATAAGGAAAGGCACGCTGTACAATTATGGTAATTCAGTTGTTATGGGCAGGAACATGATGGATTGTTGCAGGAAGAACTTGTATTGTCTGTTACTGCAGCATTGCATCTATGTCTTTATATGCGTTTTCCATTGCTTCCGTATGGTAGAGCCAGTAGTTGTCATAGATTTTCTGAGTAATTTTTTTGCCGTCCCATTCACTTAAAACCTGTGCCGTGGCTTTGTTTTTGTAAGCGGCGTAATGTTCAAGCAGGTAAATGAAAAACTTTTTTTCTTCGTCCAGTTCCATTTTATTCACCCCTGATGTAAATTGAATTCTGCGGTCTGCCCGTAACTTTTTCGCATTCCCACATATCAAAAACAGCACCGCTTGCAAAACCTGCAAGGCCGTATTCTTCGTCTTCCAGCATTTTATGGGTTTTGGAATTTACAAATTCATTTACAGCCTGCATAAAGGTGTAGCCGTATTTTTCTTCTATCTGCGGAATTATCTGCCGGTTGTAAAAGTCAATTATATCGGGATTCTGCCTTGTCATTTTATAACCTCGGTAAAGTGCAAAAAGTTCAGGGCTTTTTCAGTTTTAAAAGTATACTGATCCTTTAGTTTCTGTGGCAAAAGCAATTGTAAGGCAATTTCTTCCGTCAGATAACCGTCAATAAAATTGTTTACTGTTCTGAAAGTCTGGTCGTTTGCAACTGGACCTGTTACCAAATCATAATCGTCATCTGTAACATTCTGGTTTTTTCTATGATTGCAGATGTAATGAAGCCAATCCTTATCTGCACTTTTGAAATTTAATACCTTTAAGCTTTTAAAACATGAATCATCTAATTCATATACAGAAACTATTGGTTCCCCGATTTCGCGGATTTTTGCAGAACGAACTGCCCATTTTCTTGCCTGTTCAAAATCGCTTGTCGTATAAAAACCGGTTCCAAAATCAAGCAGCCGTTTGCTTATTAGAATCTGAGGATTTTTTACTTCAACATTGCTTCCGTGATATAAAATCATTTTGTTTCCCTCTGTTCTGTTTTTATTATAGCACATTATTTGATTGTTTTTCACGATGGCAGGGAATTCTGTTTTTGTATCTTGAATAGCCTTATATTGCACAGTTGATAAACGAAAGTTTGTTGTTTTTTATGTCTTTAAGAACATCAAGAAGCCTGAATGCAGGTCCTGTAGGGTGAGTTCTGCCGCATTCCCATGCTTCTACTGTTTTCTTTGAAACTCCCATATATGAAGCAAAAACGCTCTGCGTCATGCCGGCATTGTTTCTTATTTTTTTTATTTCGTCGCATGAATATTCTGTAACCGGGGAAATTACATAGGTAGTTTTTTTAGCCTGACCGGTTCCTTTTTCATAATCGATTGCCTGGTTTAATCCTGTATAAAGGTCATTGAATAGTGATGACATGTTTGCAATATAAACCCTGGTTTATAGTGTGTCAATGTTTTTGCCTGCCGCATTCCCATGCCTGACAGCATTGTCCCCTCGTGCTTGCACGAGGGGCTTTTGCTCAACTTAGCAAAAACTAATCAGAACTTCCGCTTACTGAACCAATGCTAACTGCAACATCAGAAACGCCTTCCCTTATTTCCTTTGTAGGTCTGTTGCCGTTTTTGCCGATGCTGGTGCGCACAATGATGTAGTATTTCTTGCCTTCTGCAAGAGTATCAGGCATCTTGACCGTAATGCATTTAGGCCGGTTGCGCACAACCTTTGCAACAGGAATCATGCTGGAACTGTCATAGCCGCCGGTGTCTCCTGTTGCCGGTGCAAGCCATACGCCTGAATCTTCGCCTCCAAGCTTAAGGTAATTGCCCTGAATGTCCACAATGCCGGATGCAGAAAATTCTGTTGTGTATTCGCTTTTGTCGTAGTCAAAGAACTGTGCAAGTACAGGCGTGGTTGTAGAAATGCCACTTACCCGGACGTCAATGTCCTTGACAGCGTCCTTGGCAAAGGAACTTGGCGTAAAGCCTATGCTTAAATCCGGAACATCCGATGCAGTAGGGGTTTCCGTCTTTATGCTGCCGTTGGCCGTCAGATACAGAATGCCCATGTCAAAAAGGTTTACGGCGCGCCCCTGCTTTAAAAGCTTGACGCATGCTTCTGTTCTGCCCAAAGTGAACTTGGACTTTTTTAGGAAAGCTTATAAGGTGGTTTAAGCCTGCTGCTGTTGCAGCCAATAAGCTTTTCTGTTGATATCTGCAGTATGAAGTTTTTCTCTTCGTT
>JALELH010000125.1 GCA_022768865.1 Spirochaetia bacterium
GGGCATAGGAACGCCTGAATATATTCTGGAAGCTGTTGCCAACGGCATTGATATGTTTGACTGTGTGCAGCCTACGCGCATTGCCCGCCATGGACTTTATTTTACAAAAAAAGGCATGGTTTCCATTAAGCAGGCACGCTATGAAAAAGATTTCGGCTGCATTGACCCCCAGTGCAAATGCAAGGTATGCACAACTTATTCCCGTGCATATTTAAGGCATATTTTCAGGGAACAGGAAATTCTTTCTTCCATGCTTGCAAGCTATCATAATCTTTATTTTCTGCATAATATGATTAAGGAAGTTCGTACTGCAATCAATGAAGACAGGTTTGAAGAATACAAAAAGAACTTTCTTGACAACTTTCATTCTGGAGAAGTGTGATTTATGAAAAAAAATATTTTTACTTTGGTTTCTGGAATTTTAATTTTAAATGTTTCTCTTTTTGCACAAAATGCTCAGCCGGCATCTGAAGCAGAATCTGAAACTCAAGCTGAAAGTCTGAACGTAAATGGAAATTCATCTGAAGTTGAAAATCAAATTTCAGCAGAAAAAGAAAATCAGCCTGAAAACACTGCGACTGCAGAAACTGAAAATCAAATTCAAAATGATGCAGCAGACAAAGTTACGGATAATGTTACAGATGAAGTTTCGGATGGCGTTGAAGATGGTTCATCTGCAGAACTTGAAGACGAAGCCGATGTTGTTTCTGCCTTTGATGATGAAGATTTTGGCAATGAAGAAAATGATGAAATTGTAACAGCCTATAATGAAGCACTGAAAGAAGAAAAGCCCAGGTATGAATATACAAAGGAAAAGCAGGTTGCAGCAAAAAAGCGTCCTTTAAAACAAAAGTCAGAAAATGCCGTTCTTGATAAATCAGAAAACTATGAAGAAGACAGCAGGGCTGTTTTTAAATACGGTCTTGAATCTCAGATAAGCAGCCTTATTGATGAACTTACAAAAAATGAAGACTACCGTTTTGTAGATGAAATCTACGATTTGTTTTATGAGACAAAAGATGTGGTAGTTAAAGATAAAATCATTGATTATTTTGCAAAGTTAAAGGATCCGTGCCTTGGAGAATTTGCCTGTGAAGTTATTAATGAACCTTATGAAGTGCGGAAAGAAACTGTAGACAGGTGCTTTAAATATGCTGCAGAAGCACAGGTTACAGAAGCTGTTCCTGGTCTTGTAGATCTGGTAGACAAGGAAGAAGAAGATTATTTTACCGGTGCCCTTACTGCTTTAGGAGATTTAGGCGGAACTGATGAAGCAGAATTTCTTGCCGATTATCTTGACCGCAACGATCTGACAATTTCCCAGCGTCAGGCCCTTATGAAAGTTCTTGGCAGAATAAAGGCCGTTGAAACTTTTGATAAGATTACTGAAATTGCTAAAAACGAAGATGAAAACAGTTTTGTGCGCATGTATGCTGCAGAAGCAATTGGTGCCATGGAAAAGCCGGAAGGTGAAGATATTCTTGTAGAACTTTTTGAATCTACGGATCCAAACCTGCGCTGCTATTGCGTTAAAGGCATTGCTCATTTTACGGATGAAAAGTCTGACAAAGTGATTATTCAGGCTTTAAGGGATTCCCAGTATAAAGTGCGCATGGAAGCAATTGAAGCAGTAGAAAAAAGGCAGATGAAAGATGCAATTCCTTATCTGATTTTCCGCTGCAAGGATAAAGATGAACTTAAAAACGTAAAGGAAAAAGCCTACAAAGTAATTGCTAAACTCAACACTTCCGATGGCAACGAATATCTTATCAGCATACTGAAAGACAAAAAAACTGGCGCTGGTGTAAAGGCTAAGGTTGCAGGTTTTCTCCTTGAAGAAAACAACGGTGTAAATGAAGTTATAGAACTTGCCCGTTCTACGTTTAAAAGCGAAGTCAAGTATCAGAAAGATTTGCGGTATGCCCTTGGAAAGGAATTTGCAAAGTATGACAATGGTTCTTTTGCTGAAATCTGCGGTGAATATTTAAATAGTGCTGATGTGGCAACACAGGGAACAGGCTTAGACATGTGGGCCAAAGGCAGATATTCTTCCTGCCGTGCCAAAGTGGAAGAAATTGCCCAGGATGCCGTAGAAGAAGAAAACAAGGAAGAAGAAAAAGATTCAAAGAAAGTCTATAAATTCGGCCAGAAAAGAAAGAATGCCAATGCAAAAAAAGCAAAGAAAATCCTTGAAATGGATGGAAGTTCTGCAGGTAATGCCGCTTCTTCTGCTGGAAACACCCAATAAAAATATAAAAATATATTGAATTTTCAGGTTTTTCTATTGACAAGGAACCTGCAAATTGATATATTACAATCACGATTTGCGGAAACGCAGATGCGGGGATGGTGGAATTGGTAGACACGCTAGCTTGAGGTGCTAGTGGCGAGAGCTGTGCCTGTTCAAGTCAGGTTCTCCGCAGCAAAGCAGTTACTGAAAAGTAGCTGCTTTTTTTTATTTAAATGATTTTTGAATAGGGCAGAGTTCTTATGATTGCTGTTTTTGTAAACTGTATTGCCATTGTTGCCGGTTCCCTTCTTGGTATTGTTTTTTCTAAACGTATGTCAGAAAAGATGGAAGACGTAATTCAGACTGGCTCCGGTTTTGTAATTCTGGTAATCGGAATGCAGATGGCATTTAAGTATAGCAACATCTGTTATCTGACCCTTGCCATAATTTTAGGCGGCATTGCAGGAACAATAATTGACCTTGATGCAAAAATCCTTTCTTTTGGTAAATTCCTTGAACGCCTTGTGCTGAAAAACAATGCAAGTCAGCAGAAGCAGCAGGGTGCAGCCGCAGAACTTTCTGCAAACAAAAACTTTGCCTATGCCTTTCTTAATGCCAGCGTCCTTTTTTGCGTTGGTGCCATGGCAATTTTAGGTTCAATTAAAGCAGGAATAGAAAAAGATTATTCAATTCTTTTTACAAAAAGCATTTTAGACGGATTTATGGCAATTTCTTTTGCTGCCGCCATGGGAATCGGAACAGC
The DNA here is from genome assembly GCA_022768865.1 of Spirochaetia bacterium. GTDB lineage: Bacteria > Spirochaetota > Spirochaetia > Treponematales > Treponemataceae > Treponema_D. The sequence continues at coordinate 2,994 of JALELH010000125.1, forward strand.
CTTCAGTGCCATTGCCGTTTTTGTTTATCAGAGTGCCCTTACTTTGCTTAGTGTTGCCGTTGAGCCCTTTGTTTCTGACGTAATGCTTGCGGAACTTACTGGCAGCGGCGGAGTTTTAATCTGTATGATTGCCGTAAATGTAATGGGCCTTAAAAAGATTAAGACAGCAAACTATCTTCCTGCAGTTTTGTTTACAATTGTTTTTGTCCTTCTCGAAAAGCCTGTAATGAATTTACTGCATCTGTAAGTTTTTATTGTAAATAACATAATTTTTATTAAATATTGAAAATAAAATTTGACATCTGATTTTTTTGAATTTATAATAAGAAACATAATATAAACCCTTAGGGAGGCCTCAAATGGCAAAAGTAGAACTCAAAGGTATTGGCAAGATTTACGACGGCAACGTTCAGGCTGTTGAAAATGCCAACATCGTTATCGAAGACCGCGATTTCTGTGTATTCGTTGGTCCATCTGGATGCGGAAAATCAACAACACTCCGCATGATTGCAGGTTTGGAAGAAATTTCTGAAGGTGAACTTCTTATTGATGGTGACCTTATGAACGATGTTCCGCCAAAGGACAGAAACATCGCCATGGTATTCCAGAACTATGCTCTTTACCCACACATGACAGTTTATGACAACATGGCATTCGGTCTTAAAATCCGCAAAATGGATAAGGGCGAAATCCAGCGTCGTGTTGATGAAGCAGCAGTTAGCCTTGGACTTACTCAGTATCTCGACCGCAAACCAAAGGCACTTTCCGGTGGACAGAGACAGCGTGTTGCAGTAGGACGCGCAATCGTTCGTAACCCTAAAGTATTCTTGTTCGACGAACCACTTTCTAACCTTGATGCTAAACTCCGCGTTTCAATGCGT
>JALELH010000010.1 GCA_022768865.1 Spirochaetia bacterium
AACCGGCAAACCAATTCCCATCCATACCACAATATGCAAAACAGTAATGATAAAACCGTCTGAAATAGCGTCGGTTTTTATCTTTCAAAGTTTGCGTTGCAAACTTTAGATCAACTGCATTTCTCACTGCGTTGCGAAATGCGCTAAAAAGTCAATCGAATGTTGAAACATTCTTCTTGACTTTTTACTGGAGTATTAAAATGCTAACAATAAGTCATATTTCAAAGACATTTAATCCCGGAACAATTACGGAAAAAAAGGCTCTTAAAGACGTAAGCCTTACCCTTAACGACGGAGACTTTGTTACCGTCATCGGCGGCAACGGAGCAGGCAAGTCCACCTTGCTTAACCACATTGCAGGCGTTTACATGCCCGATGCAGGTTCCATCGTTTTAGACGGGGAAGACATTACCAACGTAAAGGAACATGTGCGTGCAAAATACCTGGGTCGCGTTTTTCAGGATCCTATGCTTGGAACAGCCGCCACAATGGAAATAGAAGAAAACCTTGCCCTTGCTTACAGGCGCGGCCATAAGCGCGGTTTGGGCTGGGGTGTAACGGCAGAAGAAAAAAAGCTTTACAAGGAACAGCTTGCCCTGCTTGAACTTGGCCTTGAAAACAGAATGAATGCAAAGGTAGGCTTGCTTTCAGGCGGTCAGCGTCAGGCACTTACACTTTTAATGGCAACATTGCAAAAGCCTAAGGTTCTTCTTCTGGATGAACACACGGCAGCCCTTGACCCTAAGACTGCACACAAGGTTCTTGAACTTACAAAATATTTTGTTGAACGGGATCACCTTACAACCTTTATGGTAACCCATAACATGTCCAACGCCATTCAGTATGGCAACCGCCTTATAATGATGCTGGACGGCCACATTGTCTACGATGTAAGCGGGGAAGACAAAAAGAAGCTTCAGGTTTCAGACCTTCTTGCCAAGTTCCAGACCATCAGCGGAGAAGAAAGCACCCTGTCAGACAGGATGCTTTTCAGCTAGGCTGGTGTCAGTTGTGCAGAACTTTTGCTTTACAAACCGCACTATGCCGTGTATCATTTATATAGAAACAAATGGAGATAAAGTTGGTAAATAGTAGCCGTCCACTTGACATAAACAAAACTTCTCGCATAATCCGTTGGCCGTTGGCATAAACCATATATTTTTAGATTCAGCACACAACATCAAAATAAATACTCACCCAAAGCCCGCAAGGCTGGCATTAGTCAGCTCTGCGGGCTTTTTGCGTTTTAACCCCCATAAGGCATCACCTTGTTATCCCAAACTGGTTTCGGGATCAGAAAACAGTACCCAAAGGCAGCCTTAATTGACTGTCCTAAAAATAAAACCCCAAAAAGGAGCAAATTATGAAGAAAACTTCAAAATTCCTATGTTTAATGCTGGCAGCAAGCCTTGCATTTTCATTCGTGTCATGCAGTGATGACGACGATGATGACGACGATACACCAGTTGTAAAAGTTGTTGGCGGAACAATTACGGGTGCAAAAAATGAAAATAATTACACCGGCGTATTCATAGAAGGCAGGACCGTAACTTTAAGCGACTTCTACATGGGAAAATACGAAGTAACACAAGGCCAGTACAAAGCCGTAATGGAAGGCCAGAAAGTAACAGTTGACGGCACAGAAAAAACATTGAACGCAAATCCTTCATATTGTACTGCAAGCAAATCCAGTAATTATGGACTTGCAGGACAGACAGACGCAAAACGTCCTGTAGAAGGCGTTACATGGTACGACGCAGTATATTTCTGTAATGCTTTAAGCCAGAAAGAAGGACTTAATCCATGCTACAGCATTACTGTTACAACTGTAAGTGATTACGGAAACATTACGGATGCCACAGTAACGCTCAATAAAGAAGCCAACGGCTATCGTCTGCCAACAGAAGCAGAATGGGAATACGCAGCAAGAGGCGGAGACCAAGACCCAGAAAAGCAATGGAACTACACATTCAGCGGAGCAGACAAGGCAGAAGGCACAAGTTACAATGACCAATCAAATAAAGGTCTTGATGCTGTAGGCTGGTACTGCTATAACAACAAAACAGGAGAAACCGGCACAAGTGACGTTACAAGCAGTGCAGACGGCATGGGAACACATGAAGTTGGCAAAAAGGCAGCAAATGCCCTTGGCTTGTACGACATGAGCGGCAACGTATGGGAATGGTGCTATGACTGGTACAGCGACAGTTTAAGCAGCGGCAGCGCGGCGGACCCAACCGGCGCCGCGTCTGGCTCTAACCGCGTCAGCCGTGGTGGCAGCTGGTGTTACTACGCGAACAACGCGTCGGTTTCTTGCCGTAACTACGGCAACCCGGTCCTCCGCGACTTCAGCCATGGTTTCCGTGTTGTGCGTGCCAGTTCTAATTAAATTTTAAAAAGCCCTACGGGCTTAAAAGGTGCTCCACCGCCGGGCCGCCTAAAGCGGCCAGTGCCACCTCTGGTGGCCGTTAAGGCGGTGGAGAAGAAGTTGGATTTTGCAGGTATTACCTGTAAATATAAAAGGGAAAGGCCGTAACGTGCACACAGGTTGTCGGCGCCGCTTCTGGCAACAACCGCGTCAACCGTGGCGGCAGCTGGTATAACAACGCCAACAACGCGTCGGTTTCTAACCGTAACAACAACAACCCGGACAACCGCAACAATAACCTTGGTTTCCGTGTTGTGCGCTCTAGCTCAATTATTTTTATCAGGGCAGGTAAGTTTCCGTAATCCCTGTAAAAGTTTTTAGAACCGGTTTTTTCCTGCGGTAAAACGCAAATTACTTTAGTCAGCCTTGTGCTGGTAGCATTAAGGTACAGGTACCTGCGAACGCTCAAGGTCTGACGTTTTTTTTGTTATGTCACAGTATCAGTCATTTTTTATTAGTGCCGGCGGCACAGGCAGCCAGTGCGACGATTTAAATCATTTTATGCGTTCTCATGTGGTAATCCGCACTGTGGAAAATATAATTTCTGCCGGCAACAACTGCGGCATTCAGATTCTTGTAGAATACAAGGATATTGGTATTAGCAATCAGCAGGACAAAAAGAATGCAAAAATCGACTGGCGTGCAGGCCTTGCCACAGACGGGCAGCGTGCCATTTTTGACAAATGCAAAAAAGTGACGTTTTTTTATTTTTTACCATTATATATAAGTAAGGAGTTTGTTTCAAAAATTGACGTCATGTCAATTTTTGAACGTCTTTCTTGCTTAACTTTACATGCGCCATCCATGGCTTAATGTTATTTTATCAAGAAGACATAGTTCCTAATAGTTATTTTATAGGAGAAAATAATGTCACAACAAACACAACCCAATGTAATCTACAAGGATCGATTGTTCAAGGCAATCTTCGGCAAGGAGGAACACAAGGATTGGTTATTGTCTCTTTACAATGCGCTCAACGGCTCTGACTACAAAAATCCAGACGATTTAGAGCTGACGACGATTGAAAACATCATCTATATAACGATGAAAAACGATTTATCGTTTCTGATTGACAGCCAGATGAACTTGTATGAGCAACAGTCTACTTGGAATCCGAACATGCCCGGCAAAAGCATTGCCTCTTAGTATTGTCTGGTTCAAATAACTTTTGCCACTAGTTTTGCATTCGCAAAACTAGAACAGTCCAATAGTTATAAATCTATTTTGCTCAATTGTATCAGCAGCATATTTCTAAACAGAAGTCCCTAAATCTGATGGTGAGTTTGAATGGTCAGCAACTTTAGTAAACATAAACAAAGGACATAATGAAAGCTTACTTGTCAAATGCAAGCCATTGCATGATTATGCAGCATACATAGAGCGTATAAAGGCAAATATAAAACATGGCTTGAATAAGGAAGATGCCGTTGACGAAGCCATGGAATTTGCTATAAAGAATAATATGCTTAACGGATTTTTCCAAAGTCAAAAGTTAGAGGTGATGAATATGAGTTTAACAGAATTTAATCAGGAAGAATACGACAGAAACCGCTATGACGAAGGCAAGGAAGCTGGAATTCTGCAGAAAGCATTAGAAACTGCAAAAAACTTCTTGAAAATGGGGTTCCCTTTAGAGCAGGTTGCAAAGGGACCGGATTGTCAATAGATCAGGTTAAACAGCTTGCAAATGCATAAAATGTTGCAGTTGCAAGCATAATTCCATCTATCACCACACCCGCAGGTTCAGCTTGAACTTGCCGGGTTTTATTTTATATTCATCACGGGTGTCCGGACCGCATGCACCTGTGCCAACGCCGCGGTGGGCAGCATCAATATATAAAATCCAGCTGTTGCTTTTCTTAAGCTCGCAGGTGTGCTTGCATCGGAAAAGTTCCTGCGGTGTATAGGGCAGAATGCTGAATGAAAATTCTTTGTCGCTCTGTATGTGCAAAGTTTTTCCGCCTGCAATAAGTTCTATATATTTTGTGCCTGTCCTTAATCCGTTTTCCTGGGGAACAATGTAAGGCACTTCCATTTTTTCTATTGGCATTTTGTAAAGGCCTTTTAGTGCAGCAAAGTTTCTGTCGCTGTAGTTTTCATGGGGGCCTTTGCCATACCAGATGATTTCCTTATAGTCAAAGGGAATGTGCATCATAATGCCTGCCCTTGGATATTCGCTTAATTTGCTGGAAAGTTCAAGGTTTACTTCTATTCTGGTATAAGAACCGCAAGCCTTTTTGCTTATGGAACTTTTGACAAACTTTTCCTGATGTTCCATAAGGTTACCGTTAATCCATTCCTTTGTAGGCTTGCCGGCAAAATCCCACGGTACAGGAATATCGTTAATGTGGCAAAGTTTATTTTTGCAGCATTCGTTTTCCGTGTAGGCGTGGACAATGTTTGCCTTGATTGATTCAACTGCAGAATCCGCGTCTGTGTTTTTAGCTTCATGCTTAGTAAAATCCAAAAAGCCTTTGCCTTTTTGTATTTCAATCTGGTCTATGGAAGCAACATCACCTTTCTTTGCAAAATCAGTGTCCTTGTTCCATCTGAAAATGCCGTTAAGCTGAATGTCTGCATTTTTGTTTTCTGCTTTTTTAACATAGTCAGAAAGCGGAACTGCAAATGTAAACTTTTCTCCAGGTAGGGTGGAATCAAGTTTTACTTTTCCTTTGGCGGCGGCTTTCCCGTTAATGATTAAGTTCCATTCAAAATAAAGAACATTGAGCGTGGTAAAATCAAATTTATTCTGAATTGCAAAAATACCTTTGCTTAAGTTTTCCGCATAAAACCTTGCAGGTGCAAAAAGCCTTTTGCATTCATACATGGCAGGCTTTACGCTTTTGTCCGGAAACAGAATGCCGTTAAGGCAGAAATCAAAATCAGTAGGGCTGTCTCCAAAGTCTCCGCCGTATTTCCAGTATTTTGTGCCGTCTTTTGCATAGGCTGCAATGCCCTGGTCTACCCAGTCCCAGATAAAACCACCCTGCAGGCCAGGTGTGCTTTCAATGGCTTTCCAGTAGTCGGCAAGGCTTCCATTGGCGTTGCCCATGGCGTGGTTGTATTCGCACATGATTATTGGCCTGTAGTCTTTTCCTTTTTTTGCATATTCCTTTATAAGTTCAATTTTTGGGTACATTGGGCTTATTAAATCTGTCTGTCCTTTTCCAAAGCCAAGGCTTTCTAATGTAAAGTCTCCCTGATGAATCTTCGGGCGCACAAAGCCTTCGTAATGCACAAGGCGTGTAGAATCAAAGCCGCGTATCCAGTTTCCTGTGGCGTAAAGGTTCTGGCCGTTGCCGCTTTCGTTGCCAAGGGACCAGCCGAAAATGCAGGCATGGTTTTTGTCTCGCAGAACCATTCTCTGTGTGCGCTGAATGTAGGCATTTAGCCATGTTTCGCTGCGGCTTAAAACATCGTAGTAGGCATGGTTTTCTATATTTGCTTCGTCAAGAATCCAGATGCCAAAACGGTCGCAAAGTTCATACCAGCGTTCATCATCGGGGTAGTGGCATGTGCGCACGGCATTAAAATTAAAGTTCTTTAAAAGCTTAACTTCCTGAACCATTTCTTCCGTGGTTAAGGTTTTTGCCGTGGCTTCGTTGTGTTCGTGGCGGTTTACGCCGTGAATGTAAACTTTCTTTTTATTAAGCAGAAGTTTTCTGTCTTTTATTTCAACGGATTTAAAACCCAGCGTCAGTGCAGAAGATTCTATATGGCGGCTGCCTTGGTAAAGGGAAACAGTTACTATATAAAGTGCAGGATTTTCGCTGCTCCAGAGTTCAGGCCTTTTAATGACAATTTCTTTTGCTGCCGTGGCAAGTGTATTGCGTATATCAAGGCTGCATGGAATTTTATCAGAAGCAATAACTTTGCCTGCCTTGCCTTTTTCTGCACTTCCTTCAAGACGGCAGATTTTGTAGGCAACGGTAAATTCCTTTTTGTCTATTGAACTTTGCTTTTCTTTTATTGTTGAACCAGCAAGTTCTGAATAGCCCAGGCTTACTTCCAGCGGTAAAATGCCTTCTGCCTTGTCCTCATTCCATCTAACGCATGTCAATGCCTTTACGTCTGCAATAAAAACTTTTTCCGTTGAATACAGATAAACGCTTCTGTGGATTCCGCCAAACCACCACTGGTCCTGGTCTTCCATATAGCTGGCGTCTGACCATCTTACAACCTTTATGATGATTTCAAATTCTTCTTTGCCTGCTGCCTGCTTTTCCGTTAGGAACTGATTAAGTTCAAATTCACACGGCAGCCTGGTGTCTTTGGATGCACCTGCTTCCTTGCCGTTAATGTATAAAATTACTACGCTTTCTGCACTTCCTATATGAAGGACAATTCTGCGGCCTTCCCATCCTGCAGGCACTTTTGTTTTTAGCCTGTAGTAACCTGTAGGGTTTTCTTCCGGCACATTGGGCGGAACTAAATCAAAGGGCATCTGCACGTTGGTGTAGTGAGGGGTGCTGTATCCCTGCATTGTCCATGAAAGGGGAACCTTTATTTTATTCCATTTTGTTTTAGCCGTCGGAGCCTTTAACGGGGAATTAAAAAAAGCAAAATCCCACTGGCCGTCTAAGGATTTATAAAAATTGCTTGAAGGTGCAGGGCAGGCAACAGGGCCCATGGCAGTTTCTTTTTCTGCCTTTGCGCTGCTTTCGTAAGGTATAAGGGGGCTTCTTGATGGAAGACGATTTAAAGACTGAATCTCAGGTGTTTCCCAAATGTTATGAATGTTCTGCATGGAATCATTATAAAACTACAGGCAATTTCTGTCTATTAGATAAACTGTATTTTTATTTTTGAATTTACCTTTCCTTAACAATTCTTTCGCATAAATTTAACACTTGCACTTTAGATTGTTTATCAGAAAAAGTTAAGGGTGTGTTTTGAAACCCGGACTTAATTTCTGGAGGATTATATGAAAATCAATTTGAAGAAAACAATGGCTGGTGCTTTGATTATGGCATCTGTAGGATTTGCTTTTGCAGCACCAAAATTCAATAGCAAGAAATCAATTTCTGTTTTAAGCCGTGAAGACGGATCAGGAACACGCGGTGCTTTTATTGAACTTTTCGGAATTGAAAAGAAAGATGCAAACGGCAAAAAGGTTGACTACACAACAGACGAAGCAGCAATTACAAACTCAACTGCAGTTATGCTTACAAGCGTTGCAGGTGACCGCTACGCAATCGGTTATGTTTCACTCGGTTCATTAAACGATTCTGTAAAGGCTGTAAAGATTGACGGAGCAAATGCAACAGTTGCCAACATCAACAACGGTTCTTACAAAATCAGCCGTCCGTTTAACATTGCTGTAAAGGACAATCTTTCTGATGTTTCGAAGGACTTTGTAAACTTTATCCTTAGCAACGACGGACAGAACATCATCGAAAAGAACAAGTACATTAAGATTCAGAATATTCAGCCTTATACATCATCAAAGGTAAGCGGAAAAATCGTTGTAGCAGGTTCTTCTTCAGTTTCTCCTGTAATGGAAAAACTTATTGAAGCTTACAAGAGCGTAAACCCAAATGCAAAGATTGAACTTCAGACAAGTGATTCAACAACTGGCGTTACAAACGCAATCAACGGAACATGCGACATCGGTATGGCAAGCCGCGGTCTTAAGGACTCTGAAAAGTCTAAGGGCGTAAAGGAAGTTACAATTGCCATTGACGGTATTGCAGTTGTAGTAAACAAGGAAAACCCGGTAGAAAACCTGTCTAAGGCTCAGGTAGAAAGCATCTTCACAGCTAAAGTTTCTAAGTGGAACCAGGTTAAATAAAAAACTGAATTAATGTAAAGGGAATTGCGGAAACCAAAAGGAAGTCCGCAATTCTTAATTCTTTGTAAGGAAATAAAATTAGATTGGGGTTTGTATGAAATATAAAGAGCAGATTTGGAAAATAATATTCTTAATGTGTGCTGCCTTTTCAATCTTAGCAGTTTTGTTTATCTGCCTGTTCCTTTTTGCAAATGGCATTCCTGCCATGCACAAAATTGGCTTCCTGAACTTTTTGTTCGGAAACAAATGGAAACCTGCTAATGATCTTTATGGTATTTTCCCAATGATTGTTGGAAGTTTTTATGTAACAGCTGGCGCAATAATTGTCGGAGTTCCTGTTGGTTTAATGACAGCTGTTTTTCTTTCAAAGTTTTGTCCGGCATGGCTGCACAAGATTTTGAAACCATCCATTGACCTGCTTGCCGGTATTCCAAGTATTGTCTATGGATTTTTTGGTTTAATGGTAATTGTTCCTTTTGTAAGGAATGTTTTTGGCGGCAACGGTTCTTCTATTCTTACTGCCAGCCTGCTTTTAGGCATGATGATTTTGCCTACAATAATTTCTGTAAGCGAAACTTCATTAAATGCAGTTCCCCTTTCTTACTATGAAGGCAGCCGTGCTTTAGGTGCAACACACGAAAGAAGCGTATTTCTTGCAGTCCTTCCTGCAGCAAAGTCAGGAATCATGGCAGGAATCATTTTAGGAATCGGCCGTGCCATCGGAGAAACAATGGCAGTCATTATGGTAGCCGGCAATCAGGCAAGAATCCCTGATTCAATTCTTAAAGGCGTGCGTACTTTAACGGCAAACATTGTTATAGAAATGGGTTATGCAGCGGACTTGCACAGGGAAGCTTTAATTGCTACCGGCGTAGTCCTCTTTGTGTTTATCCTTCTTATTAATTTGTGTTTCAATCTTGTTAAGGGAAAAAACAGAGGTTAGGTTATGGAAAAAGAAAAGGCAAAAACTTTATCAATAAAGGCAGCGGTTTACGCTTGTGCAGGCATTACCTTTATCCTGATACTCTTTATGCTTGGTTATATTCTTATAAACGGAATTCCGTTTTTAACGGCAGAACTTTTCAGTCCAAAGTATACATCAGAAAACTGTTCCGTAATACCTGCACTTGTAAATACATTTGTAATGACAATTCTTGCACTTGCAATTTCTGTTCCACTTGGAATAGGCAGTGCAATTTATCTTGTTGAATATTCCGGAAAAGGAAATCAGTTTGTTAAAATAGTTCGCTTAACGACTGAAACTTTAACTGGTATTCCTTCTATTATATACGGACTTTTCGGAATGCTTCTGTTTGTTGTGTTCTTAGGCTGGGGCTATTCCATAATGGCAGGTGCTGCAACAGTTGCAATCATGATTCTGCCTACAATAATGAGGACAACGGAACAAGCACTTATGGCAGTTCCTGACAGCTTCAGGGAAGGCAGTTTTGGTCTTGGTGCAGGCAAGCTGAGGACAGTGTTCAAAATCATTTTTCCAAGCAGCGTACCTGGTATTTTAAGCGGTGTTATCCTTGCAACAGGCCGTGTAGTTGGTGAAACTGCAGCCTTGATTTACACCGCCGGAACTGTAGCACAGATTCCTGCCAACGTCTTTGGTTCAGGAAGAACTTTAGCAATTCACATGTATGTTTTAAGCTCAGAAGGACTTCATGTAAACCAGGCCTTTGCTACGGCTGTAGTCCTTATTGTAATGGTAATCGGAATTAATGCGGCAGCAAGTTTTGTTGCAAAGAAAATAAAGAAATAGTTTTGACGGAATGGAGTGAATATGGAAAACAAAATTAAAATTGAAAACCTTGATTTGTATTACGGTAATTTTCACGCTCTTAAAAATATAAATCTTGGAATAGAAGGAAATAAAATTACGGCATTCATCGGGCCAAGCGGCTGCGGTAAGTCTACATTGCTAAAATCCATAAACAGAATGAACGATATGGTAGAAGGCTGCAGGATAGAAGGCCAGATTTTAATTGACGGCACAAACATTCTGGACAAGCAGGTAAACGTAAATACTTTAAGAAAAAATGTAGGAATGGTATTCCAGAAACCAAACCCGTTCCCAATGAGCATTTACGACAATATTGCTTACGGCCCAAGAACCCACGGCATTAAAAGAAAGAGCGAACTTGATGAAATTGTAGAAACATCATTGCGCAACGCAGCCATCTGGGACGAATTTAAAGACAACTTAAAAAAGTCTGCCCTTGCATTAAGCGGCGGCCAGCAGCAGCGTCTTTGCATTGCCCGTGCCCTTGCTGTTCAGCCTGATGTTCTTCTTATGGATGAACCTACATCTGCCCTGGACCCAATTTCTACTTCTAAAATAGAAGACTGCGTTATGGAACTTAAAGACAAATACACAATCGTAATTGTTACCCACAACATGCAGCAGGCAGTCAGAATCAGCGACAAGACCGTATTCTTTTTACTTGGAGAAATCATAGAAGAAGGCAATACGGAACAGATTTTCAGCAAGCCAAAAATGAAGAAAACGGAAGATTACATTTCCGGCAGATTCGGTTGATTTATAAAATTGATTTTTATAAATCAAGTTGCTGGCAAAATAAATAAGTATGGGAGAAAACAATGAGAAATAAATACGAAGAAGAATTCCAGAGACTTAATGGTTCATTAATCAACATGGGAAAGATGATTGAAATTGCCATTGAAAATTCCATGGTTGCCTTAATGGGCAGCGACAAGGATGTGGCAAAGCAGATTTCAGAAAATGATGAAAACATTAACAAGCTGGAACGGGACATTGAAAGCCTTTGTATAAAGCTTCTGCTTCAGCAGCAGCCTGTAGCTACAGACCTGCGCGTTGTAACGGCAGCATTAAAAATGGTAACGGATATGGAACGCATAGGCGATCATGCAGTAGACATTGCAGATTTAGTAATTCATCTTTCAGATTTTAAATACGGCAAGATGAATGAATTTACTGAAATGTCTTCAAAAATCATCAGCATGCTGCATGATGCCGTTCAGTCCTTTATTCAGAAAGACTACAACATGGCAAAGAACGTAATTGCCATGGATGATGAAATAGACGAACTTTATCATACTGTAAAAAAAGAATTAATCGAAAAAATCCGCCAGACAGACGAAGGCGAAGTTATCCTTGATTATCTTTTGATCGTAAAGTTTATAGAACGCATCGGCGACCACACCGTAAACATTGCAAGATGGGTTATCTATGCTCTTGTAGGAGACATGGAATAATTCAATGAATAAAATATTTGAATTATCAAGACAAAAACTTTTTTTCCTTGCGGGTACAATTGCAATAATAACTGTTCTTGCATTGCTGCCCACAGGATTTGAAGGTGCCTTGCAGTTTAAGGACGCAGTAAAGTGCAGGGCTAAAGTTTTATCCGTTGATAACACAAGCATCATTGATACAGGCTTAATCCGCACAGGGCAGCAGGTGTGCAGCGTTGAGTTTTTAGACGGAAAGTTTAAGGGACAGACTGCAGACGGCTGGAACATGCTTGGCGGCAGCCTTGCTCAGGATAAGCTTTTTAAAACTTCTGATACAGTTCAGTGTATAGTTCACCATGACGGGGAAGAAATAATTTCCGTAAATTTAATTGACTATTACCGCCTGCATGGCGAACTTTTTCTTGCTTTAGCCTTTGCTATATTTTTAATTACCTTTGCCCGTGGTGTAGGTTTAAGGTCCGTCCTTTCTTTTATAATAACTGTTCTGGCATTATGGAAAATCGTTGTTCCTTTGTTTTTAAAAGGCTTTAACCCGATTGTTACGGGCTTGATTGCCATTGCCATAATGACCTTTATAATTTTATTTTTAGTTTACGGTTTAAATAGAAAACTTGCGGCATCTTTTTGCGGTGCCATGAGCGGAATTGTTTTTGCCATGATGCTTTCCATAATCTGCAGCAAGGCTTTTCATATACACGGTGCCGTAATGTCTAATTCTGAAGCACTTTTATATTCCGGCTTTCAGTATCTTAACCTGACCCAGATTTTCATGGCTTCAGTCTGTATCGGTGCCAGTGGTTCCGTAATGGATTTAAGCGTGGACATTACATCGGCAGTAGGTGAAGTTGTGCGCAATTGTCCTGGCATAAGCCGCAAAGAAGTTATAAAATCCGGTATGACCGTTGCAAGGGCTGCCATGGGAACAATGACAACTACATTGCTTCTTGCATATTCGGGAACCTGCATTGCACTGCTTATGACTTTTATGGCACAGGGAACGCCTGTCTACAATATACTGAACAATAATATTGTTGCTGCCGAAATTATAAATACCATTGCAGGAAGCTTCGGCCTTGCCATGACGGCACCCTTAACCGCTTTAATTGCAGGAACTTTATTAACAAGGAAAAATAATGAAATCTCCAAAGGAACTGAGCATTAATGAAAAGCTTATTACAATTACAAAAGAAATAATTGAACTTACAGAAGAAAAAGACGAACTGCCTCTTAAAATACTGGAACGCCTTATAGACGACGAAGAAATACAGGCAATTCAGGATTATGCCAACAGCGTTGCCATTGTGCGCCTGGGCTTTAACGACCACGGTCCTGTGCACATGAGGACTGTATGCCGCAATGCCCTTAAAATGATAAAAATATTGCATCAGGGCAATATTCAGACGTCATTAGAAAAAGAGCAGACAGGAACTTTTACGGACAGCCTTTGTGCAGTAATCATGGCAGGCTTTATGCACGACTTTGGCATGACCATAGGACGCCAGGACCACGAACTTTATTCAGGCATTATTTCTTACAATATAATAAACAGAATTCTTGAAGAGTTTTTGCCGGGTGCGCAGAATTTAAAACGACGCATTGTAATAAGGTCCCTTGCCATGGAAGGAATTCTAGGCCACATGGGCACGCGCAAAATACATTCCCTTGAAGCAGGACTGATACAGATTGCAGACGGCTGCGACATGACAAAGGGCAGGGCAAGGATCCCTATGGAACTGAATAAGAATAATCCCACTGTAGGAGACATTCATAAGTATTCTGCCAATTCAATTGAAAAAGTAAAAATACTTGCAGGCACAGAAAGCCCTATAAGGATAGAAGTGCACATGAGCGCCGACGTTGGTTTTTTCCAGATAGAAGAAGTGCTTCTGCAGAAAATAAACGGAAGTCCTGCCAAAAAACTTATAGAACTGTTTGCCGGCGTAAACGGCGCAGAAATGAAAAAGTATTTATAGTCAATTTCTTACCCTTTACAAGGATTTAACTTTTATTTAATAAAAACTTAATTCATATTGTTTATATTAGCCTTGTCATCGGGGTAAAAAATTTAAAAGAACAAAACCTGATGGCAAGGAACTAATATGAAAAGAACAGGAAGACTATTTCTTTCAGCAGTTGCTTTAATGGCAGCTTTTGGAACAGCAACATTAAGTGCAGAAACAAAAATCACTGCATCAAAAGACGGAAAGGGAACACCTAAATACGTTTTTGTTTTTATCGGTGACGGAATGAGCTACCCTCAGATTCAGAGTGCTGCCTACTTTGCAGGTAAAGACGCAGCAGGCATCGTTGATGTTGTAAAGAAATCAGAAAATCCAAAAGACAGCCCTTACATGAAGGCATTAAGCTTCTACGACTTCCCTGTAGCAGGTTCTGCAAGCACATACGATGCAACTTCTTTTGCACCGGATTCTGCTTCTACAGCAACTTCAATCTTTACAGGAAACAAAACACATTCTTCTTCTATCAACGTAGACATTACAAAGAAGATTAAATACCGCACAATTGCTGAACAGCTGCGCGACCAGAAAAAGTGGAAGATTGGCGTAATTTCTACTGTAAACCTTAACCACGCAACACCTGCTGCAACTTATGCACACCAGGCAAGCCGCAAGTCTAATTATGCAATCGGTCAGGAACTTGTTGCTTCTAACTTTGACTATTTTGCAGGCGGAGACTTAATGGACCCGCAGGATAAAAAGAAGGACAAGACTTCCATTTATGAACTTGCAACACAGGCAGGTTATAAGGTTTGCTTTAACCAGAAGTCTGCTTCTAACCTTGAAAACGGAGACAAGGCAATCATCATTGCAGAAACACTTGCAGATGCAAAGGCCATGAACTACGACAACGACCGCAAGGAAGGCGAATGGGCTTTGCGTGACTACGTTAAGAAGGGTATTGAACTTCTTGACAACAAGACAGGTTTCTTCATGATGGTAGAAGGCGGAAAGGTAGACTGGGCTTGCCATGCCAACGATGCACGCTCTTCAATTGCAGATACACTTGCTTTAAGCAGCGCAGTAGAAGAAGCAATTGAATTCTACAACAAGCATCCAAAGGAAACTTTGATTCTTGTAACAGCAGACCACGAAACTGGTGGACTTACAATCGGCTATGCAGGAACAGACTACAACCTTTTCTTCCGCACATTAGACGGTCAGAAAATCTCTTACGCAAAGTTTGATTCAGACTATGTTGTAAACTACAAGAAAAACCAGACTTCTTTTGAAGATGTAATGGCAGATGTAGAAAAGCTCTTCGGCCTTAAAATGCCTGGAAGCAATGGTTCTGACAAGAACGGCGGACTTGTCCTTACAGATTACGAACTTAACAGAATCAAGACAGCATACGCAAAAACAATGAAAAATGATAAGTCACGCAATCAGCAGGAATATGACCTTTACGGAACTTATGAACCTTTGACAATTACAATTACACATGTCCTTAACGCAAAGAGCGGCCTTGGCTGGACAAGCAACAGCCATACAGGTTTGCCTGTTCCGGTTTTTGCCTTGGGTGCAGGCCAGAACGACTTTGCAGGTTTCTACGACAACACAGAAATCTACAACAAAATGGCAAAACTTACAAAAGTTAAGAAAGACTAAATTGCAGGTTTAAGAAGGAAATAAAAAATCCCCTGAAGAATCTCAGGGGATTTTTGTTTTAAACCTATCCAATCAGCTGTAAAGTGCGTTCAATGTTTTCTTTTGAAGTCAGCTTTTTGTTTTTAATGAATGTGGCAACGGTTTTCCTGTGCACGCCGTAAAGCTTTGCAATCTGGTTAATTGAAATTCCGTGTATAATCATAATGGAAGTGCCAAGTTCCGCGCCGTCAAGTATGCAAATTTTATTTAGGGAACCCTGCGGCCGCCCAAGTTTTTTGCCTTCTGACTTTTTGCGTTCCAGGGCTTCTTTTGTCCTCTGGCTGATCAGGTTCCTTTCTATTTCTGCAGAAAGACCAAAAGCAAAGGCAAGCACCTTGGACTGAATGTCGTCCCCAAGCCTGTAGCCGTCTTTTATAGTCCAGACACGCGCGCCTTTTTCCATAAGCTTATTTAAAATAGACATAATCATAAAAAGGCTTCTGCCCAGGCGTGAAAGTTCTGAGCAGATAATTAAATCGCCATTGCTGATTTTTTCTATAAGCTTTCCCAGTTCCCTGTGTTCCGGCGTGATTGTGCCGCTTGCAGTTTCTTCTATCCAGCTGTCTATGCTGATTTTATTTCTGGCGGCAAATTCTTCTATTTCAAAGCTCTGGTTTTTAACCGTCTGCTTGTCCGTGCTGACGCGAATATACCCGTAAGTCATATTATAAAGATAATAATTTTTAGGAAAATGGGAAAGAAAACTTGTGTATAGATTGAAAAGCAATGCTAGATTCTTTGCTTAAACTAAAAACATATAGTAATTTTTAAGCTTAGATTTTATAATGTAAAAAATTATTTTTAGGGGAAAATTATGGCCACAAATAAAGATAAAGAAATACAGCAATTGAATTTTGATAAGAATTATTACGGCAAAATTAAAAAGCAGCCGGAAGTATTAAAGCTAAACCTTTCTTTAGATGCTGGCAAGCTTTCTTCTAAAGATGAAAATATCCTAAAGTCATTGGGCATGGTAAAAAATGGAATTACCCGGCAGATTCTTGTTCCTGCAGACATTACGCTCCATGCACTTCATTACGTAATACAAAGGGCATTCGGCTGGCAGAACAGTCATTTGCACTAGTACACCCTGCCAGAAGAAGTTTTTCAAATGCTTACAAACGGAAAGAATGTTCCCGGTGACCATGGTCTTTGCAAGCATGACGGGCTTTTTACACGCTGGGCAGATTTGTGCGGCATTTACTTCAGGTTCCCCTATGATGAATTTGAAGAATACTATGGCGATGACGATTACGAAAAGGGAAGCATTAAAAACTGGCTTGCAAAAAAATACACAGGCCCATATACATACAGGTGCCAGGTAGAAGACTATTCCATGTCTTTGAAAGTTGTTACCGACATGATGCGGCGTAATCCTTTGGTAGAAAAAAACTTAAGCTTTGAAGAATATATGGAACTTAAGGAAAAAGGAATTGATCCTGACAAAATAAAGCCAGAGGTTGTGTCAATTCAGGATGCTTCCATAGATTTTATTCAGCAGAAATTCCAGGGGCAGATGACAGAAATGATTGAACGGCTGCCGCTAGCAGAAGTTTTGATTCCTGCAAAGGCTTGTGAAAGCGAGGATATATTAGAAAGAATTAATGGTTTTCAAAAACGGCAGAAAATGCAAAGCAAAGTAAACTTGCCTGTTATTCCCGTAGCAAAAAAACTGAACTATGCCTATGACTATGGAGACGGCTGGAAGGTTGATGTTATTTTAGAAGACTGCTATTACACAAAAGATGCTGCCGTCTTTAACCTTGAAAACATTGAACACAATGATTTGCTGGAAAAAGTAGCAAAGGTTAATGAAACAAGAAAGCCGCTGTGCCTTTCTTTGGACGGATTTTCTGTTTTTGATGACATTGGCGGCATTCCGGGCTTTATACAGTACCTTGAAGAACTGAACAAGGCCGGTGATAAGGAAAAAGAAGAAATCCTAGGCTTTGGCAAGGCCATGGGCTGGTCTAACAAACTGCCCAATTGCAAGACATTGCTGTAGGATAGGCCACATTTATTATTGCAACGATTTCAAGTAATAAGAAAGGATAAAATAAGCTCACCTACAGTGCCTAACCCTAGGTGAGCTGTTTAATAACAACCACAGAGGCAAAGTCGCTTATGCGATTACCTTCTGTTGTTTTAAATATAATCTAACTTATTTATTGCGTCAAGTTTTATTAATTGAATAATTTAAGTTATTAACTTAAAAATTTAGAACTATTGCTAAAGCACCTTGAAAGCTGTTATTCAAGGTCATTGAGAGCCATTACTAAAGCACCTTGAGAGCCATTACTCAAACACATTGAGGGCTGTTACTAAAGGTCTTGATGCGCGCATTAGTCCTCAAGTGCGGCTTTAAATTCTTCCATTGTTTTATATGCAGGAACAGAAGTGTCTGAAGAAATACGCCTGGCTTCTTCCATGGCATCCAGAGTTTTTTTGCTGTAGTGCGGAAGTTCCACTGCAAAAGGCAGGCCTTCCCGCATAATGCACTGGCGCAAAAAAAGATTTACTGCGCTGGATAGGTCTAGTCCAAGGGTAGCAAATAAATCGCTTGCCTGTTTTTTTATGTTTGAATCAATTCTGATTTGAGTCTGTGCCGTTGCCATTGTTTTACCTCTTGTTTTATTATCAGTGTATTGGTATACGTTGTCAATCAAAATTACTGTTTTTTGTTGTGCAAGGCAAAACAATACCTTTGCGTAAGGCACACCAGTGCCGTTGTGTATGACAAAACGCTGCCGTTGTGTGTGTCACAACAGTACTGGTGTGTAGGGCAAAACAGTACTGGTGTGCATGGCAAAACAATAGCGTTGTGTGTGGCAAAACAAAATTTGACAGCTTTCCTGTTTGAATGTATAGTTAAACTTAAAAATCCGTAAAGGCTGGCAATTCTTTGCAGAAAGGGGGCATCTATGGGTTTGTTTTAGGAACATGATAAAACCTTCTTTATTAACAGCCGGTTTTCTGATATATGTAATATGTAGTAGAAACTAGAATAAATACGGCAACTTCAAAGATATTAAAATTGAAGTTATAATTTAATGCAATAAGGGTTTATTTTATGATTTGTAAAAATAAATATAATTTAGGATTTCTTTCAGACGAACAAATATTCAATCATGTAAAGGAAACTGTATCTAAATATCGTTATAATATTGACTTGGAGTCTTTTAATAAAAATCTTGTAGATCCTATCAAATTGACATTTGATTCAAAGGTTTATAATAAAACCTACAAAGAAACTATTGAAGCCGAATGCATAAGATAGATTGATAAGACAAATTCTAATTATATTGGTTATTTTCATCAGAATATTTTTAAGCTTGCCGGTAATGGGTGGGAAGTCCCAGCAAATGGTGTTGACGGAGGTTTTGACGTTACTAATCATGATAAACATATTTTCTGTGAGGTAAAAAATAAGCATAACACAATGAATTCTGCTGCTGCGCAAAAAACTTATCTAAAAATGCAGTCAAAGCTTTTAGAGGATGATAAAGCTGTTTGTTATCTTGTTGAGGTTATTGCGAAATGTTCTCAAAATATAAGTTGGGCTACTATGGTTGACGGTAAAAAGTTTTCTCATGAAAGAATAAGAAGAATATCAATGGATCAATTCTATAAGATAGTATTTAATCAGGAAGATGCTTTTTTTAGATTGTGTAAAGTTCTCCCTTTAATTATAGATGATGTCATTGCTGAAGGAAAATTAGAAAAAAGTAAGAATACAGTTTTTAAAGAACTAAAGGAAATTTCACCTGACATATTAAAAAGTTTATATTTGTTATCATTCAAGACTTACGAAGGATTTAATAAATTATGATTGATTGCATAAGTGAAACAAATTTAGCAAGTGTTTTGTGTGTCTCTAATAGAACGGTTGAAAGCTGGATTAATACAAAAAAAATTAAAGTATCCCTAAAAAAGGATAACAAGAATTATTTTCAGTTAAAAGAATTGGATATTCCTGAAATCAAACAAATGATAAGTTCAAAATGGAATAGTGAGAAAAATATAAAACCAGATAGAGTTTACAAATCAATCGAACTTTTTGCAGGTGCGGGAGGATTAGCTCTAGGACTTGAGAAAGCAGGATTTTCTCCTGTTTTGCTTAATGAATTTGATAAATATGCCTGTGAAACATTACGTAAAAACAGACCAAATTTAAATGTTGTTGAAGATGATGTACATAATATTGATTTTAATTGTTACAAAGGAGAAGTAGATTTTCTTTCTGGCGGATTCCCTTGTCAGGCATTTTCGTATGCTGGTAATCAAAAAGGTTTTGAAGATACTAGAGGTACTTTGTTTTTTGAGTTTGCCAGAGCAATTAAAGAAATTCAGCCAAAAGTTTTTCTTGGAGAAAACGTAAAGGGTTTATTAACTCATGACAATGGAAATACTTTTAAGATAATCTCTAAAGTTTTGATGAATTAGGATATTATCTTGTTCCACCTAGAGTTCTAAGAGCTGTTATGTATAAGGTTCCCCAAAAACGAGAAAGAATATTTTTAGTTGGTATAAGAAAAGACTATGCAGACAAAGTCTGTTTTGAATGGCCTAGTCCTTATAAAAGGGTTATGACATTACGAGATGCGTTTTATAAAGGTGAACTTTTTGATTCTGATGTTCCTGAAAGCGAATGTCAAAAATACCCAAAAAGAAAAGCTGAAATATTGTCTTTAGTTCCTCAAGGTGGAGATTGGAGAGATTTGCCTATTGATATTCAAAAAGAATATATGAAAGGAAGTTTTTATTTAGATGGTGGTAAAACAGGAATGGCAAGAAGATTATCGTTAGATGAACCTTCTTTAACGCTTACATGTTCGCCGGCTCAAAAACAAACAGAACGATGCCATCCTTTAAAAACAAGACCTTTATCTGTTCGTGAATATGCAAGAATTCAAACTTTTCCTGATGAATGGGAATTTATGGGACCTCTTACAAATAAATATAAACAAATAGGAAATGCCGTTCCGGTTAATCTTGCAGAAGCAATGGGACATAAACTTATAAAATTATTGAATGATATTTATGCTTTGTAGCCGGCAATACAAAAGCTCACAATCAAAGATGTAGTCCTCTACAAAGACAGTGTAATACAAAAGACAAAATCTGCCGTATAAAATTAAAAGGCTAGATAAACTTCAGCTGTTTGGAATAGATTTAGATAAAAATGCCATTCAGCGCATAGAAAGCGATGCCAGATTTGTTACTGATATTGAACTTGCGGTTTTTGCCAGAATTCTGAACACCACCGCCGATGAACTGCTAAAGGAATAGTGATTTTTTTGCAGCGTTGTCAATAATTCCATCTATTCTTCTAAAATCCACTTTCGTAAATTCATGCGGATGATTCCGTCTGTGTTAGAGTCGGGCAGGGAATCCATGGAAAGTATCATTTTGGGATGGTTGTCTTCTATTAATTTAAGGGGAGCGTATTCCCTTGCAATTGTTTTTTCATCTACCAGAAGATAGGTAACCTGAATGTAAATCCTTTCGCCGTTTTTTTCTGCTACAAAATCAACTTCCAGATCACCAGTTTTTCCAATAAAGACTTTATAATCGCGGCGAATCAGTTCCAGAAAAACTATATTTTCAAGAATTCCGCTTATATAATCCTGTTTAAATCCCTGTAAAAAATATTTTAGTCCCTGGTCTGCTATATAATATTTTTCCATTGTTTCAAGGATTTTCTTGCCTTTTAGGTCGTAACGCGGAACTTTGTAGATAAAAAACGCATTCTGTAAGTATTTTAGGTTGTTGTAAATTGTTTCAACGCTTATTTTTCTTTGCTGGGACTTCATAAATTGTGCAATTTTATTTGCAGAAAAAATATTGCCTATGTTGTCGCAGATATAGAGAATGATTTTTTCAAGCATGTTTGCGTCACGGATATTGTTTCGTCGGATTATGTCTTTTAATAAAACGGTAGAATAAATTCCTTCTAAATATTTTTTTACTGAATCATCCGTATTCATGTCTTTTAAGCCAGGGAACCCGCCTTGTGTAATGAATTTTTCAAAACTTTTGTCGCTGTCCGCCAGTTTGTGGAACGTAAGGAATTCTCTGTAAGAAAGCGGCTGAACTTCTATGTTTACGTATCTGCCTGAAATGTAAGTTGTAAGTTCTGAAGATAGCAGTTTTGCATTGCTGCCCGTTATGTAAATGTCGCAGTCAATGGTTTCTGATGCATACAGGCTGTTTATGCATTTTTCCCATCCGTCAAGTTCCTGTATTTCATCAAAAAGCAGATAAAGTTTTTTATTTGTTTTTGAACTTTGTGTTTTTATGAAAGAATAAAGATAGTTTAAGTCAAGATAACTTGAATTATCAAAGTCTTCAAAATCAATATAGATGATGCAATCAGGATTTTCTGTTTTTAATAGGGTTTCTTTTATTAGCTTTAAGAGAAAGGATTTTCCAGAACGGCGGATGCCTGTAATTACTTTTATGACAGGCTTGTCTTTATAAGATGAGATGATATTTTCGGCATATTTTCTATAAATAAGGTTCTGGTTCATAATTGTTTCCATTATAACCGAAAGTTTTTGCCTGTCAACTAAAAGTTTCTACTATACTAGAAATTTTTACTATTTTTATAAAGAGTTTCGGTTATACTGGAAACTTTTTTTTGCAGACCCTGAAGTTCAGTCTGACGTTGCTTACTGCCGCAAAAACAAAAAAGCCCGCACTTAAACAAGTGCGGGCTGAAGTTTCTTTTGCTACTTACTTCAAATTGATCATAGATTTGTCGTAGTCTGCTGGCGGTTCATAACCCATAAGCTGCATTAATGTTGCAGGCCAGGAAGAAATGCCAAGGCCGCTGTTAAGTTCAAGTTCATATTCGCCCTTGTATTCCGGGTCGTAAATGATTCCTGGAACAGGGTTCAGGCTGTGTGATGTCTTTGGCTTTGGTTCGCCGTCTGCACCCATTGCAACAGAGCCGTCCTTTTTGTGTTCGTACATGTCGTCGCTGTTGCCGTGGTCTGCTGTAAGGCAAAGAATGCCGCCGGCCTTTTCAATGGCTGCCTTAAGGCGTCCAAGCTGAAGGTCCATTCCTTCCATAGAACATACAACTGCATTGAATACGCCTGTGTGTCCTACCATGTCTCCGTTAGGGTAGTTAAGGCGGATGTGCTGGTATTTGCCGCTTTCAATTGCTTCTATTACTTTGTCTGTAATTTCTGCACACTTCATCCATGGGCGCTGTTCAAAAGGAACAACATCAGATGGAACTTCTACGTATGTTTCAAGGTTCTTGTCAAATTCTCCAGGGCGGTTGCCGTTGAAGAAGTATGTTACGTGTCCGTATTTCTGTGTTTCAGAAATTGCCATAAGGTGAACGCCCGTCTTTGTAAGGTATTCGCCCATTGTGCGGTCAATTGACGGAGGGTTTACAAGGAACTGTGCCGGCTTGTGGTTGTCTCCGTCGTATTCCATCATGCCTGCGTATTCAACTGCCGGGCGGCGTACGCGGTCAAAGTGAGGGAAGTTGTCTTCTTCAAATGCTGCCGTAATTTCAAGTGAACGGTCTCCGCGGAAGTTAAAGAAGATTACAGAGTCTCCGTCTACGATTGATCCTACAGGCTTGCCGTCTTTTGCAATTACAAATTCATGCATGTCCTGGTCAAGTAATCCTGCATTTTCCTTGCGGTATGTGTTGATTGCTTCTGTTGCACTTGCAAACTGGCGTCCGTCTGCCAGTACGTGTGCGTGCCAGCCGCGTTCTACCATAGACCAGTCTGCGCCGTAGCGGTCCATTGTAATGTACATACGTCCGCCGCCTGATGCTATCTGATAGTCTACGTCGCTGAATTCAGCAAGGAACTTTTCAAGCGGTTCAAAGTATTCAAGTGCAGATGTCGGCGGAACATCGCGGCCGTCAAGAAGGGCATGAACACGCAGTGTCTTGATTCCTTCTTTGTGTGCCTGTGTAATCATTGCCTTAAGGTGGTCAATGTGTGAATGAACGTTGCCGTCAGAAACAAGGCCGATTAAGTGGAATGTAGAGTTCTTGTCCTGAACATTCTTTACAAGTTTCTTCCATGTGGCACCTTCAAACATTTTGCCTGTAGCAATGGATTCGCCTACAAGTTTGGCACCCTGTGCAAAAACACGTCCGCAGCCGATTGCGTTGTGTCCTACTTCAGAGTTGCCCATATCATCATCAGAAGGAAGGCCTACTGCCGTGCCGTGTGCCTTAAGCTTTGTATGCGGACAGTTTTTTGTAAACCAGTCCAGATACTTCATCTTGGAAGCCTTTACGGCATCTCCTTCTTCGTATTTTCCATATCCAACGCCGTCCATAATAACAAGGACAACTGGACCACGACGACCCTGCCATTTAGGGTTTTTCTTT
>JALELH010000027.1 GCA_022768865.1 Spirochaetia bacterium
GCCTTTCCAAAATGTGAGACAGTGTCTCACAAATTGACCTGGAGCCATTATTTTGAACTCTTAAAATGCGATGACAAAATGGAATTACAGTTCTACTTTCATGAAGCAGAAAAAGAAGGCTGGAAAGTCAGAGAATTAAAACGTCAGATGAAAAGTTCGCTTTTTCAGCGACTGGCACTCAGTACAGATAAGAAAGGCATTCTTGCTCTGGCAAATGAAGGTCATCAGATTATTACAGCCCAGGATATAATCAGGGATCCTTATGTTCTTGAATTTACTGGACTTCCACAGAAGAAACGCTATAAAGAAGGAGAGCTTGAAGCTGCACTAAAAGCAAATATGGAAAAATTCCTTTTGGAATTAGGAAGAGGTTTTGCTTTTATTGGTCGTCAATATGTGATTCCGATTGGTAGCCGCAGGTTCAAGGTTGATCTTGTCTTCTATCACTGTATCTTAAAGTGTTATGTTTTAATTGACTTAAAACGCGAAGAAATAAAGCATGATGATATTGGTCAGATGAATATGTATTTGAATTATTTTAAAACTGAAATCTGCCAACCAGATGATAATCCTCCAATCGGAATTGTTTTGGGTGCTAAGAAAGATGAACTTTTGATGGAATATGCAACTCAGGGAATTACAAACCAGTTGTTTGCAGCACGTTATCAGCTGTATTTACCAAAGAAGGAAGAGCTACAGGCTCAACTGGATTTGCTGCTTTCAGAGGAGAAATAATACTAGATGTCTTGAAATTGGGAGAATTGAAAAAGATCCAGAATATGAAATGAGAAATGACAAATATAATAATTTTGATAGTGCAACATTGCATCATTATCTAAATTATTTAAAAATGCTTGGAGAAAATCCAAATATTGATTTTTCTGAAATAGTAGAAGAATCTGATGAAATAATGGAAGTTGATGAAAATCCCGTGAAAGTTATTGATTTTACTTTAGCATCCAGGTTTTTCAATTATAGAAACTATTGCTATTCCCTGCTGGCAAAACCATTTGTAATTCTTGCTGGTAATTCTGGAACTGGTAAAACTAAAATAGCTACAGATTTGGCAACGTGGTTGGGGAAATTAAATGCAGATGGAGAAATTTTTAATAAGTTAGTTGTTCCTGTAGGTGCAGATTGGACTGATAATACAAAAATTCTCGGTTTTTATAATCCTATCGAAAAAAAATATGAAAGTTCTAAGATTTTGGATTTTATTTTATTAGCTGAAGAACATCCTGATATACCGTTTTTTCTTATTTTAGACGAAATGAATCTTTCCCATGTTGAAAGGTATTTTTCTGATTTCTTGAGTGCTATGGAATCAAAAGAACCTATTATACTTTATGCTCAAAATAATAATTGTAACTGTAATATTCCAGAAACAATTATTCTTCCTGACAATTTATTTGTAACTGGAACTGTAAATATTGATGAAACAACATACATGTTTAGCCCAAAGGTTTTGGATCGTGCAAATGTAATTGAGTTTAAGCCAACAAAAGAATCAGTTTTAGAATTACTTGATAAACAAATTATTCCAGAACCTGTTATTCCAATTAATGACGGTTCTGCAGAGGCGTTTCAAGTGTTATTTAGTAAAATAAGAAGTGCAGATATAACTTCATACCCTGATATTAATTTTTCCGAAGTTAAACAAGTTCTAGGTAGTTTTTATGATGAACTTGAGAAATCTGGTTTCGAATTTGCCTACAGAACAGTGAAAGAAATTACTCATTATGTGATGGCATCCTTTAAATTAAGCGGGGAAGAAGGATTCTATTTAGAAAAAACGTTGGATGAACAGATTACTCAGAAAATTCTTCCAAAACTTCATGGAAACAAGAAGCAGATAGGAAGTTTATTAATAGAACTTGAAAAACTTTATGTAAAAAAGGATACAAAAAAAATTAGAAAGGACACAGATATTGAAGTTTCAGGAACAGGTTTTCATACTCTTGAATTAAGCTTTAATAAAATTGGGGAAATGCAAACAAAGCTTAATAATGCTCAATACGCTAGCTTTATCTAGGTTCTTTATTCATGCAGAATATAGCAGCTGTATCAATAAAAATAGATGATTCTCATAAGGCTATGCTTTACCCTTCTGGAACTAATCCTTCTATGTGTAAAAGACATGAAAGCATAGATGGATTTGATTTTTTTATTGATGATAATCTTTCTAATAAAATTTATTTTGAATATAAAGATTCAGAATTAAACATCAGTTCTTTACGCTTAAAAGAAACCATAAGGTATTGCTGTAAGGTTGAAAAACGCTCGGATGAACTGCTTCCGCATATTTTTAACGAAGACAACAAACTTGTAAAAATTGAAAAAGAAGATGACAGAATTATTTTCCAGTTTATAAATTATCTTGGAAAATCCAGTATTTATTTTGGAACAGATAAGACTAAACGTATAGATTTTGAAGTAGTGCCGGATAAAATCAACTACGAAGAAGATTATGTCAAACTTACAGAATCAATAGCTGATGAATGTTCTGCATTGCTTTTAGATTATACAAGCCAACTTCCTTAACCTTTCAGCAGGATTCTTCAAAAAATTCAAATATCCTTGAACAGTTTATATTTTTGCGTACATTCTGTTTTGCTGATAATCTTGAAAATTTTTTTGCTTCAATAAAAAGAAATCCTGACCGTCTTCTTGTCAGGGAAGAAGAAATGAAACCTTTTGGCACTGGTATTCCTTCAAATAAATTCTTTTCTAATCCTTTTGGGCATGGTCGCAGCTGGATGTATACTGACTCTGGTAATTTTTTGCCTGGTGAAATTTCAGTTGTTCATAAGTATGACAGTTTTGATACTGCTGCTAACAGATTCATAAAGTTTGCATTAAATTTATTTAGAGAAATATGCCAGCAAGTTTTGGATAAGGTTTCTATAGATAAAAATGGAAAGGAGTATGCATCCGAAACAAAAAGTGTAATACAACAAATAGATTATATTTTAAACGATTCTTTTTTTGATGATATTTATGAACTTGAAATGATGCCTGTTAATAATCAGGTGCTTGAAAAAAGAGAAGGTTATAGCCAGATATTCAATGCGTTTTCTATGGTTGATTTGGCACTGTCTCTAGACTGGAAGGGCAAAGATAACATCTATTCTGGAGAAGCAAAGAATACGGCACTTTTATATGAATATTGGCTGTTTTTTGAATTGCGGAAAATTCTTATTGAACTGGCCGGTAAAGATTGTGGGGAGATTGAAACTTATAACAGGTTTATTAATGATACCAATGGTTTAACAATTTCCTTACAGCAGGGAAATACATCTGTTCAAACTTATAAATTTGAAAAAGAAAATATTACTGTAAAACTTTACTATAACAGGACATTTTCTCCGTCACAATTCAGCAGCTCAATATATTGGGGGTCTTATTCACGTCCTTTCAGGCCTGATTATACTCTGGCTGTTTTTCCTTCAAAATATAAGAAAGAGATTGATGCTATAAAATCGGGCGATGTTTCTTATGTTCATTTTGATGCTAAATATAGAATTCAAGATCTAACTCAGTTTATAAATTCTAACAAGCATCTTGTTACTGATGAAACTATAGATAAACCAGATTTATCTATTTCAAAAGAAGAATCCGAAGAATTGATTCAGGAAAAGAATGAAGAAAATGTAAATACATATAAGCGTGGCGACTTACTTAAAATGCATACTTATAATGATGCAATTCGTAAAGCGGTTGGCAGCTATGTTCTTTATCCTGGTTCTGATAATAGCACGAAAAGTAATGAACAGTCTTCTGTGTATGATGAAATTTTACCAGGTGTTGGTGCTTTCGCGATTCGTCCAGGTAATGAAAATTCAGGGCATAAAGCAATAAGAGAATTTGTTCAAAAGATAATTGAATTCAAATCAAAAGAATCAAGCCGTCAATACCGAAAAGAATATTTTGAAAATATGGTAATACAATCACCTTCGGAAAAAAGTGAAAATATCCAAATTGATAAGTCTGATGACTATCAGATGATTGGCTTTATTAGAACTGAATATCTGGATTTTTTGAAGGCTAATAATTTAATCCCAAATACAAAGGAAGATTTAAATAAAAAAAGTGATTGGTTTATTTATTTTTACTTTTATGCAATAAAAGGTGGAAAAGTATATACCATTCATAAAGAAACCAGTAAAGCAAAATTTTTGCGTCTTACAGATACAGATATAAATAATTGCAAGGATGAATATGGATATAAGTTTCAGCATTTGTTGCCTTGGGAGGCAGAAATAGATTCCTTTGAATTGGTTTCAAAAGAAACATTAAAAGAAAGGTTAGATTCTTTGTATAAAGAAAAGTCCTTTGAACCAAGGAATGGATTTCATGCAGATTATTATTATCTTGTTAAAGCAAATATAAAATCTTTCTCCGATCAGGGGTTAACTTCATTTATTGGTTCTGAAAATGATGATATCAGTATTTATTCCCCAAAGATATTTATAAGAATTTTAGATAAGTGAATTCTCGGCAAAAGTCTTTAATATTGAATAGATGCAAAAGAAAAGAAGCGTAAGATAAACGTAGTTTTAAAAACTTTTAACAACCATAAAGAGGGAATTTTAAAATGAACGGCTGGTTTGACGATTTTGATTCACTTTACGAAATGTATGACAATGATGAACCTACATTTACATTAGATAATTATATGTATTGTATTCAGCATTATTGGACGGAAGAAAATCCGCGTAATCTTCATATAAGCATTACAGATTTAAACAAAGTTCCAGAAGGCGAAGATATATATGCAAAAGAATTTGAAATTGAAAATATCGATTTTGATAACTGTTTTGAATTTATCAATAATTATAAGCTAAAAAACGGTAAAACCATGGCTCAGATGATGTGTGATGCAAATGGCTGGGATTATTCAATTCTGCCAGTTTATCCAGACTGGTTGTCAACACTTGGGGAGCTGAAAGCAAAACATAATAATTGACCTATTTTAAGCTCAAAAATCAGGCAGACAAAACTTTATTTATTTCTTAACTTTTGTATAATTTTAGTTGACAAAAATATTTGTTTGTCATATACTATAGTTATGGTGGGAACGGGAGAGTTGGAACTAAATCTTAGCTGGTGAGCTAAGGTTTTGAAACTACAAAAATTTTGTAGGAGTAGTTATTACTATGAGTGAAAAAACCGTAAAAGATTTTTCTAGGAGGGTAAGAGAGTTAATGGAAAAGAACCGCTATTCACAGAAACAGCTTTGTGACTTATGCGGCGTTACAGAAGCAGCCTTCAGCAAGTACATGACGACAGACAGGCTGCCACAGTCGGAAACACTGGCTAATATGGCCAATGCTCTTCATACAACAAGTGATTATCTATTGGGAATAGAAGGCAATTACGATTTTGACAAGCTGAAGGTTGTCCTTGCTTCTAGCAAAGACGATTTGTCCAGAAATCAGAAGAACGAGCTGCTCAGAATCCTGATGGACGAATATAAAAATTAAGGAGAATTATGGATAGATCTGAGTTTGTTCTTGCACCATGGCGGTCGCAGGAAATCATTAAAAAGGCAGTGTTTGGCTTAATAGAAGCCGGTGCAATAGAAGAAGATTTTTCTGTTTCAAAAATGCTGGCAGATAAGGGAATCCGCTTAAAGGCATTTTCTGAATTCAAGAAGGAAAATCTGGAATCTTTACGGAAAATAAGCGTAAGTTTCAGAAATGACGGCTTATGCCTGAATTGTCCGGATGATGATAATGACGGACGCTGCCGGATGGTTGCCTATGATGACAATGTCAGGGAAGAAACCCACTGCTTTGTAATCCTTCATGAATACGGGCATATAGATTTAGGACATACTCAGCAAAGTGCTGTCGGGGAAGCAGAGGCAATCTGTTATGCAACGGCAGCAATAGTTTTTCTTATGCTAAGGAAGTTTTTTTGCGGCTTTAATGAGTACCAATGGCTTTGACATAGAAAAGGTTGAAGTTTTTTATAAAATGCTGGAAGACCAGATACAAGGGGGTGCAGATGAGTTAAAGAAATTATTATAAAAAAAGCTCTTTATAAATGCTGGTAACATTTAGCAAGAGCTTCGGTCAGAACTACAATATAGTTCCTAAAAATTGCGATATAAGATAATAGCATATTGTAGTTCTCTTTGTCAAACGAAAAGTTTTGCGTCTTTTTCAGGCCTGGTCATCATAAAGGAAAATAAAAAATGACAGAAAACGCAGTTAAGTTTATTGAAAGAGGTAAAATATGCTTCAAATTAAGACTATTAAAAACCCATTCGTCACAGACGAATCAAAAGACGGCTTCTATTTTAGATGTAATAATTCCAAGACTATAAGTATGGAAGAACTTGCTGCAGAAATGACAGAATATAATTCTTCTTTTACTGTGGCAGATAACTTTGGTATCTTAAAGGTTTTGGAAACCGTCATCGTAAAAAATCTTGCAAAGGGCAACTGTGTAGAATTGCCTTTTGGAATCCTGAAGGTTAGTGCAAACGGAACCTGTGCAACCCTGGAAGAATCCTTTTCTTTGGGAAGCGGAAATCATACACTGACTTATATCTTCAATCCTAACTTAAGGACAAAGCAGGAAATCAATGCAAAGATTGAATACAAGCAGCTGAATCCTGATTCCACAATGGAAGGCAAGATTTACCGCCTTAATTCAAAACTTGCAGATGCTAGCGAAAGCAGTATCCTTCAGTTTGCTCCAGGTTCTACTTTAAGAATCCACGGACGCTCGCTGTCCTTTGACTTTGCCGATGATAAACAGGGTGTATTCCTTGAAAGCGAAAGCGGCATTGTAAAAGTTACCAGCTACGAACGCCATGGAACAAATATTATAGAAGCCAAAATTCCGGAAGGAACACAGGCAGGTTTCTATGATGTTTATGTGGTTACAAAACCAAACAATGTTACTTACTTTAATGTCATAACCCCGCTTCAGATTCAGGTTGTTTCTTCTTCTTCAGGTCAGTCTGACTAGGTTTATGGTTAAATAAGTTTAATTCTTGTTGTCGTCCCGGACTTTACAGGTTCGGGACGTTTTTTTTACTGGCAGTAAGAAATTGCTTGCTTTCATCTCGCTGGTTTTCTACTGTCTGCCTGCGGCGGCTATAAATAATCCTGTTCAACTTCTTTTCAATTTGCTACGGCATCAACTTCTTCTTTTTCTGACTGGCCTTCGATGTAGATGATTATTCCGTTGGGAAGGCATGCGGCCCACTGGTTTGCTTCTGAAATTTTTCCTGCTTCTACGCAGACTTTGTTGCTGCATGGGGAATCTTCAAACCAGGCTTTGCCGTCAGAAACGGTTATATGGGATTTTCCGATTAAGCCTTCAAATTCAAGATGAAGTTCTTTTTCAAGAGAGTAGGCGTATTTTTTTTCTTTTATCTGAACTATTAAAGTTTTTTTTGCTGTCCTGGAACCGAATACTTTTGCAAAGGAAAAGAAAACAATTGCGGCAAAAATAAAGAAAATCAAAAAGTCAAAAAGTCTGAGCCGGAACTTCATTTTGTAATTCTAGCAAACTTTGCAATTTTTCACTACAATAGGGCTCATGAATGAAATTGAGTTTTTAGCTGAAGAAATTTTTAAACGCTACGGAACAATAAAAAGAGCAAGGGGTCCCTTCCTTTATACAGAAAAAAGAAAAAGGCTTACAGACCTTTATCAGGAAGGCGGACGTGCAATTTTAGGCTGGGGCGGTTCAAGTGCCTTTACCATGCTGAAAAATGCCTTAGACCGTGGCGCAACAGGCAGCTACAGAACTGATTTTACATACAGGCTGGAAAAAGCCGTAAACGAACTTTTCATTGGATGCAGAAGAAAAGTTTTTGTCTTTGCTAAAAAAGAAGATGCACTTTTTGCAGGCCTTAAAGTCAATGCAGAAAGCACAAGTGTCTATCATCCCTGGTATCAGACGGAAGTTGACTGGACGTCCGTAGAAAGCATTGTAATTGAACCGCCACTTCCATGGACCCAGAATATTTTTCTGCTTGCCGTAAAGGAAACAGAAGAAAACCTTGGCAAAATTGCTGATTCATTAAAAAGGCAGATACGCCTTGCTTCTCCTATGGAAGCAGCCGTTACCCGTTCCATCTATAATCTGATTTCTGCCATTCAGACCAGGCAGGAAAAAGACTGGTTTATTTACGACAATATCATAAATAAATACTGGGAAAGAAAAGGCCCATATCTTTTCCCTAAAATTGCCATGGATAAATACAGGGACTTTTTGCTGCACTGCCTTGACCTGGGAATTGTAATAAGCCCGAGCTATGAAAACCCGAGCATTGTTCCCTTTGGTGCAGATAAGGGTGTTTTTTCTGTCCTTAAGAATAATCCTTTTCCTTCCGAAAATTAAGTAATACTTTTTCGGAGATTTTAAATGCCGCAGAGCGAACTTATTTTATATGTAATTAAACTTGTCCTTGGGGGCCTTGCTGCCTTCAGTGCAATTCTTCTGTGGAACAGAACCGGTGAAGCTGCATGGATGTGCATTATTGCTGCCATCATCATAAATTACGGCGGAACGGTTTATGATTTATTAGTGCAAATGGGAATCCTTTCTGTAGATAAACTTAAGCTTGGTTCCCTTCCTTTAACGTCTTTGATTTTTACAGTCCTTCCGCCATTGTTCTTTACACTTGGCTTTGGCATCATGATAGCAAGAATCAATTCCGGTAAATAAGTTTTAATTTAGTTGCTGTATTTTGGAGGAAATAAAATGGGAAAAAACGAAACTAAAAGTTTTATTGTATCTGTGATTCTTACGATTGCCGTAGGATGTATGCTTGCCGTAAGCGGCATTTACGCATTGCAGGGAAAATCGGCAGACATGGCAGTCAAGGGATTAAGGTCAATTTTTGACGGCAATGCAGAAAACATCGTGGTCATTGTCTTTGGCGTTATTGAACTTGTTGCAGGTGTTTTTGTTGTGCTTAAATGCTTTGTCGGCAATCTGCCTTTCAGCAAAGTTCTTTCTTTGATTGTTATAATTGTCTGGCTTGCTGTAATTATTCTTTCAGATATTTTAGGCGGAATCGGAAAACCAGATTTCCTGGCCTGGCTTCTTCATCTTTCAAAAGACCTGATTATTTTCTGTGCTATTTTAATAACAAATTAGCCTATACACCAATTGCAGACGCAATTGGTGAGACGAAAGTTACAAAATACATCGGCTTCTAAAGAGCATTTGCTTTCGTCCTAATTACAAATTAGCGTATACAAGAATTGCGAATGCAATTCTTGCGGCGAAAGTTACGAAATATATCGGCCTCTAAAGGACATTTACTTTCGCCGTGGATCTGTTGCAGGTAACGAATAATTTGAATTATAAAAAATTTAACTGAACATAAACGCCGTAGGCAGGTTCAGGCATGAAAAAAAATCTGCACAAACGAAGTGCGGAAGCCTTTTTTTCAGGACTGGTTCTGCCGAGAGGCGTTTATGTTTTTTATAAAGACTACAATTCAAATTTTCTGCCGCTTAGCTTTGGCTTAAGTTCTTCGTAGTAGTATTTGTCTTCTATTGTGCTTTTGCCTGCCGTGTGGCCGATTTTTCTGTCTGCACGGACTTTTTCTCCGTGAAAGTCACTTCCTGCCGTAACAATCATTCCAAGTTTATGTGCCAGTTCTTCCAGACGGTATGCCTCTGCAACGCGGATTCCAGGGTGCCATGCTTCCAGGCCTTCAACACCTGTGCCTTGTATTTCTATGATTTTGTCTTCAAGTTTTCCCCATGAAATATACATGGAAAGGGGATGTGCCTGAACAGGAATGCCGCCGGAAGATTTTATTGCCTTTACGGCAAGTTCCAGATCAAGGCCGGTGCGGTCCACATAACAGGGCCTGCCTTTTGCAAAATATCTGTCAAAGGCCTGCTGCCGTAATTTTATGATTCCTTTTTCTATCATTAATGAAGCAAAGTGTGGCCTGCCTATGGTTTTTGTTCCTGCTTTTTCTACAACTTCTTCATAGGTAATGTTTATTCCCTGTTCCTGAAGTTTTTCTGCCATTTTGCGGTTGCGGTTGTCACGTTCCTGCCTTAAAAATTCTATGGTGCTTTTAAGTTCTTCAGAAGCAGTCTGCAGTCCAATGCCAAGCAGATGAAATTCCCCCGTAGGCCACTGAACAGAAAGTTCAATTCCAGGAATAAATTCAATTCCGCATTTTTCTGCCGTTTCCTGAGCTTCCAGAATTCCGTCTACTGTATCGTGATCTGTAAGGGCGATTGCCTTTATTTTTTTTTCTGCAGCATAGGTTATCAGCTGTTCTGGTGTATAGCATCCGTCAGAAGCAGTTGAATGGGTGTGTAAATCTATCATTTTTTAATTTGTAATTTTCCCGTAAATTTTCTTTAATTATAGCATATTTTTAATTCTTATGATAGAATATGTAATCGGGTAATGCCATAATAATGGTATCGTTGGAAGAGGAATTATAGTTTTACAAGGGGATTTGGAAAACATGCCAAAGACAATTCAATTTACACAGGGGTCTATCATTTTCTTTGAAGGTGCCAAGGACTCCAACATATATATTCTTCAGTCAGGTTCTGTTGCTTTAAAATCACGCGACCTTGAAACCGGCGTTATTGTTTCAGAACAGGTTAGAATCGGTGAATTTTTTGGCGTGAAATCTGCCCTTGCCCACATGCCTAGCCTTGTTACGGCTTCTGTTCTTGTTAATTCAGTTGTTGTAGCAATGTCTGTTTTAGAATTTGAAAAGCTGTTCAGCTCAAAGCAGGCTATTACGGAAAAGATGCTCCGCGTTTTTTCAAAGTCTCTTCGTGATATTCATAGAAAAACAGAATCATTTTTAAAGAGCGGTTTTGTTGCAGTTTCTCCGGAAGTGGGAATGCTTAGCGTTGCACAGGCTTTTTACAACGATGAACACTATAAAACCTGTATGGATGTACTTACAAGGATCTCCCAGATTAATCCGAATCCTTCAAACAAAGTAGATATTGAAAAGCTTTATAAAGAAGCAAAAATGATGGAAGGCAGCAGCAGGCCAAAAAGACCGTCATTTGCAGCAGAAAGCAGTGCAGGTGAATCTACGGGTCTTGCCGTAAATCAGTTTTCTTTGCCGGCTTTTGACCGCTTTACAAAAAAGTATTCCCGCGGTGATGTTATTATTTCTGAATTTGAACCTGGCGAAACTTTCTATCTTATTAAATATGGTGAAGTTCAGATTTGTAAATGTATAAACAATCAGAACAAGAGCCTTGATATTTTGACAAGCGGCCACTTCTTCGGAGAAATGGCAATTCTTGACAACAGCCAGCGCAGTGCTTCCTGCATTGCCCGCACTGATGTTGCCTGCCTTGAATTCAACAAGGCAAACTTTAAGGCACTTGTTTTGAGCAATCCTCAGATTGTAATGAATCTTCTTAAGATTTTTACAAAGCGCATTTACGACCAGTACAGGCAGTTTAAGATTATCCTTATTAAGGAACTTCCGGTGCGCGTGTGCGATGTTTTCCTTATGTATGATGAGCTTCAGGGCACTGCAACAAGTATAGATGACAGTGTTCAGAAACGTAAGTTTGACATTACGGTAAATGATATTGCTTCATGGGCTGCAATTTCCCAGCAGCAGGCTCAGACAGAACTTTCTGATCTTGTTGAAAGGGGAAAGATTGAAGTTTTTGACAGTTATATTAACATCAAAAATATTCATGATATGCGCCGTATTGTAGATAATTACTACATGAAGATTGAGGCATTTGCAAAAGCTCAGCAAGGATGATATAGTATAACAACTTGCCAACTTAGCTCACCTGGTAGAGCAGTTCCCTCGTAAAGAACAGGTAGACAGTTCGAGTCTGTCAGTTGGCTTTGTGATTTCAGCTTCCATGTAAAAGTGGAAGCTTTTTTTTAGTCCGAATGTCGGATAAAAAAATTATGGTTTTTATTCTAATAAACGCCTCTCGGCAGAACCAGGCCTGAAAAAAAGGCTTCCGCACTACGTTTGTGCAGATTTTTTTTCATTCCTGAACCTGCCTACGGCGTTTATCTGCATTAAAAATCATTCTGTTTTGAAATATACTGTAACCCGACATTCGGCCTAAAGATGTATCACATAAATACATGGAAGCTAAAAATTTACATAGGAGGGTTTTGCTTTGCCCTTGCAAATTTAAAGAATTCCGGGGCCTTGGCGCTTATAATCCAGCCGCCGTTGTAAAAGCCGTTGTCGTTGGCTGTAGGGTAAACAAAAATTACTTTTGCAGGATTTTCCGTGTTGTAATAGAATTCATTGGATTTCCATTCATGGCTGAATTCTGTAAATGGGTATTGCTTTTCTTTGGGCGTGTAAAAAGTAAACTTGTATCTGCCGGGTTTTAAATTGTGCAGGTGCATTGCCATGCCGCCTGTAAGATACCAGGTTTTTTCATAGTAATTAATTTTGTCCGGAATAGAAGCCCATTCGTAAGTTGCCCTTGCGCAGGTGTAGGTTACGTCCTTGCCGTCAGCGTCTTCTATTTTAATCCAGCATGGAACTTCATTAATTTTTGAAGAATTTTCCGGCCGGTAAATAATCAGTTCCCATGGATTGTGTTTAACTTCAGCGGATTTATTTTGAGCATACAGGCTTATTGAAAAAAATATGGCTGCAAAAAAAACAAGGGTTTTCTTCATAAATACATTATAATTGCTGAAGCCGGTCTGAACAATACAGAAAATTTGCAATCATATATTTTTATACATCTTTATAATTTCATTTTTAATTTCTTTGCGTAGGTTTTCCGGCTCAAGGATTTTTATGGAAGAACCGAAACTTAAAATCCAGCTTTTAATCCAGTACATGTCTGGCACTGTTAATGTTAAGGTTTTATATTCTTCGTCAAAGTCTTCAATTGAATCAACTTTGTATTCATCAAGTATTCTGT
The DNA here is from genome assembly GCA_022768865.1 of Spirochaetia bacterium. Classification (GTDB taxonomy): domain Bacteria; phylum Spirochaetota; class Spirochaetia; order Treponematales; family Treponemataceae; genus Treponema_D. The sequence continues at coordinate 12,897 of JALELH010000027.1, forward strand.
GTATTTCTGAATTTTTTATCATGACTTTCAGCTGAATAAAGCTGCTGATTTTATCGCCCTTGTAGTTTGAATTTTCCTGCTGTTCATTTTCCGGATAATCTGATTCTTCTTTTGTAATTTCAGTTTTTAAAAGTTTCAGATTTTGAATCCTGCTTAGTTTAAAATATCTTGGTGCTTTCTTGTTTTTGCAAAAACCGTAAAGATACCAGGCCTGACCTTTAAAAACTATTTTCCATGGCTCAACTTTTCTTTTGATTATTTTTCCTTCTGCTGAATAATATTCAATGGAAATTTCTTTTCTGTTCAGAATGGCAGTTTTTAAAATACTGAATGTGTCCTTTATTTTGTTTTGTTCAGGATTCCATGGTGCAAAGTCAACCTTTATCCAGTCTGCATTGGCTTTTGTAATGGCCTTTAATTTGCTTACTGCAGAATTTGTTCCGCCGCTTAAAACCTGCAGTGCCAGCACGCTGGAAAGAATTTCCTGCTTTTCATTTTCCGTAAGAACTGCCTTATCTAATGTAAATTCAGGTGACAATTGTATGCCGCCGCCTTTTCCTTTAGTTGCAACAACAGGAACACCTGCCAGATTAAGTGCATCAAGCCAGCGGTATATTGTCCTTGCAGATACGCCAAAGTGTTCTGCCATTTGAGATGCCGTTACCTGTTTTTTTTCAAGAATGATGTATGTTAATTCAAATAGATGTTCCGTCTGCATTTTTTATTTTACTGCAATGTATATTATAATTGTGCCGGTGCCGTTTACAGTGTCTTCCTGATATTCTTCATAGTCACCTGTAAAAGTCCTTTCCAGCGGGATCTGCCATATTTTGCTCCATGCTTCTGCCACTGCTTTCTGAACGTCTCCATGGAATGTAAACTTTGCATAGTTTCCTGCAGGAACTGTTCTTGTTTCAAAGCCTGCTTTTATTGCTTCTTCAGTTTTTGCTGAATCTATCTGGCATCCTGTAAGAACCGTGTAGTCTCCGTTTGCCTTGTAGTCGCAGTATAAGCCGACAGATTTTCCGTTTGTTCTGTTTTCTATTCTTTCTGCCATGCCGTTGTAAAGCTTTGTCCACAATGCGCCGATTTTTGCGCCCATGTCTTTTGCCGTGTTGTTTGTTACATCCGTAAGTCCTGCAAAAGTTCTTGATTCCATTTTTACAATTTCGTATTCCATAATTTACTTCTTGGAAATTCCTTTGAATTATGATTCAATTATAAAACACTTAATATGACAGCAGTATGGCATATTTAAAATAAAATGCAAAAATATTTGGAATATGAGATATTCCTCAGTCTTCTCCGTTTACTTCGCTGATAAGTGCCTGATAAAGAACCATGGCATCTTTGTTGGAACGGCGTAAACTTGATGCAATCTTTTTAGAAATCCTGAACATGGCATGGTATCCGAGCAAAGGATTTTTGTCGCAAATTTCCTTAAAGCCTTCTGCATCCAGGCAAAGGGTTTTGCAGTCCGTAAGGGCATAAACAGATGCTGATCTTGTGTCCTTGTCTATAAGGGCAACTTCACCGAAAAATACATTCTGTTCGGAACATAAATTTACAACGGCAAACTGGTCTGCACTTAAAGTGTTCTTTTTTATCTGAACAGTTCCTTCGTATAAAATGTGCAGGCAGTCTCCAACATCGCCTTCTTTTATGATTACACTTCCTTTAGGAAAGGACATTGTTTCAAGCTTGCTGCATACCTGTTCCAGTATAGAAACGTGTTCAGGATTTTCTGGCGAAAAGTCAGAAAAAATTTCCAGGCTGCATAGTTTTTCAATTAATTCTTTATTGCATTCCATAGTTTACTTTGAACTTTCTCCATAAATAAAAATTGCTTTAGCTCCTCTTGGAATTATATAATCATCAAAAGGAATAAAATGGGGTAAATTGCTTTTTAAAGTCTTTACTTTTTTCAGGTTTGTAACGATTTGTTCCATGTTTGGATTTTTCTGGGCTTCGGCAAGTGCTTCGTTTCTGCGGTGATAAAAGTTTCCCGTGTTTTCCAGAAGTCCTACAAGGATGTTTTTTGTAGAAAGTGATTTTCTGTAGTCGCCGTAAGTTTTTCCTATAAAGTCTTCTTCTATATTTTGAATTAAAATTCCAGAGTCAGAATCTTCTTCTATTAGTTTACGAAGAATATGGCTCATGCCTTTGCCACTGGAAGCCTGGAAAAGAATATTCATTTCATAATCTGTAGACAAAATAATTTCATCGCAATGGGCAAGGGAAAGGTGCTTTTCAAATTTTGAATTCAGTATTTCTGCAACACAGTAAATCTTCGGGTTCAGGTTTTTAATGGTAATGGCTGCAAGAACAGTTCTTGAATCAATTTCCAGTGTAGAAAAGTTTTCTGAATAGTCTGCAAGAACCAGTGCACGTTCTGTTGTTTTAATCTGTGCTTTAAGCAAGGTGGAATCGTCCGTAAAGTCGCCCTTAACCCAGTTCAGGTTTTTAAACTTTTCTACGTTCTTTATTTTTTCAATTTCTGTCTGGGGTGCGTTGTTTACAAGAACGATTTTATCTATGGAAATTTCAGTATTGGCAGAAATTATTCCTTCAAGAATTCTGTCAAAATCCGGTTTCCAGCCAAGGATGATGAAGTGGTTTTTCATGTTCTGCATTTTTAATAATCCTTTATCTTTTTTCTGTTGTCTGTCAAATAAGAATGAAGCAAATTTTCCTGATAGGGCACCAAAGATTGCAACGCCTGCAAGAAGCAAAACCATGGCGGCAACGCGTCCTGTAACGGATGCCGGTGCAATGTCTCCGTAGCCTACTGTTGTAATTGTTACCAGGGTATACCAGAATGCGTCAAAAAAAGTATTTATCTGAGAATTGGTTGACTGTTCTGCAAGAAAAATAATCAGCATTAAAATAAATAATGCCGTAACCGTTATAAGGGTTAAAAAAGAAAATGGAGATGAAATCCATTCTTTGAGTCTTTTTTTAATTTTTGATTCTGGTTTTTTATCCGTGTTTTTTTTGTTTTTCATAAAATAATTTTTCCATAGTTTATTATAATAGAATAAAACAAAAATTTAAATTTTTACAGTGAAAAATATCAAAATTCACCCAGAGAATATTAGAATTCATACTATGATTTTTTTCATGAGGAATTTATCTTTTGCTTAATAATTCACCAAGGAGATTTTTATGAAAAAGATTAATTTATTTTTAATGCTTTCTGTCTGTTTTTGTTTTGGTTTATTTTCCTGCAAAAAGAATACAATTGTTTTAGAAAGCGGCGCTAAGTATGAAATGATTGCTGTTCCTGAAAAAAACTTTCTGATTGGCAAAACTGAAATTACACAGGAAGTGTATGAAGCCGTAATGAAAGAAAACCCTTCATTTAACAAAAAGAAAAATTACCCTGCTGAAAACTTAAGCTTTTATGATGCAATAGTTTTTTGCAATAAACTAAGTGAATTGACAGGCAAAAACCCATGCTACAGTATTGACGGTTTAACTGATGTTTCAAAATGGAATTATGTTCCTCATCAGCATGCCGTAATAAAAGAAGAAATTGTTTTTGATGAAACTGCAGGCGGCTATCATATTCCAACAATGGAAGAATGGGATTTTGCAATTAAAGGCGGTCAAAACTTTACATACAGCGGAAGCAATGATCTGGATTCTGTTGCATGGACAGATTGCAACGCAGGCGGTTCTTCCCATCAGGTTGCAACACTAAAGCCAAACGGCTATGGCATTTATGATATGTCCGGAAACGTTCTGGAATGGGTATGGTTTATAAGGGATGATTCTAGCAGATACTGCAGGGGCGGAAGTTTTTTTGACAGGGGCAGTGCAGGCAAGTGCACTAATAAGGAATTAAAATACGGTTCAACACAGTCTAAAACTGTCGGCATGCGCATTGCGTGTAAAAAAAACTGAATAGAAATTTATTGCTGGCTTTGTCTTATTTGCTGCGGTGTCTGGTTAAAGGTTTTTTTGAAATCCCTCATAAAGCCTTTGTAGTCCCGGACACCGTTTTCTTCCAGAATTACGGAAATTTTTTTATCTGTGTTTCTAAGTTCGCCATAAACGGATGCAATCCTTAAGCTCATTAAATATTTATTTATGGTCATATTTGTATACTGCTTGAAAATGCGGCACAGATGTTCCTCGCAGACGTTGATGCCGGATGCCACTTCTGCAAGCTGAATGTTCCTGCGGTAATTTTTTTCAAGATAGGAAATGACAGGTGAAATTCTTTTTATGCCGTTTTTGTTGTAGTCAAAATTTACGGAAACTTTATTTTCTGTTCTGTATTTTGAAATCAGCATGTAAAATAGATTATACATTAATGAAATGAATTTTATACGGCAGCCGGGTTCTTCCTTGCCTAAGACTTTTTTCATTTTTAAAAGTTCCTTGCCAACTGCTTCAGCTTCTTTGTCTTTAAAAATTGTATTGAATAAATAATTGGGCATGGAAGAATCAATTCCTGTAAATGCACTTAGCGGCACTTGCAGTAAAAGATATTTTACGTTTCCCTGCAGGCGGGTTGAATGAATTTCTTCTGAATTGATTATGGCAAGCTGACCGCCGGACAAGATATAGCTTTTGCCTTCAACAAATAAATCCATTTTTCCGTCTATTACGTAAATAAGTTCAATGTGGTTGTGCCAGTGGAAAGGAGAATAAAAGTTAAAGTCTTCTATAAAATCAAAGCGGATGATGAACTGCATTTCAAACTGCTTTTTATGCAGGATGTCTTCGCACTTGTATTCTTTCATATTACCCCTTTATAAAAAGTAATTTAGTTGTAATAGATATTATTGTGTTATAATTTGATATGAAATGAATAGCCAGCCTAATAAATCTTGTGTTCCATATTGGCGTAGTCGTTGAACAGTTTAAGGCATTCATTCCGTTCAAGTTCCTGGCCGTAGTTGTCTCCTTCCTGGTTCCATTTATTATAGAAGACTTCGTCGCGGAAACCGATTTTGTCCGTGTCCTTTATGCTGCAGCCGTAGTAAACTTTAGAAATGTTTGCCCAGAGAATTGCACCCTTGCACATTGGGCATGGAGCGGCAGTTGTGTAAAGTTCTGCACCGGATAAATCATGTGTGTGCGAATTTTTTGATGCATCACGGATTGCTTCCATTTCTCCGTGGCAGGTGGCGTCGTGGTTTAGCAAAACCCTGTTGTGTCCGCGGCCGATTATTTTTCCGTCTTTAACGATTACACAGCCAAAAGGTCCGCCTTCGTGATTTTTAATTCCGCTGTAAGCTTCAGCAATTGCTTCTTTCATAAAATCTTTATTTTCGTTCATATTTATAATAATACAATAATTTTTTATAAATTAATATAAACGCCTCTCGGCAAGTGTAAATTATTCAAGAAATTAAAGTTCAACTTTAATGACAAAATCAAAATAAAATGCTAGAGTTAGTTTATATTTGCTGGTTTTCAATGGCGAAAATTTTTTAACGGAGGATACACCTATGACTAAACATACCGTCAAACAGGTCAAACGTATTAAACGTCAGCACCTAGTGCATCTTACGCTAAAAAATTTTAATGGAGCCGGCAAAGGTTTAATTTAATTCCTTTCTATTTATTCAGGTTGGCTCCGGAAGAACCATAAAAGGTTTAATGACCATAAGGAGAACAACATGAATAATTCAATTTTAATTTCTGGCTGCAATTCAAATTACATTCCTGACAATGCAAGAACTTTTATGAAGCCTGTTGTAAATCTTGGCGCAACGGGAACAAATATAAAGAACCTTATGAAGACTTCCGGTTTTTCTGCCAGGGATCTGCAGCTGCTTATGGATTTTCCTTATATCCAGACAATCTATAACTGGACACGGGGAATCAACCTGCCCACAATAGACAATCTGGTTGTCCTTTCTAAGATTTTTAACTGTTCCATAAATGAAATCGTCGTTACCGATATGGTAGAAATTACGCTGAACGGTGCTGCCAGCATAAAGAGTGCATGAAAACCAGGATGATGTTCCGAGGTTTTTATTTTTTTGCAAATTGACATGGAAAGAATCTGAATTTATAATTTTAGAAACAAGAGGGGGCATTTTATGACAAGTACTTTTCAATTAAAGCCGGGTGAATTCAACATTGATTTTTTCAATAAGTTAAAGACCCTGTTTGCCGGTCAGTCTCTTGAAATAACCATAAAGAATCAGGATCAGGATTCAGAAGAATATAATGATGATTTTGCAAATGAACTTTTATCAGAAAATGCACAGCTCGCTGCAGGCCTGAAGAATGGCACAGTCAGAACTTATAAAAACATGACAGAGTATGAGGCTGTTAATGGTTTATAAGCTTGTAACTTCTAAAAGATTCGATAAGGAATATAAGAAGCTGCCGCCTGAATTGAGAACTGAAACAAAATGTTATAGATAAACTTTTAGCAGGGCAGAAGCTTGAAGCAAAATATAAAGACCATCAGCTAAAAGGAAAACTTAAAGATTTCAGGGACTGCCACGTCCGCCCGGATTTAGTTTTAATTTACAGTATAAATAACGAAAACCTTATTTTAAATGCATTCAGAATCAATAGTCATTCTGAAATATTTTAATAATCATACTTTTATTTTCATCGGTATTTGCATAGTAATTTTTTTGTTTTTCATGAAAAAATTCGAGGGTCTCGAAATTTTATTAAATGCTTCTTACTTTTGGAACCTGATTTTATTCCTGCCCTTCGGAAGTATCATCATTTCTTTCCATAAACATTTCGGCATCTTCGTGGCCGTATTTCTTTTCCCAGCTGCTGAAGGTGCCTGGTGTTTTTAAACCTGAAGTATTTTCCGTCTGCTTATTTTTTGATTTTGGAATTTTAATTGGGTTTGAATATTGTTTTCTCATTTTTGCATAATATTCGCTGTCGTCCATATTTTTACCTCAGATTCTAATTTTACCACAAAAATGATATTATCGTAACAAGATAAACTATTAGGAAAATGTCGGGTAATGAAAAGTATTATCGGTTTTGTAAAAAACAAAATGCCTCTCGGCAGAACCAGCCCTGAAAAAAAGGCTTCCGCACTACGTTTGTGCAGATTTTTTTTCAGTTCTGAACCTGCCTACGGCGTTTGTCTTTAATAAAAAATTATTTTACTAATTGTTTTAAAACTCGACATTTACCTCATATTTAAATACGCTAGATAGGAAACAAATATGGCAATACAGATTTTTGGAACAGCTAAATCTTTTGATGTAAAAAAGGCAGAAAGATATTTTGCAGAACGCAGGATTCCGGTTCAGAAAATTGACCTGAAAGAAAAAGGCATTTCTAAAGGTGAACTTGAAAGCGTAATTTCCTGCATTGCAAAAAAGACAGGCAGCAGGGCAGACGCCATTGAACTTCTTGCAGACAAGAAAAACAAGGACTATGCAAGTTTTGCCTATCTTGATGACAGTGAAAAAGAAAACAAGCTTTTAGAAAATCCATTGCTCCTGGTTCAGCCTGTAGTCCGCAACGGAAAAGATGCAGCAACTGTCGGCTACGAACCTGACACCTGGAAAACCTGGAATTAATTTATTTTTTCCAGAAAGAAGGAGCAAGAAAAATAATAAGGGTAAACAATTCCAGACGGCCTGCAATCATGGTAAAGCAGTAAAGCCATTTTACAGGGGATGCAATCCAGCCATAGTTGCAAGCAGGTCCAAGTAAATTAAATCCAGGCCCAATGTTTCCAATCATTGATGCAGAACCTGTAAAGGAAGTTAAAATGTCCATTCCAAAAATAGAGCCGAAGAAAGTCGTAAATATTAAAAGAAAAAAATAAAGGCAGAAAAAAGCCGTTACAGACGGAATGATTTCTTTTCTTGCTGCCTGCTGATTTAAGCGTAAGGAAAAAATTCCATGGGGATGAATAAGCTTCTGAACTTCTATTTTTAAAATCTTGTAGAAAATTATCCAGCGCACAACTTTAATTCCGCCTGCAGTAGAACCTGAAGAACCGCCGATAAAAAACAGCGCAAAAATAACTGCCTGGCTTGCCGGCGACCATAAAGTAAAATCGCAGGTGGCAAAACCCGTTGTGCTTAAAATCGTCGCAACCTGAAAAGAAGTGTATCTTAAGGTTTTAAATAAACTTCCATACTGTCCGTATTCAAAAATTGTAAGCAGCAGAATTGCTACCGCATTAATTCCAAAATAGCCCTTTAATTCAGAATTGTTTTTTAATTCAGAAAACTGGCGTGCAAATACATAAAAGTAAAGTGAAAAATTTATTCCTGAAAGAAACATAAATGTAAAGCAGATTACATCTATGGCTGCGCTGTTGTAGGCTGCAATGCTTGCGTTTCTTGTTGAAAATCCCCCTGTGCCTAAAGTAGAAAAAGCGTGGCTTAAGGCATCTATAAAATCCATGCCGGCAATGCGTAAAAGCAAGGTTTCTGCCAGAGTCATTCCAAGATACATGAACCAGAGGATTTTTGCAGTAGTCGTAATGCGCGGTGTAAACTTTCCTTTTTCTGGTCCTGTAGTTTCTGCCTTTATTAGCTGGAATCCGCCGATGCCAAGAATCGGTAAAAGGGCAACGGTCAATGCAACGATTCCCATTCCGCCAAGCCAGTGAGTTAGGCAGCGCCACATGTTTATGCTGCGCGGAAGATTTTCTATTTCAGAAAGAATTGTTGCTCCTGTTGTTGTAAAGCCTGAAACGCTTTCAAAAACTGCATCTGTTATGGAAGGAATTGCTCCGCTTGCGTAAAAGGGAATTGCTCCAAAAAGGCAGGCACCAATCCATGCAACGGCAACTACTACAAAACTTGCGCGCACTGAAAGTTTTGCTTTTTGTTTGTGCTTAATTCCTAAAAATAAAAGTCCTATAAAAAAGCTTATTCCCATTGGAATTAAAAAAGAGGGCAATACGGAATATTCGTGGCAATACAAAGCCGTTAAAACCGGAATAAAAAAAGAAAGTCCCACTATGGCAATAATTAAAAACAGGACTTTGAAAACTGTAATTGTTACTGTTGATTTATATTTCATTTGCTGAATTTTTCCAAGACTTTTTTGTCACCGGTTTTTTCTATAATTACTAAATGATCACCGGCAGATAAAATTGAATTTCCCTGCGGAAGTTCAAAACTTTTGCTTCCCGGTTTTTTAATTAAAAGAACTAAATACTGGCCAGGATTTGCAATGTCCTTTAGTGCCTTGCCTGCAAATTTGCTGTTAGGCGAAAGATCACATTCAATTATTTCAAATTCTCCGTTGGAAACTGTATGGATTCCCGTAACGCTTTTACCATGAAGATGACTGATGATTGAATCAACAAGGGTGTCTCGCATTGGAATGGCAACTTCAATGCCAAGCTTGCGTGCAATGTTTCCGTATTGTGCCTGATTTACAAGAACGATGGACCTTTCAACGCCAAGGGATTCAAGATATGCAGAAATTACCATGTTAAGTTCGTGGTTGTGGGTTGCACAGATTAAAAGGTTGCACTTGTCCAGGCGTTCTTCTTCTATAATTGCTCCGTCCGTTATGTCTGCATGAATTACATTTGCCGTTGGAAATTTATTTTTTGCGGCTTCGCAAAGTTCATAATCCGTATCAATGATTGTAAAGGACTGAGTTGATTTTTTTGTGCCGCCTAAGATTTTTGTAAGAAGGGATTTTTTTTCTTTTTCCATAATGCGTTCGGCAACAATTGTTCCGACTCTTCCGATTCCGCAAAGGCAGATTTTCTTGATTACGTCAATTTGAATTCCGCACAAATCCACCATGTCCGAAATATTTTCTTTTGCCGTAATTATTCCGATTCTGTCTCCTGCATGAAGAATAGTTTCTCCGCTTGGAAGTGCGCTGATCATGTTGTCTGATTCAGGATCTTTTGTTTCCTGATATACGACAAGGAATTTTTTGTCCGTAAGGTTGCGTATGTTTTTTAATGCCGTTCCGTCCAGCTTGCTGTCTTTTTCTACCTGCAGTGCCGTAACTTCGTATTCTCCGTTTTCCCCGAAATCAACAATGTCACTTATGGCACCGTGCTCAACGGCTTTTACAATTGCTTCTGCTGCTTCAACGTCAGGGTGAACCATGTAGTCAATTCCATAAAGAGGACGGTGGTTTCCTTTAAAAGTATCGGCGTGATGTTTTGCAACGTCATTTGTATTTACATAATATGCGTAATTCCTTACGCGGGCAATTTTTAAAATATTGGGATAGACTGTATCAACAAGGGAACATGTAATCATGTTGATTTCATCATTGTTTGTAACCGTAACAAGAGCGTCCTGTTTTTCAATTCCGTGCTCTTCAAGATTTTCAAGATTATTTCCGTCAATGGCAAAAGCGTCACAATCAAGCTGACTTTTTACGTTTTCAATGGTTTCTTCATTATTGTCGATTATTGTGACTGTATTTTTTTCATTGAGCAGTCTTTTGGCCAGCTGAATGCCCGTAAAGCCTGCACCGATAATCATAATGTTCATTCTGAAATTATATCATTTTTATTTGCGAAAATCATCAAATATTCCTATATTAAAGTATTATGAGATTTTTACATACTAGCGACTGGCATTTAGGAAAATTATTTTTTAATCATTCCTTAATTGAAGACCAGAAGTTTTTTTTAGACCAGATTATTGCAGAATTAAAAAAGGCAGCCGATGAAGACTGTCCTTATGATGCACTTATTGTTGCAGGTGACGTTTACGACAAGGCAATTCCGGCACCGGAAGCAGTTCCCTTGTTCAGTGATTTTTTGAACAGGCTGCATGAAAATTTTCCGGCACTTCACATGTTTTTTACTTCGGGAAATCATGACAGTGCATCACGTTTAAGTTTTGCTTCCGATTTGCTTCACAGCCAGAATATTCACATAGTGACTGATGCCAATGATTGTGACAAAGGCGTTTTAATCGGCAATGAAAAAAATGACGATGCAGCAATTGTCTATCAGATTCCTTTTTTGCAGATTGGTTCTTTAACAGATGAAGACGGCAATGTTTTGCGCCATCAGGAAGAACTTGTAAAGGAAGCCTGCTGCAGGATTAAAAAAGCACACGACAAGTTTAAAACAAAAGTTCCTTCCATTATTAGTGCTCATATTTTTGCAACAAATTGCAGCCTTTCTGGTTCTGAAAGGAATTTTGTTGGAACAGCAGAACAGGTTGATGCAGGTAATTTTGCTGATTTTGATTACACGGCTCTCGGGCATATTCATGGAAAGCAGAAAGTTGGTGCGGAAAAAATCTGCTATTCAGGTTCACCCCTTGCCTATAATTTTGGCGAAAAGTCAGACAAGGTAATGCTGAGCGTAACTTTGACAAAAGACGGCATTGAAAAAAAAGAAATTCCTTTTAAGCCGCTCCATTCCGTTACAAGACTGGAAGGTTCCTTTGAAGATTTTCTTGGAGATAAATTTATTGACCATAAAGATGATTACCTTGAATTGATCTGCACCGATTCTACAGTTCATGAAAATCCCATTGAAACGCTTCGTGGCAAATATCCTTATCTTCTTTCTTTCCGTGTTGCAAGAAATGAAACTGCCGGTCAAAACATGGCTGTGGCAGAAAGGAAAAAAGCCCTTGAAAATATTGCATCCGGTGATTACGGAAAACTTTTTGATTTGTTTATAACTGACGTTTACAAAAATAATTCTGGAAATCAGGAACAAGAAACTTACGGCAAAGAAAAAAAATTATTTTCAGAAATTGCAAAAGAAGCAGAGCAGGGAGAATAAGTTATGAAACCGCTTTTTATACACATGAAAAACATTGGTCCCTTTGTGGATGAAAAACTTGATTTTACTCAGCTGGAAGAAGTATTTCTTCTTTGCGGCGATACAGGTGCCGGCAAGACTACAATTTTTGATGCCATGACTTTTGCTTTATATGGAGAATTTCTTGGAGCCAGAAAAGGAAAGGCAAAAGATTTCCGATCTCAGTTTGCTAAAAGTGATGATGATTCTTTTGTAGAACTTGAATTTTCTTCTGACGGTGAAAAATACCGTGTAGTCAGGACATTGCCGCGCCCTTATATAAACAGAAATAAAAAGGCAGATGTAAAAGCCTCTGAACTTAGCGTTGAAAAGTTTAACAGGGAATCTGAAAAATATGAATTCATTAATGCAGGCAAAAAGGAACTGGATTCCATGCTTGCCCAGATTGTTGGTCTTAATGCGCCTGAATTTTCTAAAATCGTAGTTCTTCCTCAGGGTGAATTTTCTGAATTTCTTCGTGCCAATTCCAATGATAAGCAGGAAATTTTAAAGAAACTTTTTCCTGTTGATTTTTATCAGTCCATTGTTGAACTTGTAAAAGAAAAAAATGACGCTTTGCAGCTTAAGATTAATTCTGCTCAGGCAGGACTGGATGAACTTCTTAAGGAAAATGATTTTACGGGTGCAGAAGAAAAACTTGATTCTTATAAAAATAAAATCGATGAAAATAAGAAGAAACAAAATGAACTGAATAAAGAAAAAGATGAACTTAATGCAGGTTTAGCAAAAGTTACGGCTGCAATGGACGATGCACAGGAACTTGAAAATTCCCAGGCAGAACTTAAGAAGCTTGCAGAAAATAAAAAGTCTATTGAAGAACTTGAAGAAAAACTTAATCTTTCAGATGATGCTGAACTTATTAAACCTTTTATAGATGTAAGAAATCAGCGTCAGAAAGAATTTGATGCTGATGAAGCCAGATTTAATGAATACACGGAGAAAGCAAAGGAAGCAGAATTAAAATTAAACGAACTGAAAGATAAGGAAAATGAAAATACAGAACTTGGCAAGAATATTGAAGAAAATAAAAAGCAGCTGCAAAGTTTAAATGACAAGCTTGATGCTGCAGGAAAATATGAAGCACAGGTTAAAGCCCATGCAGGTTTTGAGAAAAAACTTGATGAAGCAAAAGCCGGCCTTGAAAAGCAAAACGAAGAACTTAAAAACCTTCAGAAAAAAATCCGTCATAATGCTGAAGAAGCTGGACTTTCTGCAGAACTTGAGTCATCAGAAATTCCTGCTCAAATAATTGAAAAGTTTAACAAGGCAATTGAAGAAAGCCGTGCTGCCGATGAACTTTACAACAAGGTTAACAAGTTTAATGGACTTAAAAAAAATATTTCAGAAGCAGAAGAAAATGTAAAAAACTTTTCGGCAGAAAAAGCAGAATGCGAAAAGCAGATTGAAAACAATGAAAAACTTCTTGCTGAGTATAAGGCTCAGAAAGAAGAGCAGGCTGCAAAAAATACTGCCGTAACCTTAGTTCATTTGCTAAAGGATGGATGTCCTTGTCCTGTCTGCGGTTCCATTGAACATCCGAAGCCCGTAAAGGCCGCTAAAGGTTTTCTTGATTTAGATGAAAAAATTTCTACTGCAGAACGTGCCGTAAAAACAGAAACGGAATTAAAATCCTCCAAGGCAGAAAAAATTGCAGCAGAAAACAAACTTCTGGAAAAACTGAATGAAGAATTTTCTGAACTTGAAAAAATATGTGCAGGTCTTTCACTTGAAGAGGTCACAAAAAAATCAGATCTGCTTAAAGATGAAATGTACAGGATGCAGGATTTAAAGGAAAAGTGCCTGAATCTTGCAAAGAAAATTGAAACGGCAAAAGTAAAGGTTGAAAATCTTAAAGAAGAAAAGGCAAATGCAGAAAGTAATTTTAATTCTTCTTTAGCAACCTTAAAAGGCTTTGAAGAGCAGATTAAGAAAAATGGCAGCCAAATAAAATCTTCAAAAGAACTTGAAACGGAAATTGAAAACCTTAATAAAATTCTTGCTGAACAGGAAAAGGCTTTTAGTAAATTTACTAAGGATTTGAACAATGCAATCACTGACTCAGAAGCTTCCAATGCCAGGAAGATTGAATCTGAAAATGCACGGTCTGCGGCAAATGAAAAACTAAAGGAATCTGAATCTGTTCTTGCAGAAAAACTTGCTTCTTCAAAATTCAAGACAGAAAAGGAAGTTCTTGATTCATTTATAGAAAAGGAACAGAAGGCAGAATTTAAAGAAGAAGTTTTAAATTTCCATAATGAAGTTTCACGCCTTGAAACTGGCATTGAAGTTTTATCAAAAAAAGTTTCAGAAAAATATTCAGTTTTAAAAGAAAAGGCAGAAAATATTCAGAATGAAATAAATTCCGCAGAAGAAAAAATTTCAGATTCAGCAAAAAATCTGGAAGAACTTCTTGCTGAAAAAAACGGTTTTGAAAAAGACTATTTCAGGTATAAAGAAAAAACTGATGAACTTGCGAAGTTAGAAAATTCCGGAAAACCTCTTGCCATGCTTTATAAAGACCTTTCCGGTGATAATCCTTCTAAAGTTAAATTTGAAACCTGGTTCCTTGGACTTTTCTTTGATGACGTTGTTGTTTCTGCAAACAGGCATCTTTTAAGAATTTCCGGTGAACGCTACGAGTTTAAAATGGACACGGAAAAAACCGGCGGAAATTCTTATCATGGCCTTGATCTTGTTGTTCATGACTATCAGGTAAACCAGGATCGTGACACGGCAACTTTAAGCGGCGGTGAAACTTTTATGGCATCAATCAGTCTTGCTCTTGGACTTACGGAAGTTGTTCAGAAAACCAGCAGCCTTGATTCTCTTTTTATTGATGAAGGTTTTGGCTCACTGGATAAGGAAAGCCTAGAAATGGCCGTTGGAGTTTTGCAGGACATCGGAACGACAAGAACCGTCGGCGTAATTTCTCACGTAGAAGAAATGCTGGATGCCATTGCCTGCCACGTAAATGTCCGGAAAACAAGGCATGGTTCTTATATTGAATATCAATGATGAAAATCCTGGCGAGAGGCGTTTATTTGAAACTTTAATCATCATTTATTTTTAATTGTAAAATTCGGAACTGAAAAGAAAATCGGCCCTGTTTTGCTTTTCAAAATATTTAAAAAAGTTTAGTATTGCTAAAGTAAAGTCGCAGTCTGCGGCGCAAATAATTTTAAGGGGTTATAATATGGAATACAAAATTACTAACGCTTATTGTAAACGTGTTTGGGATGACATTTCTGCTCGCTATGCAGATCAGGGTCACTTCCTTCAGGCCGCAGGTCTCGTTCTTCAGACAATTTCACCTGTAGTAGACAAAATGCCGGAACTTGAAAAGACAGCAGTTCTTGAACGCCTTGTTGAACCAGAAAGAATCATTATGTTCCGCGTTCCTTGGACAGACGACAAGGGTGTGCCACATGTAAACCGTGGTTTCCGTGTTCAGTTTAACAGCGCAATCGGACCTTACAAAGGAGGACTCCGTTTCTCTCCAGAAGTTGGTCTTGATGTCCTTAAGTTCCTTGGTTTTGAACAGGTTCTTAAAAATTCACTTACAACACTTCCTATGGGCGGTGGAAAAGGTGGTTCAGACTTTGATGCACACGGAAAGTCAGAAGGTGAAGTTATGCGTTTCTGCCAGTCTTTCATGACAGAACTTTACCGCCATATCGGTGCAGATACAGATGTTCCAGCAGGAGACAAGGGTGTTGGCGGACGCGAAGTTGCATGGATGTTTGGTCAGTACAAGAGAATTGCCAACGTATGGACTGGTGTTCTTACTGGTAAGGGCCTTGACTTCGGTGGTTCTTTGATTCGTCCTGAAGCTACAGGTTACGGACTTATTTACTTTGCAGAATGTATGCTTGCAAAGATGGGAACAGATTTCAAGGGAAAGACTTGTCTTGTTTCAGGTAAGGGTAACGTTGCTCAGTATGCCTGTGAAAAGATTAACCAGCTCGGTGGTAAGGTTATCACAATGTCTGACTCTTCTGGATACATTATTGATGAAGACGGAATTGATGCAGAAAAGCTTGCTTACATTGCAGGTCTTGCAGCTACAAAGGCACGCATCAGCGAATATGTTAAAAAATATTCAAAGGCTAAATTCTTTGCCGGTGAAAAGCCATGGGGAGTTAAGGCAGACTATGCATTCCCTTGTGCAACACAGGATGAAATTTACGAAGAGGATGCAAAGAAACTTGTTGCAAACGGAATCAAGCTTGTAGCAGAAGGTGCAAACATGCCAACTCGTGCAGAAGCTATTGCTTACCTTCAGGCTAACGGTGTTCGCTTTGCTCCTGGCAAGGCTTCTAATGCCGGTGGTGTTGCAGTTTCTGGTCTTGAAATGTCTCAGAACAGCGAACGCCTTTCATGGACACGCGAAGAAGTTGATGCAAAACTTAAGAACATCATGACACAGATTCACGACAACGCATGGAATACAGCAAAGGAATATGCAACAGAAGGCGATTACGTTTCTGGTGCTAACATTTACGGATTCCTTAAAGTTGCACGTGCAATGATGGCACAGGGACTTTGCTAATAAAAATCCCGGCACCATAAAATTTAAAAATAATTTATAAAATCAGGATAAAATGAACGGCAGTTAAGCAAAAACTTAGCTGCCGTTTTTTTTATTTCAGCATCCAGCTGCCGCCAACGCAGAAAACATTTTCAAGTTCCAGATAGTTTTTGTAATTGCTTTCAGAAATTCCGCCTGTTGGCATGAACTTAACCTGAGGGAAAGGCCCCGAAAGTGCCTTGAGCATTTTTATTCCGCCTAAGGCTTCTGCAGGGAAGAATTTAAGAAAATTAAGTCCATAGGAAAGGGCAAGTTCAATATCGGATGGGGTTGCAACTCCGGGAAAAACAGGAATTTCATTTTTAAGGCACCATTCAACTGTAGAAGGATTAAATCCCGGGGAAACAATAAAGGCAACACCGGAATCCTTTGCCATGGATGCAAGTTCCGGGTTTATGACGGTTCCCGCTCCAATTAAAAGTTCAGAAAACTTTATCCTTAGTTCCTTTATTGCATCTGCAATCATTTTATAGCCGGTTTTGCCTTCTGTGGTGCGGAATGTAACTTCCAGTGCACCCATTCCTTTTTTCTGGGCAAGTTCCGCTGTAGAAAGGGCGGATTCAATATTTTTAACCGTTAAAACCGGAATTATTCCCGCTGCTGAAAATTTTTCTGCAATTTCTTCAAACATATATGTATTTTAGTTTAGAATTTATTTTTTTACTACTGAAAATGTTAAATTGGAAACGTTATGAAAATTGTATTAAATATTTAAAAAATATAAAAAAAAAGTTTGACAGACAGAATCAACACGTGTATACTTTATCGTGTTGAGCAAACGATTTTCCTTGTTTTTGTTCTACAGTTGAATTAAACTTTATAGCAGTTGGGAAGTTAGGAATGGAAAAAATGACGTCGGCAGTTACAATTGCAGATATAGCAGAAAAACTTGGGGTTTCCAAGTCTACTGTTTCCCGTGCAATTAATTGCAAAGGACGCATTGGTGCAGAGACACGCCGTAAAATTCTGGAAATGGCCGAATCCTGCAACTATATTCCAAATCCAATGGCAAAAGGCCTTGTTTTACGGCGGACTTTTAACATTGGCGTTGTAATTCCCCGTGACGCAGACAAAGGCGATATTCCTTTTTTTCAGAATTGCCTTGTAGGTATTTCTGAAGCGGTTTACAGGCTTGATTATGATGTTGTTCTTGTTGTTCAGGGGGCTGATGACATAACGCCTTTAAGACGGCTTGTTACAAACAGAAAAGTTGACGGTGTAATTCTTACCCGCCTTGAAGAAGATGATCAGGCTGTAAAGTTCCTTAAGAAGGAAGGAATTCCCTTTCTGGTTTTTGGAACTTCTGACGATGAAGAACTTTACCAGATTGACAGTGACCAGGTTTCCGGCTGCTTTGAAATGACAAAGTTCATGATAAGCAAAGGTTGCAGCAGGGTTGCTGTTTTAGGGGGAAATAAAAACTACCGTGTAAACGGTTTCAGGCTTAAGGGATTTAATGACGCCTGTGCTGCAAGCGGCATTTCCCTTAATGGTTGTCCGGTTTACTGGGGAATGGATGACCAGAAAAACATAGACGAAACGTTGCCGGAAATCATGAAGGATAATCCGCAATGCCTTGTCTGCATGGATGATGCAATATGCGTTTATGTCCTTAAATGGCTTAAGCAGAATGAGTATGAAATTCCTGCTGACATTCAGGTTATTTCATTCTATGACAACCCGGTGCTGGAGAATAATACTCCGCCTGTTACTGCACTGAATGTAAACGTTTCCAGTTTTACTGGTGTTGCAGGTAAAGTATTGACGGGACTTATAGAAGGCAAGGCGGTTTCTAAAAAAACTTCTGTCGGCTATGAGCTTAAAATAAGGGAATCATTCCGTTAATTCGGTTTGAATATATCAGTAAAATTTTCAGAACTTAAAATTAAAAGTTTTTTGATTCTGATTCTTCATTATCTAGGAGGATTTATATGAAGAAAATTGTATTTGCAGCTACTGCATTTGCTGCTGCTGCACTTGCTTTGACAGGTTGTTCAAAGAAAGAAGGTGCTTCTGCTAAAAAGTCAGAAGAAAAGGTTGTTCTCACAGTTTGGGAATCTCTTCAGGGACCAGATGAATTCATCAAGCAGGCTGGAGAAGCTTACACAAAGGCTAATCCAAATGTAGAAATCAAGTTCGTAAACGTAGAACTTGGTGATGCAGCAGGACAGATTGCCCTTGACGGACCAGCAGGAGTAGGACCTGATATTTTTGCAGCACCACATGACAAGCTCGGTGAACTTGTAAACGGCGGTCATATTCTTCCAACTGTAGATGCTGATGCAGTTAAGTCTTCAGTTCTTGGTGCTTGTTCACAGGCCCTTACTTATGAAGGAAAAATGTATGGATACCCTGTTTCTGCAGAAACATACGCTCTTTTCTACAACAAGGATCTTATTTCAGAATCTGATGTTCCAAAAACATGGGAAGACCTTATTGCATGGACAAAGACATTCAATGCTAACAACAGCGGAAAACGCGGATTTGTAATGGATGTTGGTAACGGATACTACACAATTCTCTTTACAACAGCTGGTGGAAACCGCCTTTTTGGACCAACTGGAACAGATTCAACATCTTCTTACCTCAATACACCAAATTCTGTTAAGGGTATGCAGCTTTTCCAGTCACTTAAGGAAGCACTTAATGTTCCTGCTTCTGACCTTGATACAGGTAACTGTGATGCAGCATTCCAGGGTGGAAATGCAGCTATGCACATTACTGGACCATGGAACATCAAGAACTTCAAGGATGCAGGTCTTAACTTTGGTGTAGCACCACTTCCTGCTCTTCCTGGAGATTCAGTTCCATCTTCTTCATTCTCTGGAACACGTGCTATGTTCGTTTCTGCATATTCAAATCATCCTGCAGAAGCAGCTGACTTTGCTAAGTTCCTTATTTCTACTTCAATGCAGCAGCTCCGCTTTGACCTGACAGGTGCTATGCCTTCAATTGATACACCAGTTTCAAGCCCATACATCAGCGGCTTCCTCAAGCAGCTTGACTACGCATTCCCAATGCCATCAATTCCTGAAATGGCAAAGTTCTGGGAAACAATGGGTAACACATCAAAGAACATCTGGGACGGTGCAGACGCTAAGGCTGAACTTGATGCTTGTGATGCAGCAATCATCGGAAAATAAGTTTTCCAAAATAAACTGAAATAGTTTGTGCAGGTAAGCAATTGCTTGCCTGCATTTTCGGAAATTTAAGGTTTACAAAATGCCTTAAGTTTCCGAAAATGCATAGTAGACTATTGTGCATCTGGAGTAATTTTATCAGATTATAAAAATCCCATTGTTAATAAACTTTTTGCGAGGTGTCTTATGCGGATAGAATCCGACGGAAGTTCAGCAAAGAAGGTAAAGTTGACAGCCTGTGGTTTTATGGGCCTGTCTCACATTCTTTACCTCAAGCAGTATTTGAAAGGTGGACTTTTTGCAGCAGTAGAAGTTCTTTTCCTTTGTTATTTGCCAACAGTATGTAAAAAGGTTTACGACCTTATTACCCTTGGTGATCCACAGCCGGATGTTCCCCTTAAGTTACGCAGCAATTCCATGTTTATGCTTATTGACGGAATCCTTATGCTTTCAATAGTTGCTGTTTTTGCAATCCTTTACTGGATTTCCGTAAAAAGTGCTGAACGCGGCTACAGGGAATATACAAGAACAAAGAGATTTGTTACCCAGAAAACTTCAATGACAGAAATCGGAAGCAATGCATTCCCTATTTCAGGACTTGCACCTTGTGTCCTAATGCTTCTTGTTTTTGTTGTTGTTCCTTTGCTTTTCAGCGTTTGTGTTGCATTTACAAACTATTCTGCACCAGAACATATTACACCAAAAAATACTGTAGACTGGGTTGGTTTTGATAACTTTAAGGATTTGCTTTTAGGCGGAACTACATGGTCAAAGGGTTTTGCACGCATTGCAGTGTGGACTTTAGTATGGGCAGTTGCTTCAACATTTACATGCTACTTCTGCGGACTTCTTGTTGCAGTTCACCTTACAGAAAGCGGCGTTCGTTTTTCTTCTGTTTTCAGGTTCATCTTTATTTTGCCTTATGCCGTTCCTTCTGTTATTACAATGATTTTGTGGAAGCACATGCTTAACGGAACATTCGGTATCGTAAACAGAACACTTCAGGCTTTGGGAATTTTAAGGCTTGACCAGACAATTCCATGGCTTGGTAACGCTAACCTTGCACAGCTTATGTGTGTCGTAATCAATCTGTGGGCCGGTTTCGGTTACTTTATGATGCTTTCTATGGGAACAATGACGGCAATTTCAAAAGACATGTATGAAGCTGCAAAAATTGACGGTGCTTCAAGCTTCCAGACTTTAAAGAGCATTACACTTCCTCTTGTTCTTTACCAGACAATGCCTTTAATCATCATGAGCTTTACACACAACATTAACAACTTCGGAATCATCTTCTTCCTTACAGGCGGAAACCCTGTTGTAAAGGACAGCACGACAACAATGGCCGGTGGAACAGATATTCTTGTTACATGGATTTACAAGCTTACAATCACTTTGCAGAAATACAATTATGCTTCAGTTATTGCTGTTTTAATCTTTGTTGTTCTTGCTCCGTTTGCAATCTATCAGTTCAGAAATACAAAAGCTTTCAAGGAAGGTGAAGTATGAGTTCTACTAAATTAAATAATTCATTCCGCACAATTAATTTAACATTTTCTTACATTTTATTTATTGTAATTTCCCTTATTGTTTTTTATCCTCTTGTCTATGTTGTTTCAGCTGCTTTTGCTCCCGGAAACAGCATTGCAAACCTGAGTATCATTCCTTTTGGAGACGGTCATGAAGTCCGCCTTTCAAGTGAACTGACGGTAAAAGCCGGAAACGGATTTACACTGGACCACTTTAAGTATCTTTTTACAAAAACAGATTACTGGATGTGGTTTAAAAATACATTTTTTGTTGCATTGTGGACTACAGCTTTTACTGTTGTCATTTCTGCATTAAGTGCCTACGTTTTTTCACGCTTTAAGTTTGCATTCAAGCAGTCACTTTTAATGAGCCTTCTTATCCTTCAGATTTTCCCTTCATTTGTCGGAATGATTGCCATTTACGTAATCCTTATGCGTATCGGCGGACTTGATACACTCTGGGGTCTTGTCCTTATTTATGTTTCAGGAAACATTCCGTATAACACATGGATGGTAAAAAGCTACATGGATACAGTCAGCAAGAATCTTGATGAAGCTGCACGCATAGACGGAGCAAGCCATTTAAGGACTTTCGGAACAATCATCCTTCCTGTAACAAGGCCTATCATTACGTTCCTTGCTGTTTCAAGCTTTACAGGCCCGTGGATGGACTTCATCTTCCCTAAGATGATTTTAAGAAGCCCTAACAAGCAGACACTTGCTCTTGGATTATTCTCTTTTGTTACTGACAAAAAGAATGAATTTACAAACTTTGCGGCAGGTGCTTTAGTTGTTGCCATTCCGTTTGTTATCTTCTTCCTCTTCAGCCAGAAAGCCATGATGATGAGCATGAGCACGGCTGCAGTTAAGGAATAAAATTACTGATAATGATAAAGTGTGCAAACAGTTGCGCACTTTGTTTTTATCCAAGGTCAACGCGTGTTGACTTCTGCTAATTATCAGTTAGAATTGATGGCAGAAGAAGAGGCTTGCTGAAAGTTATTTATCGGTAATTTTCAGCACTTGCAGTTTAACAGGCGTTGCACTTATAAACTGTAATACCGCCACCTTGGCTTGCCGTTTATACAGTGTTTTTTTACAGGAGTTCCTATGACAGTTTATTCATACGACAACAAAAGCTTATTTAAAGACGGAAAAAGATGGTTCCCTATAATGGGAGAAATTCACTATTCCCGCTATCCTGACTGCGACTGGAAAGAAGCACTTCTAAAAATGAAGGAAGGCGGAGTAGACATTGTTTCTTCTTACGTTATCTGGATTCACCATGAAGAAATAGAAAATCAGTTTGACTGGACGGGCTGGAGAAATTTACGCAAGTTTGTAGAAACAATAAAGGAATGCGGCCTAACAATGATTCTGCGTATCGGACCATGGGTTCATGCAGAAGTTCGTCATGGCGGATTCCCTGACTGGCTTCTGGCTAAATGCCCTGATGCACGCAGCACAAACGGTGACAAATATTTTGCAGAAGTTGAAAAATGGTATAAGGCTGTTTACGAACAGGTTAAGGGGCTTTTTGTAAAGGATGGCGGACCGATTATCGGTGTTCAGATTGAAAATGAATATGGACATTGCGGTGGTCTTTCCGGTGCAGAAGGTGAACTTCACATGAAAAAGCTTGAAGCAATGGCAAGGGCAATGGGCTTTGATGCTCCTTTATATACAGCTACAGGCTGGGGTGGAGCAGTTACGGCCGGAATGCTTCCTGTAATGGGCGGCTATTGTGAAGCTCCATGGGACCCGCGCATAACAGAAATTGAACCTAGCGGAAATTACGTTTTTACACACGAAAGAAACGATCATGCCATTGGATGTGACTTTGGTATAGGAGAAACAATTACCTTTGACATGACAAAATATCCTTATCTTACTGCTGAACTTGGCGGTGGTCTTCAGGTTACACTTAAGCGCAGGCCTGTTGCTCAGCCAAAGGATATAGGCGGAATGAGTGTTGCCAAGATGGGCAGCGGATGTAATCTTCTTGGTTACTACATGTATCATGGCGGTCAGAATCCTGAAGGCAAGCTTACGACACTTGAAGAAAACATTGCCACAGGTTCCCTTAACGACATGAGCATTAAAAACTACGACTTCCGTGCACCTTTAGGTCAGTATGGAATGCCAAACGGCACATACAACGAAATTAAACTTTATGCCATGTTTGTTCATGACTTTGGCGAAAAATTTGCTTCAACAGAAACTTATCTTCCTGAAAGCAATCCTCTGACTGCATCAAATTTAAAAGACCTTAGGACAAGCTGGAGAAGCTATGACTGCAAGTGCGGAAAAAAACGCGGCTGGGTATTTGTAAGCGACTTCCAGCGCCGCAACAAAATGGCAGACCACAAAAATGTAGTCGTAGAAAACAAAGAATACAATGTTAAGTTCCCGGCACTTGATGTTTTAGACGGAGATTTCTTTTTTGTTCCATTCAACATGAAGTGCGGTCAGAATGAACTTGAAACTTCTTTGTGCACGCCTCTTTGCCGTCTGGACAATGAACGTCCTGCCTATGTTTTCTACAGCAATGCAAGGCCTGCAGGAAAAACTTTTGTTTCAGAAAGCAATGTTTGTTCTGCAGAGAAGGCAGACAAAGCATATTACCAGTTTGCCGGAAACGCAGCTGATACTGAAGACATTGTAACTTTGACAAGGGAAGATGCAGAAAAGGCACATAAGGTTTGTGCCGGCGGAAAGCAGTATGTCCTTATTACAGACAATGTTATGTACCAGGAAAATGAAGGCGGCAAAACTGTTCTTAACTTCCAGACAGACGGGGAAGCAGAATTTAAGGTTTTCCCTGCTTTGGGAAAAGTTCCTGAGGGCTTTGAAAGAAAGGAAGATAGCAACGGTTTTGCTCACTATGTAAAAGCCGGAATCAAAAAAGATGCACCTGCAGTTTCATTTGAAAAAATCAGTGACAACGAAAAGACTGCAGCTTACAAAATCAGGGTTGCTTCTTTTGAAAACCTTGAAGATGCCTTCATTGACATTGCATACACGGCAAACTGTGCACGCCTTTACGAAAACGGAAAATTAATCGACGATGCAATCTACGCAGGAGACGATTATCCGTGGTCCATCGGCTTAAAACGCTATGGCAAGGGCGCACACGAATTTATTCTTGAACTAGATTCACTTGAAAAGGGCGCAAAAGTCTTTATTGAAAAATGGCCTGACTTTGGCAGCAGTTCCTCCCTTAAGGCTGTCAGGGAAATTAAGGCAAAAGCTTTTGTAAACAGCAAAGTGATTTTGTAGCATAGGGGAATTTAGAATTCTCTTTCTAACCTTGGGCTGTCTGAAAAATCAGGCAGCCCTTTTTATTTGCTTTTTAACTTTATATTTAGTATATTGGAATTAGGTTAATCTAAACTAACATATATTGAGGTCTCTATGCAAAAGTTTAACGTTACCGGTATGTCATGTGCTGCATGTTCTGCAAGGGTAGAAAAGGCAGTTTCAAAAGTTGAAGGCGTGCAAAAATGTTCCGTAAACCTCCTTGCTGAAACCATGTCAGTAGAAGGAACGGCAGCAGATGATAAAATAATTTCTGCCGTAGTCAATGCAGGCTATGGCGCTTCCGTTCAGAATGAAGAAGAACTTTATTCCGCCAAAAACAAGGACACGGAAAAACAGGAAATAAACAGAATCGGCAGGCGCCTTGTTTCATCTGCCGTAATTTTAATCCTGCTCATGTATATCACCATGGGCTACGGAATGTTTGGTTTTCCAATGCCTTCATTCTTAGCAAATAATTCTTTTGTGCTTTACCTTTTGCAGCCTGTTCTTGCAGGAGCAGTTTTAATAATCAACAGAAAGTTTTTTATAAACGGAACTAAAGCAATAGTTTCCCTTGCACCTAATATGGATTCCCTTGTGGCACTTGGTTCAGGCGTTTCATATATATATTCAATGTATGTTTTGGTTTCCATGTTCATTCATAAAGCAGGCGGAAGCTCTGTTCATGGTGAACATCTTTATTTTGAAAGTGCAGCCATGGTTGTAACCCTTATAACCTTAGGCAAATATCTGGAAGCAATTTCTAAAGGCAAGACAACGAGTGCCGTAAAGTCACTTATGAAGCTTGTGCCTGACTTTGCAAATGTTATTCGTGATGGCAATGAAGTAAAGGTAAAGACTTCTGACCTTGTAAAAGGCGATGTAATTGTTTTGCGTTCCGGCAATCAGATTCCTGCAGACGGAATACTGATAGAAGGAAACATTTCTGCTGATGAATCTTCACTAACCGGTGAAAGCATGCCTGTAGAAAAAGGAACAGGCAGCAAAGTTTTTGCATCAACCCTATGCGTAAACGGCTTTGCTAAAATCCGTGCAGAAAAAACAGGCCAGGACACAGGCTTTGCAAAAATAATCCGCCTTGTAACGGAAGCTTCTTCCTTAAAGGCACCTGTTCAGCGCATTGCAGACAAGGTTGCAGGCGTATTTGTTCCTGCCGTAATTTTAATTGCCCTTTTGACTTTTGCCGTCTGGTTTGCATTAGGCCGCGATTTGTTTTTTGCACTGAACAGGGCAGTAAGCGTTTTAGTCATAAGCTGCCCTTGTGCTTTAGGGCTTGCAACTCCTGTGGCCATAATGGCAGGCTGCGGTGTAGGTGCTAAAAGCGGAATACTGTTTAAAACATCAGCTGCCCTTGAAAATGCAGGCCGCATAAAATTAATTGCTTTCGACAAAACTGGAACATTGACAAAGGGCGTTCCGGAAGTTACGGATGTTCTTGCTTCAGAAAATATTTCAGAAGATGAACTTTTAATCCTTGCTGCTTCCGTAGAAAGTTTAAGCAGCCATCCTCTGGCAAAGGCAATTGCAGGAAAGGCAAAAGATAAAAAACTTTATGCTGCAGAAGACTTTAAGAATGTCCAGGGCGGGGGAGTCAGTGCAATTGTAAAAGGTCAGAAAATATTTGGAGGCAATGCCGCTTTCATAGGTTCCTGCTGCAAAGAAAAAATTGATGAAGAAAAACTTAAAGCCCTTGCCCGGCAGGGAAAAACTCCCGTTATCTTTGCAACGGAAGAAAAGGTTCTCGGCATTTTGGCACTGGCGGATTCCTTAAAGGAAGATGCTGTTTATGCAATAAAGGAATTTGCAAAACTTGGAATAGACTCTGCCATGATAACGGGAGACAACCAGGTTACAGCCGGGGCCATAGCTTCAAGGCTTGGCATAAAAAAAATATTTGCAGAAGCAAAGCCTGATGAAAAGTCAGCAATAATTGCCAGGTTAAAGAAAGAATACGGCAGGGTTGCCATGACCGGAGACGGAGTAAACGATGCAGTAGCTCTTTCAGGTGCAGACATAGGAATAGCCATTGGTGCAGGAACAGACGTTGCCATAGATTCTGCAGATTTAGTCCTTGTAAACAGCCGGGTAATGGATGCCTATAATGCCGTTGCATTGAGCAGAAAAACACTGGCAATAATTCATCAGAACCTTTTCTGGGCATTTATTTACAACATACTGCTTATTCCCCTTGCTGCAGGCTGCCTGTATCCTGTTTTAGGCTGGACCCTTAACCCAATGATTGCCGCAGCCTGCATGAGCATTTCAAGTTTCAGCGTCGTAACCAATGCCTTAAGGCTTAATTTTTTTAAGGTGAAGAAAATCAATAAAGCGGAAGGAATGGCCGATAAAAATACCGTTAAAATCAGTGTAAAAACTGAAACCACCATGCAGGAGGAAAACACCATGGAAAAGACATTTAACGTAGAAGGAATGATGTGCACTCATTGTGAAGCACACGTAAAGGAAGCTCTGGAAAAAGTTCCGGGCGTAACGGAAGCAGTGGCAGACCATAATGCAAAAAAAGCAACGGTTAAGCTTTCTGCACCTGTAGATGATTCTCTGCTTAAGGCTGCCATTGAAGGTGCCGGCTACAAAGTTGTATAAAACTTCACTGGCATGGTGCATGAAGCATTCTCGTGAGAGTGTATCATTCAACCTCACGAGGGTGTAAAGTATACCCTTACGAGAGTGTATCATGCACCCTCACGAGGGTGTAAGGTACACCCTTACAGGAGTGTAATATACACCCTATTAGGGTGTAACATTCACCCTTATAAGAGTGTATCGTTCATTCTGCTAGGCTGAATCATTCATTATAATTCATTTATATCAAAGTTCACCTTTGTGCCGAATTACCGCGCTTTTTCTGTAATCATCTTTATATCTTCTTTGCTTACTTCTGTTTCTTTTTCTTAAAACTAAGAATTTATTTATAGGTTTACATTCGATCTAATATAAAAATCTATCATTTTGTTTGTAAATTCATAATAACAGGATATTTTCTTGACAATTGGACATAGTGGTATTATATTCAATATGGCAACCGGTTGCCAAAAATTAATCGGAATTCTTAGGATCTGTTCAGGGGAACAGAAAAACATATCCACTTAAGGAGCAAACACACTATGGCAAAGTTTGAAAACATTCCTGACGTAAAACTCGGTATCATCGCAGTAAGCCGCGACTGTTTCGTAATTTCTCTTTCAGAAAAAAGAAGGGCAGCAATCGTTAAGGCTTTTGCAGGCAAAGGTGAACTCTACGAAGCAAAAACTACAGTAGAGAATGAAAAAGACATGCTCAAGGCTGTTGATGAAGTAAAGAACGCTGGCTGTAACGCTCTTGTTGTATTCCTTGGAAACTTCGGACCAGAAACACCTGAAACACAGATTGCACAGAAGTTTGACGGACCTTGCATGTTCGTTGCTGCTGCAGAAGAAACTCAGAACGACCTAATTAACGGACGCGGTGATGCATATTGCGGCATGCTCAACTGCTCTTATAACCTTAACCTTCGCCACATTCCTGGAATTATTCCTGAATATCCTGTAGGCACAGCTGATGACATCGTAAAGATGATTGAAGAGTTCATTCCTGTTGCACGCGCAATCATCGGTCTTGCTAGCCTTAAAATCATTACATTCGGACCACGCCCTCAGGACTTCTTTGCCTGTAACGCACCTATTAAGGGACTTTACGACATCGGCGTTGAAATTCAGGAAAACTCTGAACTTGACCTTCTTGTTGCTTACCGCGCACACAAAGACGACCCTCGCATTCCAAATGTTGTTAAGGAAATGGAAGAAGAACTTGGCAAGGGCGGAAACAACTTCCCTGATTTGCTTCCACGCATGGCACAGTTTGAAATCACACTCCTTGACTGGATTGAAGCAAACAAGGGCTGCAAAAAGTATGCTGTTCTTGCAGACAAGTGCTGGCCTGCATTCCCTAAGGAATTCGGCTTTGAACCTTGCTATGTAAACAGCCGCCTTGCTTCCCGCGGTATTCCTGTTGCATGTGAAGTTGATATTTTCGGTGCACTTTCTGAATATATCGGAACATGTATTTCCGGTGCTCCTGTTACACTTCTTGACATCAACAACTCTGTTCCACAGGATATGTATAACGAAAGCATTAAGGGCAAGTTCTCTTATCCTTATGTCCTCAACGACACATTCATGGCATTCCACTGCGGAAACACACCGTTCTGCTGCATGAACAAGTCCTGCAACCCTGGCGTTAAGTTCCAGCTTATCCAGAACCGTCTTCTTGAAAACGGCGGAACACCTGACTTTACACGCGGAACCCTCGAAGGAGACATTATGCCGGGTCCAATCACATTCTTCAGATTGCAGACAACTCCTGATACAAAGCTTCAGGCATACATTGCTCAGGGAGAAATCCTTCCTGTTGCAACACGCTCTTTCGGCGGTATCGGTGTATTTGCAATTCCTGAAATGGGAAGATTCTACCGCCACGTTCTTATCCAGAAGAACTACCCGCACCACGGTGCCGTTGCTTTCGGACACTTCGGAAAGGCATTGTTTACACTTTTCAAGTATCTTAAGATTGCAGATGTTGCATACAACCAGCCAAAGGGTGTATTATATCCATCAGAAAATCCGTTTAATTAATATAAGGTGTTTTTAACGCTTTACGTTATTTAAATTGATTTATTCTTAATTTTTTCAACCTTTTAACCCCGTCTGTTTGCATAAGCAGTCGGGGTTTCCTTTTCTTCTGATGCCGAGAGGCGTCTATTTTGGAATAATTAATTTTTGTGCTATAATTTAATTCATGAAAATAATAACCTGGAACGTAAACGGCATACGTGCCGTAGAAAAAAAAGATTTCTGTAAATGGCTTTCTGAATGCGGTGCAGACGTTGTTTGCATTCAGGAAACAAAGGCAAAGCCTGAACAGCTGAGTGAAAATTTAATTTCTCCTGAAGGATATAAATCCTATTGGGCAAGTGCAGTAAAACCCGGATATTCCGGCACAGCAATATATTCCAGAACGGAACCTGATAAAGTAGAAGTTTTAGGCGACGAACGTTTTGACAGCGAAGGACGTGTCCTAATTGCTTATTTTGGAAAGCTTGCCGTAATCAGTGCATACTTTCCCAACAGCCAGGACAAGGGTGCAAGGCTTGACTATAAACTTGCTTTCTGTGATGTCATGCTTAAAAAACTTGACGTACTTGTGGCAGACGGTTTTGATATTGTGCTGTGCGGAGACTACAATATTGCACATAAAGCCATAGACCTGGCAAACCCGAAGACCAACGAAGGCAATGCTGGATTCCTCCCGGAAGAAAGAGCCTGGATGGATAAGTTTACAACAAGCGGCTATGTGGACACCTTCCGCCATTTCCACCAGGAACCTGCCATGTATTCCTGGTGGAGTTACCGCTTCCATGCCAGGGAAAAGAACGTAGGGTGGCGCATTGACTATGCCAATGTAAATGAACGCCTGCTGCCTAAAGTTAAATCCTGCATAATCAACAGTGACGTTTTTGGCAGCGACCACTGCCCTGTCACAATTGAACTATAATTTGCTTTATAAAAAATAGACGCCTCTCGGCAGAACCTCGGCGAAAGTAAATGCTCTTTAGAAGCCGAAACCTGCAGTTACTTTCGCCTCAAGAATTGCATCCGCAATTCTTGTAAAAGGTGTTTAGCAATCAAAAGGACTTTAACGCACGACCTTTGTGCAGATTTTTTTTCATGCCTGAACCTGCCTACGGCATCTAGTTGCAATAAAAATTATATTTCAATTATTCTGAAGCCCGGCATTTTGCCTATTATTTCTGACCATAGTAGGCATTAGGGCCGTGCTTGCGCATGTAGTGCTTTTCTATAATGTAATCCGGCAACGTCTTCTGTGCAGGGTTTATCTGAAGCGTATTCATTGCCATGTGGCTTACTTCTTCTAAGACTGCTGCATTGTAAACGGACTTGTCTGCCGTAGCACCCCATGCAAAAGGTCCGTGGCCTCCCACTAAAACCATGTTTACTTCGTTAGGGTTAAGCTTTAAAGAACGGAAGTGGCTTACAATAAGGTTTCCTGTTTCCTTTTCGTAATCATTCTGAACGGCTTCCTTGCTTAAGTATGGCGTGCAAGGAACTTCTGTCTGGATGTGGTCTGCGTGTGTTGTTCCGAATAGAGGAACCGGTTTTACAGCCTGAGCCCAGCTTACGGCATAGGTTGAATGTGTATGGATTATTCCGCCTATTTTTGCACCGTCCTTTACTGCAAATTCCTTGTATAAAACTGCGTGGGTAGGGGTGTCGCTGGACGGCCTTAACTTTCCTTCTACTACATTTCCTTCAATGTCTACGATGACCATGCTTTCAGGCGTAAGGTCCGGGTAAGGAACTCCAGACGGTTTAATTGCAAAAACTCCTGCGTCTTTGTCAAAGGCACTTACGTTCCCCCATGTATAAAGTGCAAGGTGCTGTGCCGGTATCTGCATGTTTGCTTCGTAAGCTTCTCTCTGTAATTCTGTGTATTTAGACATTTTTTTACCCCTGTTACTTAATGTTTTCTACTGCCGTGCGTTCTGCCTTTAAAGAAACCTTGTAGCCTTCAAGCCATTTGTCAAAGCCTGCCGTATCTTCTGCATCCGGCTTTATGGTTTTCTTCTGTGCACTTGCAAAGACTTCTGTTTCAAGCCAGTCTCCAAGGTTCTTGCCTTTTGTGTCTGCTGCATAGGAAGCAAGAAGTGCCATTCCCCATGGACCGCCTTCGCCTGCCGTTGCCATGGCACTTATAGGCGTGTGCATTGCAGCTGCCATGGTTTCTAGTCCTACTCCTTCTGTTTTAAAGAAGCCGCCGTGGCCCGTCATGGAATCTATCTTTA
Source organism: Spirochaetia bacterium (assembly GCA_022768865.1). Classification (GTDB taxonomy): domain Bacteria; phylum Spirochaetota; class Spirochaetia; order Treponematales; family Treponemataceae; genus Treponema_D. Next base: position 44,065 of record JALELH010000027.1, read on the forward strand.
CGTTTTCTGCAAAAAGCACATCCATGCCAAGCCTTAAAGTTGCTACGGCAGAATAAATCTGGCTTTTCATAAAGTTTGCCAGGTTAAACTTTGCATCCTGACTTCTTATAACCATAGGGCGTCCTTCACTGAAGTCCGTTACTCCTTCTCCGGAAATATAGTTTACCGTGTAAACGCCGCCGCAGTCCTTGTCTCCTTTGGCAGCAGAGCCAAGAATAGTGTCGTAAAGTTTGCCAGTGTTAAAGTCAGCACCAAGAAGTTTTGCTGCTTCTGCAAAAAGTTCAACCCATTTGTTGTATTCTGCAGTACAGGTGTTTACGTGAACCATTGCCGTAGGCTTTCCGTCTGGTGTTGTAACAATGTCTATTACGCCAGGGTAAGCCTTTGAAAGTGCCTTTTCCAGAACGACCATGGCAAACACTGAAGTGCCTGCAGAAATGTTTCCTGTTCTTGGAGCTACGGCATTTGTGGCAACCATGCCTGTGCCTGCATCACCTTCCGGCGGTGCACAAAGGATTCCGTCTTTAAGGTCTCCTGCCGGGTCAAGCCATAATGCACCTTCCTTTGTAAGGCGGCCTGCGTCTGTGCCTGCAGGAATTGCCTGTGGCAAAAGGCTTAAAATGTCTTTTGCAATGCCTTTTTCTGCTGAAAGCTTATTGAACTTTTCTACCATGGCCTTGTCGTAGTTTCCGGTTTCAGCGTCAATAGGGAACATGCCGCTTGCATCCCCTGTGCCCAAAACCTTTTTGCCCGTAAGCATAAAATGTGCGTAGCCTGCAAGGGTTGTTAAGAATGCAACCTGCGGTACATGTGGTTCTTTATTTAAAATTGCCTGATAGTAGTGGGAAATGCTCCATCGTTCCGGGCATGGATAGTTGAAAAGTTCCGTAAGTTCTTTAGAAGCCTTTCCTGTAATTGTATTTCTCCATGTCCTGAAAGGAACTAAAAGTTTATTGTCTTTGTCAAAGGCAAGGTAGCCGTGCATCATGGCACTTATGCCAAGGGCTTTCAGCTTGCAAAGCTTTACGCCGTATTTTTCCTGCACGTCTTTTTTAAGTTCAGCAAAGGCAGTAACAATTCCGTTGTGAACTTCTTCCAGGCTGTAAGTCCATATTCCGTCTGCAAGGGAATTTTCCCAGGTGAATCCGCCCTGAGCAACGGGATTATTCTGTGAATCTATAAGGACTGCCTTTATTCTTGTAGAACCGAATTCAATTCCAAGGGCAGCCATACCATTTTCAATTTCTCCGGCAACTGTTTCTTTAGTCATAATTTTACCTCTGATTTTATAGTAATCGACATTGCAAAAAAAACAAGTGTTGATTTTGCATGAAAAGGGTCTAAAACTATCATTAAATATGAATTTTCTAACATAATGATAGGATTAGGCTGAAATCGGGAACAAAAAAACTATTCCTTTATGAAAAAATCCGGATGATAATAAAATCACAAAGGATGCAGAGGACGTCCTTAATTCAAAGTTTTTTAGAGGTGAACTTATGAAAAAGATTTTAGTTTTTGCTGCTGCAATGGCTATGGCAGTTCTTCCAACTTTTGCTGCTAAGTTGATTAAAGTTGGTATCATCAACAACGACCCGAACGAATCAGGATATCGTACAGCCAATGTAAACGATATGAAAAACACATTTACAAAAAAGAAGGGCTACAAGGCAACTTTCTTCTACAGCCTTAAAAACGACGAGCAGATTGCTGCTGCACGCAAGATGGTTCAGGACGAAGTAGACTATCTTCTTATTTCTGCCGCAGGAACATCTGGATGGACATCAGTTCTTAAAGATGCACAGGACAACGGCGTTAAGGTTATTCTTTTTGACCGCACCATCGATGCAGACGAAAGCCTTTACGAAGCTTCAATTATTTCCGACATGGCTCAGGAAGGAAAGACAGCAGTAGACTGGCTTGCAAAGCAGAACCTTAAGGAATACAACATCATCCACATTCAGGGTGTAATGGGTTCTTCTGCTCAGATCGGACGCTCTGGTGCCCTTGATGCAAAGGCAAAGGCAGAATCAAACTGGAACATTGTTGCACAGCAGACAGCAGAATGGAATGCAGAAAATGCACAGCAGATTGTTCAGTCTGTAATTGACTCTGGCAAAAAGTTCAACGTAATCTATGCAGAAAACGACGATATGGCAAAGGGTGCTGCAGCTGCTCTTGATAAGGCAGGCATCTCTCACGGTGTAGGCAAAGACGTAATCATCATGGGCTTTGACTGCAACAAGTGGGCTCTTGAAGAACTTCTTGCCAAGAGATGGAACTACGACGGCCAGTGCAACCCATTCCAGGCTTCTTACATCGACGACATCATTAAAAACGGTGCAAAGCAGAAGACAGTAATCATGTCAGAAAAAGGATTTGATGCTGCAACAATCACAAAGGCAGACGTTGCTAAATACGGTATCTGATAAAAATCATAAAAGGATTCTTCCGTAAAAATTACTTAATGCTTTATTGGAGAATCCAATACCTTAAACACAGGGAGCGGATATCTTAAAATCTGCTCCCTTTTTTTTGCTGAAAAGTCAGATGCTATTTTGTTTGGAGGAATACCATGCAGGATAAATCAGTTCTTGAAATGCGTGGAATACACAAAAGATTTCCAGGTGTTTATGCATTACAAAATATTGATTTTACTTTACGTGAAGGCGAAATCCATGCCCTTATGGGAGAAAACGGCGCCGGTAAATCAACATTGATAAAAGTTTTGACTGGCGTTTATCAGAAAGATGAAGGCCAGGTATTTGTAAAAGGAATAGGAGCCGTAAACATACGCTCCCCGCAGGATGCCCAGAACGCAGGCATTTCTACAGTTTATCAGGAAATTACCCTTTGCAATAACCTTACTGTTGCAGAGAATATGTATATAGGAAGAACAAAAGGCCCTTTCACCAGCTGGAAGAAGATGAATGAAGGTGCCGCAAAAATCTTAAAGGAACTTGACATTCCGTGCGAAGCAGAACAGCAGCTTTCCAGCTGTTCCATTGCAGTGCAGCAGATGGTTGCCATTGCCCGTGCCGTTGATATGGATTGTAAGATCCTTATCCTTGACGAACCGACATCTTCCCTTGACGATCAGGAAGTTCAGAAACTGTTCCGCCTGATGCGCGACCTTAGGGCCAAGGGCGTAGGCATAATTTTCGTTACCCACTTCCTTGAACAGGTTTACGAAATATGCGACAGGATTACGGTTCTGCGAGACGGCCAGCTTGTAGGCGAATATGAAATCCGCGAACTTCCGCGCCTTGAACTTGTTTCTAAAATGCTCGGCAAGTCTATTGAAAACCTTGATCATTCATCAAAGTCTGCAGACGCTCCCGTATTTTCTTCTGATGATGTGCCGGTTTACGAAGCAGAAAACCTTTCAAGCACTGGCGGCGTAAAGCCTTTTGACTTTAAGATTCATAAAGGAGAAGTTAACGGCTTTACGGGACTTCTTGGTTCAGGACGTTCAGAAAGCGTGCGTGCCATATTTGGTGCAGATAAAGTTCTTGGCGGCAAGGTTAAGGTTAATGGAAAGGAAGTAAACATTACAAAACCTATTCATGCCATGAAGAACGGAATCAGCTATCTGCCGGAAGACAGAAAGCGGGACGGCATCATCGGAGACCTGTCTGTGCGCGAAAACCTTATTCTTGCGCTCCAGGTTATGAAGGGATTCTTTAAGCCTTTCAGCCGTGCAGAACAGAAAAAGTTTGCAGATGAATACATCAAGCTTCTTGAAATTAAAACGGCATCTGCAGAAACTCCTATTAAATCTTTGTCCGGCGGAAACCAGCAGAAAGTTCTTCTTGCACGTGCATTGCTTTCTAACCCGCAGTATCTGATTCTTGACGAACCGACACGCGGAATAGACATCGGCACAAAAACAGAAATACAGGAACTTGTATTAAAGCTTGCAAAGGGAGGCAAGAGCGTAACATTCATTTCTTCTGAAATAGATGAAATGATAAGAACATGTTCCCGCCTTGTGGTAATGCGAGACCTTAAGCAGGTTGGCGAACTTTCAGGCAAGGACCTTAATCAGACAAAGATTATGGAAACAATTGCAGGAGGAGATAAATAATGACATTGAAGAAAATAACTGACCTCCTACTGGGTCTTGTAAAGAAACAGATTTTCATTCCATTTGCAGCACTGCTGATTTTAATTATATTTAACCTTGCTGCAGATCCGTCATTCTTTAAAATTACGCTGGGTCAGAACAGTGAAGGCTTTCCTGTCCTTTCAGGATACCTGATTACCATTCTTGACAACGCATCGGAACTTGCCATTCTAGCCATAGGTATGACCCTTGTTACTGCTGCTTCAGGCGGTCAGGATATTTCCGTTGGCGCAGGCATTGCCATTGCAGGTTCAGTTATCCTGCGCGTGCTTTGCGGAACAGAAGCAAGGCCGGAAGAACTTCAGGCTCCGATCTATGTTGCTTTCTTAGTGGGCTGTATTGTAAGCATGGCTTTCGGCGGCTTTAACGGAATGCTTGTTTCTTATTTTAAGATTCAGCCTATGGTTGCCACACTGATTCTGTTTACTGCAGGCCGTTCCATTGCTGCATGGATAAACGACAATGCACTTCCTATTGTTACGGAACCTGTGTTCGGTTACTTTGGAAACTTTATTCCGGGCATTCCTGTTCCGACACCTGTGTTTATTGCCATAATATGTATTGCAATAATCATGGTTGTACTTAAGTTTACAAACCTTGGCCTTTATACACAGGCAGTTGGAATCAACAGCAGTTCTTCAAGGCTAAACGGACTTGACCCTCAGTTTATAAAATTCATTACCTATGTAATCATGGGCCTTTGTGTTGCCGTTGCAGGCTTTATAAAGGTATGCCGCATTTCTTCCATTAACTATTCCGTTATTGCAAAGGATATAGAAATGGATGCTATCCTTGCTGTTGCCCTTGGCGGCAATGCTTTAAGCGGCGGCAAGTTTAACATGTGGGCTTCTATCCTTGGTGCCTATGTAATTCAGTTCCTTACAACTACGCTCTTTAAGTTTAACGTTGCATCAACTGCACTCCCTGCTTACAAGGCTGTTGTAGTTATTATTCTTGTCATCATCAGTGCTCCTGTTTTCCGTGAAAAGATGTCCCGCCTTGCAAAACAGGTTTCAGGCTTTAAGAAACAGGCAGCAGTGAAGGGAGGCCGGTAAATGAATTTCCTAAACAAAAAAAATCGCCCTGAAACTGTCCTTGCAAAGAAAAGGCCCCTTTCAGATACAAACCTTCTTCTTGTAATTACAATTGCAGTTTTTGCTGCCATGTATCTTCTTGCAGTTATTTTCCTTGGTTCCGGTTTCAGAAAACCCCAGACTTTCTTTAACCTGCTTAACGAAAATGCATCGCTTATTGTCCTTTCCTGTGCCTTAAGCCTTGTAATGATAACAGGCGGAATTGATATTTCCGTTGGAACGGTTACTGCTTTAGTCTGTATGTGCTGTGCCGTTCACCTGGACATGAAAGGCGGAAGCATAACCGGTGCCGTAATCTATGCACTTATGATTGGCGTGGGCTTTGGACTTGTTCAGGGATTTTTAGTTGCCTTCCTTGACATTCAGCCTTTTATAGTTTCCCTGGCAGGAATGTTCTTTGCAAAGGGAATGACCACAATAGTAAACGCTACGCAGTTTAACGTTGAACATGAAGGCTTTGTAAAGCTTATTGAAACAAGGATTTATGTTCCGGGCTGCGGTTCCGTAAACAAGGTGGGCAAATATATTCCTGCCTATGTTGAACCGGGCGTTCTTGTTGCAATCTTAGTTGTAATTGTCCTTTTCCTTGTCTTAAGGTGGACTAAGCTTGGACGCAACTTCTATGCAGTAGGCGGCAACCAGCAGAGTGCAAACATGCTTGGAATCAATGTGCCTTTAACGAAATTCCTTGCACACTTTATATGTTCTGTCCTTGCAGCAATCGGAGGTTTTGTTTACTTTATGCACGTTGGTTCCGCTTCCCCAAGCCATGCCAGCGGCTACGAAATGAATGCCATTGCTTCTTCCATCATCGGCGGAACCATGCTTACGGGTGGTGTAGGCAACATTGCAGGAACTTTCTTTGGTGTCCTTTCACTTGCCACAATTAAAAACATTGTTGCATCCCTTGGCCTTGATGACGCATGGTGGACAAACATTACGGTAGCCTTCATGATTTGTCTTTTCCTCCTTATTCAGAGTATTGTTCTTTCCAGAAAGAATTCCAAATAGCTGAATAAAGATAAAATCATTGAGATAAATAAAAAAATGTTGATATGGTTGCGCTGATTTTTCAGTGCAGCCATTTGTTTTGTTTTGAAAAACATCAGGTTTAGTTTATAATAATAGAATGAAAATTCACTTTGCCGGTGCATTTTATAAAAGAGCAGAAGAATCCTCGTTTAAGATAAAGTTTGTTGACGGAACAAAAGAGTGCGTCCTTCTGCATTTCTATAATCCCATGGTTATTACCTTAAACGGCGAACAGATTGAAACACAGGCAAATGCATGCATACTTTACAGTCCAGAGACACCGCAGATTTACTGGTGCAAGAATAATGAATTTGAAAACGACTATATAAAGTTTCTTCCGGAAGATATGTCTTTCTTTAATGACTTTCAGATTCCCTTTAATGAAATCTTCTATGTAACGGACGCAGACATCATAAAGCGTGAAATGATAGACATTACCTATTTCCTTACTGAACGCTTTGAAAACCACGACCACGAACTTTTAGACCGCCTGTGCAAGGTAATGTCTAACCTTCAGGTAAACAGGCTTTTCCCGTCTACCAAGAATAAGAGGGAAAGCGACACAAGGTTCCGCCTGACGCAGCTTAGAAAGGAAGTTTCCCATAACCCTGAAAAGTGGACGGTGGACTTAATGGCAGACAGCTTTTTCCTTACGCGCTCTCATTTTTCCGTGCTGTATAAAAAGACCTTCGGCGTAACGCCGCAGTCAGACATTCACTTCTTTATAAACGAAAAGGCTTTAAAGCTTTTGACTACAACAGAACTTACTGTGCAGGATATTTCCCGCCAGTGCGGCTACAACGAATGTGAAAACTTTATCCGTGCATTCAAGAAGATGAACGGCACGTCTCCGCACCAGTTCCGTAAGCAAAAAAGCGAATAGTTTAATTCCTTTACTTTTTAATTACTTGTTTAAAACAAAAAAAGACTGTCACAAGGACAGCCTTTTTTATTATGGCAGGGAATGTTCCCCGCCGACTTAAGCCTACTGGAGGAGTGAAAGAACGCTCTGTGAAGACTGATTTGCCTGTGCGAGCATTGCTGTTCCAGCCTGTGTAAGAACCTGGTTCTTTGTGAAGTCAACCATTTCCTTAGCCATGTCTGTATCGCGGATGCGTGATTCAGAAGCCTGGAGGTTTTCTGCACCGATGTCAAGACCTGTAACTGTCTTTTCAAGGCGGTTCTGGTAAGCACCGAGGTCTGCACGCTGCTTGTTGATTCTCTTAAGAGCTTCATCAAGAGTTCCGATTGCGCGGTTTGCTTCATCAGGGCTTTCAAGAGACATGATTTCTTCTGTACCAACACTGCGGAGTCCGAGAGCTGAAGCAGACATTGTTCCGATGAATACCTGTGTTCTCTGATCCATGTTTGCACCAACGTGGAGCCACATAGAAGCTGTTACGTTGTTTTCACCTGTTGGGCGTGCAAAGCGGCCTGTGAGCATGTTCATACCGTTGAACTGTGCGCAAGATGCAATGCGGTCAACTTCTGCGATGAGGGAAGAAACTTCAACCTGAATCTGCATGCGGTCTTCGTCTGTGTAGATACCGTTAGAAGACTGAACTGCAAGTTCGCGGATGCGCTGAACGATATCTGTTGTTTCCTGGAGGTAACCTTCTGTTGTCTGAATGAAAGAAATACCGTTCTTTGCATTTGTAGAAGCCTGATTCAATCCGCGGATCTGTGAACGCATTTTTTCAGATACTGCAAGACCTGAAGCGTCATCACCAGCACGGTTGATCTTCATGCCAGAAGAAAGCTTTTCCATGTTCTTCTGATTGTTAAGTTCAGTGATTCCTTCTGAACGCTGTGCAAACATTGCACTCATGTTGTGATTGATAACCATAATTTATCTCCTATGATCAAGGTACTATAGTTGCAAGCAAATGTTGATGTTTGCTTCCCCTACTTTGGGTCTACCACCCTATACAATAATTCTCGGAGATTGGGGTTTTAACTTTAGTAAAAACCACAGGAAAATTGAATTTTTTTATGGCTTATTGATTATGTTTTGCAAAGGCTACTTCCATGTGTTTTTTTTCTTTTACACATTCAAGAAGATAGTAATTTATTATGTTCTGATAAGGCATGCCAGTTTCTTCAGACATTTTCTTAAAATAATCGATTACCTGCTCGTCAAGGCGGATTGTAATCTGCTGTTTAAGTTTTCCGGCATAAGGATTTTTTACTGCATTAGAAAAATCGTATTCTTCCCGCATTTTCATAATTATATAATAATTATTGTTTGCCTGGTTTGTCAAATAATACGATATGGGTAAGGAATGTAACAAAATCAGTTGCAGCCTGTTTTCCCTGGCAGCGTCAGCCTTGTGGAGTTCACCGGTATATTACAACATACCAGACCGGTATATTACAATATACCAGACCGGTATATTATAATATACCGATTCGGTATGTTACAGTATACCAAACCGGTATACTACCATATACCACATCGGTATACGACCGTATTCCATATCGGTATACGACCATATACCAAATCGGTATACGACCATATACCGATTGTGTCATAATGCAGTGCAATGCGACGGCAGGCCTAAGGTTTGTGTGGGGAATACTAGGTAATTTTGGAGGATTCTGGCTGTGTTGTTGAATGGAGGAATAAAATAGTACCAGGACAGTAGTTTTCCCTTATTTACTTAACGCCCCTGGAGCATTCCGTGCAGCCGGTGACTATTACGTGCTTTTTGCCGTCTGTTTTGTTGAAAAGGCGTGCTATAAAGTTTTCACAATGGAAGAATAATATTATTTTCTTTGCATACCTGGTTTAGTGTTTTTATTTGTTTTGCAGATAAAGTTTTATAAACTTCATTCAGCCTGGTTTTATGTTCTGCTGATTTTTCAATATGATAAAGAAGTTCTTTTACTGCTTCTATGTCTTTAGCTTTTTTCTCAGGCGGTTCACGAACGGGATTTGTCAGAATCTTTTGAATTACATAAACGGCAGGTTCTGGTATGGTAATTGCATATGATTCGCCATCTGTTCCGGTAACGATTACTTCACGGACAAAGTTGGAAAAAATATTTATAACCCTTAATCCTTCTGATGTTATTCCTAACGGCTTTATTTTCATTCTTCCTTCCGTTCCAGAACCTAAAACTCTTGTCAGGAATTCAAGTTCAAGAAGGTCTTCTTTGTAAAAGCGTGAAATGCCATCCACTTCATCGTATACATAGCCTATGTCTTTGAAAGCCCTGATAGTCTGCCAGAATGCTTCTTCCTGTTCTTTTCTCATTTCAGTGCCTTTAGTAATTCTTTTTGTTCCTGCAGGAGTTTTTTCAGAAGCTGTTTATATTCCTTTTGCCTGTTCAGCTGAGACTGTAATTCATCTGTATTGAATTCTTCTGCTTTTCCTAAGAATTTAGAGATAACTTTCTTGCCTTCACGATAATTTAAATACAAATATTCCTGACTTCCTATTTTACGCTTAAAAATAGAGCCTTTGGGCAGAGTTTCAAGTTCCGTTTTGTAGCGGGATATCAGGCGGCCGTTTCTTTCCAGTTCATCCTGAAATACTGCTTTTACTACGTCAGATTTCATAAATTCTTCTTACACTACATATTGACAGAATATTAATATTTGTAGTGTAAGATATTTTATATCACATTATTTGTTAATTCAAGGTTTTTCTGTAATTGCAATGCATGCTTAGGTGCCGGAAAGATTCTTATGCAAGCCGGAACATTACATAGGGGCTTATCAGTCCTATATAGACAGTAGTTTTCCCTTATTTACTTAACGCCTCTGGAGCATTCCGTGCAGCCGGTGACTATTACGTGCTTTTTGCCGTCTGTTTTGTTAAAAAGGCGTGCTATAAGGTGTCCGTCTTTAAGGGGAACATTTTTATGGCATACAGGGCATATTCTTTTTAGGCCCGGTTCCGGCTTAGGGTAGCAGTGGGGGCAGCCGTTTATGGTGCAGAGCTGGTCCGGCACATTCATGGGCCTGTAAACACGGCTTATCAGGTCTTCCCCCGGCAAAAGCATGGTGTTGCATAAAGGGCAGGAAACTAAGAGACCTTTTTTTGCGGCATCCTTTCTTTTCTGTTCCATCTTTCTGCGTTCTGCCTGGGTTTTGTTAGCCTGAAAGTTTATATAGAAGTTGAGCAGCCAGATTATAAAAAGCAGCACGATTGCGGCAATAATGTAAAACATGGGTAGATTATAAAATGCAGAAGATTTTTATGCAAACCGCATCCTAAAATTGCAATTTTTTCATAGAGGTAATATAATATTCTTTAATCGGAGTACTGAAATATGACAAAAGTATCTGAAATAAAAAAACAGAAATCTCCTGTTAAAGAATCACAGCAGCGCGGAACTGTCCTTTTCCCGCTTCAGTATAACTACTGCAATACGGCAAATCCTTTCTATGACTTGTGGCTTCACTGGCATACTGAATTTGAACTTATTCATATAGTTTCAGGCAGTTACTGCATGTTCATAAATGATCACGAAGTTACTTTAAACGAAGGCGATCTTTGCATAGTGCCTGGCAAGGTTGTGCACGGGGATGCTCCTGAAAAAGGACAGGCAAAATATGAATCTGCTGTTTTTGATATTGAACTTATGCGCCTGCACGGGTTCAGTCCGGATTCCTTTATTTCAGAAATCGTAAACGGAACCATTTCCATAGACAACGTTTACAGGCAGAATGAACATAAAGAGCTTTCTAGAGCAGCCCTTGCTTTTTTTGAAACCATCCGGGATCAGAAGGAAGGCTGGGAAAGCATTTCTACGGGATACCTGATTATCCTTTTTGGGCTGATAAAAAGATACGCTCTTTATTCAGAGAAGAAAATTCTTCCTGCAAAAAAACATATCCGCAACGAAAAGCTTCAGTTTGTTTTTGAATTGATAAAGAACAACTACATGAAGAACATTACCCTTGAAGAACTTGCAGATGCTGCAGGGTTCAGCCCTAAGTATTTTTGCAGGGTGTTCAGGGAAATGACAAACAGGGCTCCCGTTGAATACCTTAACTGGTTCCGCATAAACCGTTCCTGCGCCATGATACGCGAAACTGACGAAAAGCTTCAGACCATAGCGTCTAAGTGCGGCTTTAATGACTTCAGTTATTTTATAAAGATATTCCACCGCTATAAGAATATGACTCCTTTAAAATACAGGAACTGTAAGGATTCCAATAATGCAGATGTGAATATTGATTCTGACAGCGAATACGAAGCCCTCTTTAAAAATGAAGGCGGAAAGGAAAATGAATAAAGTACTTGAAAATAAAACTGTTCTTGTCGGTGTTTCAGGAAGCATTGCGGCATATAAAAGTGCGTCTTTAGTAAGCATGCTTGTTAAGTCCGGTGCAGATGTTCATGTGCTCATGACGGAAAATGCATGTAATTTTATAAATGAAATTACCTTTGAAACCCTTACGGGCAATAAATGCTTAACAGACACTTTTGACCGCAACTTTCAGTTTAAGGCAACTCATGTTTCCCTGGCGCAGAAGGCGGATATTTTTATGGTGGCTCCTGCTACTGCCAATGTAATTGCTAAGATTGCCGGTGGCATTGCAGACGACATGCTTACAACGACTTTTCTTGCGGCAAGGTGCAAAAAGATTATTTCCCCTGCCATGAATACGGCCATGTATGAAAACCCCGTTACCCGGGATAACATTAAAAAATGCCGCAGCTACGGAATTGATGTTGTTGAACCTGCCAGCGGTTATCTTGCCTGCGGAGACACAGGTAAAGGCAAAATGCCGGAGCCGGAAGTTCTTTATGAATGCATATTAAATGAAATACAGTTTGAAAAAGACCTTGCAGGCAAAAAGGTTCTTGTAACGGCAGGCCCTACAATGGAATCCATTGACCCTGTGCGTTTTATTACAAACCATTCCAGCGGAAAGATGGGCTATGCCATTGCCAGAGTTGCACGCCGCCGCGGTGCAGAAGTTACTCTTGTTTCAGGGCCTGTAAACCTTGCTGCTCCACTTGGGGTAAAGGTTATTAATGTTAAGTCTGCGGCGGAAATGTTTAATGCCGTAAAGGAAAACTTTACCGGTGCAGATATTGTAATTAAAGCCGCTGCCGTTGCTGACTATAAGCCTAAGGACTTCAGCAATGAAAAAATAAAAAAGCACGACGATGAACTTTCCATTGAACTTGAACGCACTCAGGACATTCTTGCCTGGCTTGGTGCAAACAAAAGGCCAGGGCAGATCTTATGCGGCTTTTCCATGGAAACACAGAACATGAAGGAAAACAGCCGTGCCAAACTTGTAAAGAAAAACCTTGACCTTATCTGTGCAAACAATCTTAAGACAGAAGGTGCAGGCTTTGGCATTGATACCAACGTGGTTACAATAATTTCAAGGGATAAGGAAATTGAACTGCCTCTTCTTTCTAAAGAAGAAGTTGCCTCACGCATTCTGGATTTCATACTTAAAATAAGAAATAATATTTAAACGGAGGAAGATATGGAAGAAAAAGTTATTGATTCTGTTTCGGATGTTGCAGAACAGACAAAATCATTGCTTCATATTGATGAATTAAAAGCCTATTTAACTTGGGGTAATCTGATTAAGGTTGCCGTAGCAGTTTTTTCTATCCTTATATTTTATATTATTTACAGAATCATAAAGAATATTGTAAAAAAGCAGACTGAGCATAAACTGCAGAAGCATACATTCATGCTTGTAAATAAACTGATAAGCTATGTTTTTTACATCCTTATAGGAATGTATGTTTTAAGCCTGATGGGAATCAATTTAAGTGCAATATGGGGAGCTGCAGGCGTTGCAGGTCTTGCCATTGGTTTTGCAGCCCAGACAAGCGTAAGCAATTTAATAAGCGGCGTTTTTGTTTTAAGCGAAAAGTCCATGAAGGTAGGGGACTTTATTCAGGTTGGCGACATTTGCGGTATTGTAGACAGCGTAGGGCTTTTAAGCGTGCGTGTTCATACTCCGGACAATCAGATGGTGCGCATTCCAAACAGTTCCGTAATTAACAGCAACCTTATTAATTACAATTATTTTAATATGCGCCGTTTTGTTTTTGACATGCCCATCAGTTACGATTCTGATGTGGAAAAAGCCCTTGAAGTTGCAAAAACAATTCCTTCAAAGTGCCCAAGTGTAGTTTCAAATCCTGAACCTGCAGTTTTTTATGACGGCTTTGGCGATGCCATTAATTTAAAGATTGCCGTATGGTTTAATTCTGCCGATTTTATAAAAGTCAAGAATGAAATGTATGCTGCCATTGTCAATACCTGCCGTGAACAGAATATTGAAATTCCTTACACCCATTATGATATTAATATTTTAAATAAATAAAGAAATTTATCAGAAAAACTGCAGAAAAGTGCACTTTTTTGTTTTTTTACGGTTATAAGATAAGTATGAAGAATTTATTTTATAACCGTTTTTTTATTTTAAGCCTTGTATGCCTGCTGGGGACATTCTGCCTTTTTTGCAATACGGCATGCAGTTTGTTTGAGGATTCTGAAGAAGTTGAATTTACCCTGCCTGAAAATGCAGAATGGAAGGTTTGTACTTCCTGTGGCAGCGAATTTGTTACGGAAGGCAGGTCTTTTTCTGTCAGGTTTACAAAAAATGAGCCTGCTGCCCTTGTTGCTTACCGTATGAATTCCTTTGAAACAGCCGGAGCTATTTATCCCTTTAACGCTAGACTTACGGTGCAAAATGCTTTTGCTGCACAGGTTTTGTATTCCCTTGCCATGTCTCCTTCTAAGACTTCATGCAAGGAAAAAAGGTATTATCTTTCAACCTTTAACTGGAAGCACTTTGAAAAAGAATGTGCATTGCTTGGTGAAGATGTATGGAAAGTAAATAAGGAAGATGTTATGAAAAAGATTGCAGACGGAACGTTCAAAAAAACAGACCTTAAGATAGAAAAATAAAAGATAAAACAGTAAACTTAAGGAATGAAAAAATTACTTCTTGTTTCTGCTGTCTTTTGTTCTTTTTTTATTTCATGCAATAAAAACAAAGTTTCAGAGACTGATGCTTCCATAGAATTTAAAACAGTAAAAAGCCATACATGGTATGTTTTTACGGAAACGGGCTTTGAAAAAACAGACCTTCCGCAAAATGCTAAAAATGTTATGGAAAAGCCATGGACAGAAGCCGTCCGCATTTCCAGTGCAGGAAGCCTTGTCTCTTCTGACGAAGGTTCCGCTAAAGCACCATACGATGCCTATGCCATTGTAAATAAAAGGGGGCTGCTTGCCTTTAATGATGCAAAAATTGATTTTTATAAGGATGAATCTATTTTTGCAAAGGATACGGCAGACGGCCTTGTTTATTCCGGCGGCATGCCTGTTTTTTACCTTTTCAGAAGCACGTTTTTTAATGAAGACCTGGAAGCAAAAAATGCACTGCACGAAGCACGCCCTTTTTTAGTAGAATTTAATCCTGCTGCTAAAGTTTTTTATCCTCTTGTTTCCTATCAGAACCTTAAGCTTGATAATAATCATCAGATTTCAGGCTTTTTCTGGAACGGTGACACGTGGGCCTGTGCTACGAAAAAAATGAACGGGTCAGGGGTGGAATTTTCTTTCTTTGACTGGCAGCCTCTTGTTCCCCTTGCAGACCTGAACCCTGCCATGGGTGAAGAAACTTTTGTCTTTAATTCCATTACAGAAGACGACTATAAGAAAAAGAATATGCCTAAGCTTATGGACAGTGCACCGGAAGAATTAAAAAAACTTATTTCTTCTATTCCGCAGGAATATTCCTTTTATGTTTCCTGGCGTGATTTTTCCGGAACTTCACCCGTAAGCTACTGCCAGATGGGTACGTCGGATTTTATGCTTAATGCACGTGGCAGTGTAAGTGCTGAAAGTTCCCTAAGCGTCCTTGTGTTTTCTGATGGAACAACTTACATAAAGAAGCTTAACGAAGACAATGTAAGCACTGCCTTCAGGCTTCCGCTGCTTCCTTCCGGTTTTTCTTACGGAGAAGAAACAGTTTCTGGAAACACCCTTTATGTGGCATGGGAAGAAAATTCATTCTTTAAGACGCTGCGTTCCGGCTTTATTGCCGTAGATTTGAATTCTATTCTGCAGGCTAATTAGTTTAGTTTTACAAGGTTTGGAATTCTTTTTACGGGTGCTTCCTGTAAATATAAATATTTAAGCGGGTGAATATCAAGGGCATTTCCTTTCCAGCCGCCGATTACAGAAAGGTCTATTATATGTGCGCACACAGGGTGAGATACAGGTATTACCATGGCGTCATCAAGCAGTATCTGTTCTGCCTGTGCCATAAGCTTATACTGCTCTTCAATGGTGTCCTGCCTTAAGGCATCAAGCAAAAGCTGGTCGTATTTTTCATTTTTCCACAGGGAATTATTTAAAGATGAGCCTCCGCGGAAAAGTTCAAGGAAAGCAAGGGGGTCTGCAAAATCCCCGATCCATGAATAGTAAAAAAGGTCTGCGTTCCATTCCGGAATAGATGTGTTGTACAGTTCTGCTGTTGTGCTTTCAGTTGTCAGTTCAACGCCTAAAGGTTCCCATGCTTTTGATAAGATGTCTGTCCATTCCTTTAAATACTGATCCCCGGAAATAACGGCAAATACTATTTTAAGTTTCTCATCTTCTTTTATGCCATATTTCTTTCTGGCGTCTTTCATCATTTCTACGGCATCCAGATTGTCCCAGTCTGCAAGGCCCGTAACTTTAGGGTAGCCTGGCAATGGATTTACAAGTGTTTCTGCCTGAATGCTGAACTTTTTTCTAAGTTCGTCATAGGGAATGGCTTCCAGCAGTGCATTGCGGAATTCACTTTTTTTCCATACTTCATTCTGCATTTTAAAGAACATGTATACAGTGCCGAATTCTGCATTCATCTGAAGGTTTGCTTTATTTATGATTTTTGAAAAGTCTGCATTGCCGCAAATCCAGTCAAGTTCACCATTGTTATACTTAAAGGAATTTTCCTGATAGTCATCGCCGATTAAAAATTTTATGCCGGGAATTTTTACATTCTGTGCATCCCAGTATTCAGTATTTTTCTTAAGTTCAATTTCTGATGGTGACTGGTTTTCAAGAAAGAAGGGACCGCTGTAAACGTTTTTTTCTTCCGGCACAATACTGAAAGAATGATGGCATAGAATCTTTGCAAGATGGCTCATTGGTTCCTTTAAGCGTATGACTAAAGTGTAATCATCCCTGACGTCAATCCTTACATCTTCTGCCTTTCCTTTGCCGAGCCGGAATTCCTGTGCACCTGAAATATTGTCGATTAGGGAAGCAAAGGGTGCGCCTTTAGTTCCTAAAAGCCGTATAAAAGAATTCCTGACATCCTGTGCCTTGATTTCTTTTCCGTTGCTGAACTTTGCACCATTGCGGAGCGTAAGTGTCCAGCGTTTTTTATCCCTTGATATTTTGTAGGATTTACACAGTGCAGGAAGCGGTGCAAGGGTTACAGGTTCATAAGAAAATAGTCCTTCATATAAGCCCGTAAAAAGCTGTGCTTCTGATGTGTAGCTTGCTGTAAATGGATTCATGTTATAAACATGATTTGAAACTGAAATGTTTATTGTTCTTTGCTCTGCAGGTTCCTGAGCAAAAAAAATAGTGGCATTTAATAAACCAAGTGCCACTATAAAAAATATTTTTTTCTTCAATTCTATTCTCCGTCCGGAACTTTTTATATTCCAAGCTTTTTCATCTGTTCTGCTTCTTCTGTGTATGCAACGTAGTCTGTTCTCTGCTGGTTTGCCTTAACAAGAATATTTTTTATCGTTGTAAGTTCCATGCTGCAGCCCTTTATTTTTGAACGGTTGAGCGGTGCAACGTTGTTTTTAAAATAGTCATCAAGGCCGATTATAAGGGCAAACAGATGGTTGTTTTCCGTCATCTGCTTATTAAGGTATTCAAGAATAGATTCGTCCTTCTGCTGGTTGATTTTATTGTATCCCGGCGTATCCTTTGTTGCAAAGGCAGAATATATTTTTATTCTTTTAAGCAGGCCGGAAGAAAAATCATTGTAGAAGATTAATTCTTTTCTTTTTGTGTCTGACTTTTTGTCTGTTAAAGTAACTTCATATTCTACAGGCGGTTCATCAAGACCGAATATTGCCCTTATAAGTTTCAGGAATTTCTGCTTGAATGACTTTTTGCCGCTCTGCATTATTGCATGGTTTGCCATGATTTTTTCGTAAATTACTTTATAGGAATCATAAGTTGTTCCTACAAGGCGCAGTGCTTCCATTAAAATTGTGTGGGTATCAATTTTCTGAACTTTTGCTTCTGCTGATTCTTCCTTAACCTGAAGTTTGGCAAGTAATGCCTGCTGAAGTTCTTCTTTGTTTGGAGCCGTTTCTTCTGCAGCAACTTCCATAATAAGTTCATTGATTAATGGACGCTTCTGCATGCAGCTTGTAAAAAGCCTTCTTATTTCAGTTACCATTCCCTGAGTAGAAGCGTATGCCTTTCCTTTATCAAAGGAAGAATTTTCCAGGATATTTTTTCTTATTTCAAGCTTGTAGCGTTCTTTCTGGAATTCTGCAAGACCTTTTAACACATCCGTAATTTCTGTTATGGCATTTTGTGTCTTAACAGTATTGTCTTTAATCATGCTAAGGGTAAGCTGATCTGCATTGTTTTTTAATTCATTGATTACAGTTGCAAGCGCCCTTGTGTTTGATCTTGTCGAATTAAGTGAAAGATTATTCCATGAAAATGCGTTATTAAGTTCCAGCATTTTTTTGATTACATCAATGGAAAGCATTTCAACGGAAAAACGCATGTAGTTGCAGACGTAGTCTATTACACTTTCATAGTCACTTAAACGCAGTCCAAGTACCTGCGGGCGTTCGTTGTCGTTGAAAGGAGTTGTATCCGGAGTCTGAATTGATGTAACTTTATTTTCTTTTTTATATGGATCCGGTTCAATCAGTCCGCGCCTTACAAGAGCTTCAAAAATATTCCGGACGCAAGAAAGGTGGAGCCTGTAGTCATCCTGAATTTTAGGCAGTCTGGTGCAGTTATACCATTGCTCACGGTCAGCCCCGGCCATTATGATTTTTGTATTGAATGATTCGTTTTCTGCCATAATCTACCTGTAAAAAAATAAAGTAATCTTGCAGAAACCATCTGAAATCCTTGGTTTCTGCAAGGTCAAATCTACTATTACCATTCAAATATCGGCAATAATTATAACAGAACTTAGAAATTTCTTTTAAGTATGTTTCTAAAGTCTTGTTTTTTCAACTTCGTTATGCTGGTCTTCAAGAATCTGCATTACGTGGTCAATAACTTTCTGCTTTGGATCCGGATCATCTGCCGGAAGTGTTGCAAGATAATTCTTTCTGAATTCCTTGCACTGAATTACAGGGCTTGCAGTAAACACCAGCTTGTCCTGAACAACAAGGTCAGAAAGCATGTCTTCCTTTCCTTCCTGAATCTGAAGTATTGATCCGTTTATGCTTACAAGAATTGCAATGTCAAAAAGACGCAGGTAGCTGTCAATTTCCCTTAAACCGCGTTTTGTTTCCGGATGTCCCGGTCTGTAGCGTGTGCCTGACGGAAATACAAGAATGACTTCTCCGCGGCTCTTGCATACATCCATTGCCTTCATTGCGGCAAGGTTGATTTTGCGTGCCTTTTGTTCTTCTTCTTTTGCTTCTTCTTCTGAAACATTGTGGGAAGCTTTATCAAGGCTGCGGGTAGGGTAAATTACTACGCGGGTAAAGCTTTCTGCAAAGGCACGTACAATAGGGTCATCTTCGTTAAGCTTCATTCCTGCAATGGCAACTATCCTTTTGGAAAGGTCTTCAAGTTCACTTTTGCCGTTGTGTTCAAGCATATACATAAGGGCAGGCAAATCTGTATTTGCATAGTGTTCCATCAGAATGAGTCCGCTTTTGCCTTCCTTTACCTGGTTATAAAAATCAAGGAAGTTTTCTTCTGCTCCAATGTGGCTTTCCGGAGTAATATTGTCTTCAACAAGCTTGTCAATAAGAGACCTGTTTTTTTTATTGGCAGGCTGATAAACATTTGTTGCATCAATTTTAGCTGCGGCTACTGAATTCCCTGCAAGCTGCTTAAAAAAAGGACCGTAAACATCTCTGATAGTATTTCCCATACTTGTCTCCTAAAAAACATGTTGTTCTAAGTCTTTACATTATAAAAGTTGCATTTTTTACTGTCAATTATCGTAAAAATGTTGTCGATTTTTATTTTTTTTATTATCTTTATTATCGATTGAATAGAATCCCAGGTTTATTTGACCTGATTTATAAACTGATTTTTTTAGGAGAACAAAAAATGGCAAAACAGTTAGTTTATGGTGAAGATGCACGCAAAAAGATGCTTTCTGGTGTTGAACAGATTGCAAAGGCTGTAAAGGTTACTCTTGGTCCACGCGGCCGTCTTGTAATGTTAGACAAGAAATACGGTGCTCCGACAATTACAAAAGACGGTGTTTCCGTTGCAAAGGAAGTTGAACTTAAAGACCCGTTTGAAAACATGGGCGCTCAGCTTGTCCGTGAAGTTTCTTCAAAGACAAATGATGTTGCAGGAGACGGAACAACAACCGCTACAGTTCTTGCCTATGCAATTGTCCGCGAAGGACTTAAGCAGGTTACTGCAGGAATGACACCAATCGGAATCAAGCGCGGAATTGACAAGGCTACAGCTCAGGCAGTTGAAGCAATAAAAAAGAATTCACGTGCAGTTAAGGGCAATGACGATATTACTCACGTTGCAACAATTTCTGCAAACAATGATCCTGAAATCGGTAAAATCCTTGCAGAAGCAATTGAAAAGGTTGGAAAAGACGGCGTAATTACAGTTGAAGAATCAAAGAACATGAACACAACTGTAAAGACTGTAGAAGGCATGCAGTTTGACCGCGGATATATTAATGCTTACTTTATTAACGACCGCGACAGAATGGAATGTTCTTATGAAAATCCATATATCTTAATTTATGATGAAAAGATCAGCACAATGAAAGACCTTCTTCCTGTCCTTGAAAAGGTTGCCCAGACTGGCCGCCCAATCATCATCATTGCAGAAGATGTAGACGGTGAAGCACTTACAACTCTTGTCGTAAACTCTATCCGTGGTGCTTTAAAGTGCTGTGCAGTTAAGGCTCCTGGCTTTGGAGACAGACGCAAGGAAATGCTTCAGGATATTGCAATCCTTACTGGCGGAAAGGTTATTTCAAAGTCAGTTGGACTTAAACTTGAAGCAACAGAACTTGAAGACCTTGGTTCAGCAAAGTCTGTAAAGATTGATAAAGACAATACAACAATTGTTGACGGTAACGGAGACAAGAAGGCAATTGCAGACCGCGTTAATGAAATTAAAACTCAGATAGAAAAATCTACTTCTGATTACGACAAGGAAAAACTTAAGGAACGCCTTGCCAAGCTTTCAGGAGGTGTTGCAGTAATTGAAATTGGTGCAATTACAGAAACAGAAATGAAGGAAAAGAAGTTCCGCGTAGAAGATACACTTGCTGCTACACGTGCTGCCCTTGAAGAAGGTATTGTATGTGGTGGTGGTATTGCACTTATTCAGGCTGTAAAGGCACTTGATGAATCAAAAGAAAACCTTACAGGAGACGAAAAGGTTGGCTTCCAGATTATTAAGCGTGCCCTTGAAGAACCAATCCGCCAGATTGCAGAAAATGCAGGTGTAGACGGTGCCGTTATTGCAGACAAGGCAAAGGCTTCTAAAGAAGGCGTTGGCTACAATGCTGCTACAGGTGAATGGGTAGACATGATGGCTTCCGGAATCATTGACCCGGCAAAGGTTACCCGCTGTGCACTTCAGAATGCTGCTTCTGTTGCAGGCATGCTCCTTACAACAGAATGTGCAATTACAGATATTCCAGAACCACCGGCACCAGCTGCTGCTCCTGCACCGGAGATGGGCGGAATGTATTGATAAAAATTTGAACAGGCGTTTTTGCTTGTCCAGTAAAAATAACGTTTAAAATAAGCCACACAGTTGGTGTGCCTTATTTTAACTCAAGTTTGCTGCGCAACCTTGTTTATTTATGTGTTCGCTCACGCGAATCAAATTAGCTTCTCGGAAACTGATGTTTCCTGCGAGGCTAATTTTTAAGGAACTTAAAGCCTTCGCTTAAAAAAGCGGGGGCTTTATTTTTTTTTGTAGCGAGGATAATAAAGATAGGTTATAATTAGAAGATATTTTACAAGGCATGTAAAAATCAGGCAGAAAATAAAGTCTGTTTTTTACGGGGAAAAAAAATGACACAAGCAAACAATAAACCATGGGATTTTCTTGATTCATACAGGGGAAAGGATTTTAGCGGACAAT
The DNA here is from genome assembly GCA_022768865.1 of Spirochaetia bacterium. Classification (GTDB taxonomy): domain Bacteria; phylum Spirochaetota; class Spirochaetia; order Treponematales; family Treponemataceae; genus Treponema_D. The sequence goes on from JALELH010000027.1 coordinate 65,617, forward strand.
GGCCAACTGTGCCGGAAATGTTCAATATAACTGCATCAAGGTTTCCGGAGCGCCCTTGCTTTACTGATTTCGACAGTGATGCCAAACACACCCTTTCTTATTCTGAAGTCCAGAAAAACGTTGCAGCCCTTGCTGCCTGGTTTATAAAGAACGGAGTAAAAAAAGGAGACCGCATTGCTGTGTCCGGAAAGAATTCTCCAGAGTGGGGAACTGTTTTTTTAGCCGGTTTAACCTGTGGTGCGGTTGTATGCCCTATAGATTATGCCCTTCATGAAAGAGAAATGGAAAATCTTCTTTCAACAGCACAGCCTGTATTCTTTTTTGTGGATGAAGAAAAATTCAGTCATTTTGAAAAAGGAAATTTCACCTTTACAACATGTTCACTTAATCCCAGATTTCCTGAAAAATATGTTTACAATTTAAAATCTGAAGAAACGGTTGATTTACATACTGCTGCAGAAGATGATCTTGCCGTAATTCTTTTTACAAGCGGAACTACGGGCAATCCTAAAGGCGTAATGCTTACCCACAAAAATCTTGTTTCTGATACTTACATTGCACAGACAAGAATGAAACTTTCAGAAAAAGATGTTTTCTATGCCTTGCTTCCCATTCATCATGCCTATACAATGCAGGCAGTTTTTATAGAGTCACTTTCTGTTGGTGCTGAAATTGTCTACGGAAAATCCATGGCTGTTACCCGCCTTATGAAGGAACTTAAGGAAGGCAAAATTACCATGCTTCTTGGTGTTCCTCTGCTGTTCAATAAACTTCTTGCCGGAATCATGAAAGGCATAAAGGCAAAAGGCCCTGTTGTTTACGGCGTAATTAAAATCCTGCTTAATCTTTCTTACATAATAAAAAAGCTTACGGGAAAAAATCCGGGCAAAAATCTTTTTAAAGCGGTTTTGCAGCAGGCAAATATTTATTCACTTAGAATTGCAATCTGCGGCGGCGGTCCCCTTGCATCAAGCGTATTCAGGATTTATAACGAAATGGGAATTGATTTTGTTCAGGGATATGGGCTTACGGAAACAAGTCCTATAATTGCACTGAATCCTGTAGACCATTTTAAAATTGAATCTGTAGGCCAGTATTTCTTCCCGTGGATGGAAATGAAAATCATTGATAAATCCGCCAATGGAATCGGTGAAGTTGCCGTTAAGGGTCCAATGGTTTTTAAAGGCTATTACAATATGCCTGAAGAAACTGCAAAGGTGTTTACGGAAGACGGATTTTTCAAAACAGGTGATTTAGGAAAGCTTGATAAGGAAGGCTATCTTGTTTTATGCGGCCGTGCAAAAAATATGATTGTTACTGACGGCGGAAAAAATGTTTATCCGGAAGAAATTGAAAATGCCTTCCAGCTTGAAACAGATATTGCCCAGATTACGGTTCAGGGCTATGTAGAAGATAAGGCAACAAAGGCAGAAAAAATCGAAGCCCTTGTTTATCCTTCTGACGAATTATTTGCAAAGCTGAACTTAAAGCGTGAAAGTGACATTCAGTCAGAAGCGGTTAAGGATGCCATAAATGAAACTGTTGCAAAGATTAATAAAACTTTGCAGCCTTATGCAAGAATCAGCAGGGTAACGATTCTTGAAAAGCCACTGGAAATGACGACGACTCAAAAAGTTAAAAGAACTTATAATAAATAAAAAAAGGGCAGCTGTATAAATCAGATAGCTGCCCTTGCTTTATTTAATTTATTTTTTGCATACAATGACCATTGTGCTTAGGTTCTGGTCGTAGTTTTCCTTATTGAATCCGCCGTAAACTTCTGCTGTTTTAAATTTACATTCCTTTATTAAAATATTGCGCAGTTCTGCAGCAGAATAAAGGCGCTGAACAAAAGTGTGATCAGTTTTATTTCCGTTTTTGTCAATCAGAATCCATCTTGAATTTAAACCTTCCCATGCTCCGCTGACGGTAAATTCAGTAAGCACTGTCATACCTGCTCTTTCAAACCATTCTCCCGGAGTAAAATATTTTATGGCACTTTCGCGGCTTATGCATTCAAGGATAAAGGTTCCGCCTTTTTTGAGGTTTTTGTAAACCTGCTTTAAAATCTTTATGTCGTCTTCAATTTTGTCGCAGTAGCCGAATGAATTGTAAATGTTTACGGCAGCATCAAATTTCTTTCTGGAATTAAAAGTCCGCATGTCGTGGTTTATAAGTTCAAGATGAACGCCTTCGTCATCAGCGCTTTCTTTAGCGGCGTCCAGAAAAGGTTGTGTAATGTCTACACCTGTAACATTCATTCCGCATGAAGCAAGTTCAATGCTGATTCTTCCGACGGCACAGCAGACGTCAAGAATAGAATCTCCGTTTTTTAAACCTGCAAGCTCAATACATTTTTCTGCGATGCCATGTGCCTGAGACCATTGCTGTTCATCAAACATAATGGGCCCGTAGTTAAGCCAGAAATTTTCATCTTCAAACCATTCTTTCTTTTTATTCATAATTTTTCCTGTTCATTGTCTATGGAATGAATTCCATTACAATGTTCTATGTCGTCTTTTACTTCAGCTATAAGATGTTCCTGCTTTTTCATTTTTGCACATGCTGTTTTAAATAAGGCAACGGAATTCCAGAATTTCTTTGTGTCTTCTTCTGTAAGAGTTTTTTCGTATTCATCAAGATTAAAAATCTTCATTTCCTCTCTCTCCACTATAGTTTTTAGCAGTAATTTTTGCACAACATTTAACTTTTGCTTATATTTTAGCAGAAATTTAAAAACTTTTAAAAGACTTCCTATTGTCTTAAATCTGATATAATTGTATAGTATAATTATGTCGGATAAGACTATTACTGTCCTTAATTTACTGGACATGGATTTAAAAGGTCATAACTCTCTTAATATTTGCTGTCTTGCGGGCCGTAGTGGTCTTTCCCGTAAGATTAAGGCTTCTGACATTAACAGGCCTGGCCTTGCACTTTCCGGATTTTATGAATCATTCGCCAATGAAAGGGTTCAGCTTTTTGGACGTGGTGAATGTGCCTATTTGCAGAAACTTGAAAGTGAACAGAATCTTGAGCCTATAAGGAAGTTTTTTACATACGAGATTCCATGTGTAGTTTTCTGTCAAAATCTTCAGCCTTCAGAAACTATTCTTTCTCTCGCAGAATCATCGGGTGTTCCTGTTCTTCAGTCAGATTTAGGTTCTTCTGAATTTGCACAGAGAATTATTCGTGTTTTGTCCAATGTTTTTGCACCGAGTAAAACTCTTCATGGTGTTTTTGTTGAAGTTTATGGTGTAGGAATTCTTCTTACCGGAGAATCTGGCGTTGGTAAGAGTGAAACGGCTCTTGAACTTATTGAACGTGGTCACCGTCTTGTTGCTGATGATATTGTAGAAATTCGTTGTGTAAACGGTAACTCAATTCTTGGGCAGGGTGCAAATAAACTTATAAGCCATCATATGGAAATTCGTGGACTTGGTATTATTAATGTTGCTCAGCTTTATGGTGTTGGTGCCATTCGCGAACAAAAGGAAGTTCAGATTGTAATTAAGCTTGAAACCTGGGATCAGACCAAGGTTTACGACAGAATTGGAACAGAAACTCATTTTATGGATATGCTTGGAGTTAAAATTCCTCTTATTGAAATTCCTGTTAAGCCGGGACGGAATCTGCCAATTATTATTGAAGCAGCTGCCATGAATGAACGCCTTAAAACCATGGGCTATTATTCGGCAAGGGAATTTAACCAGAATATTTTACGCTGGATTGAATCTGGAGAAGCTCAGAAAGCATATTATGATAGCGAAGATTTATATTAAAATTTAAATATTTTTGTTTATATAAAAATAAAAAGGAAGGACATCGTGATCGAAAAAATTTTAACAGTCAGAAACCGCGCCGGAATCCACGCAAGACCTGCAGCACTTATTGCTCAGACTGCAAACAAGTTTGCTTCAGAAATTTTCCTGGAAAAAGAAAATTCTTCTGTAAATGCAAAATCCATTATGGGTGTCATTACAATGGCAGCAGCATATAATACAACCATTACACTTAAGGCAGAAGGTGCAGACGAAAAGGAAGCCGCAGAAGCAATACTTGCTCTCTTTGAATCAAAGTTTGAGGAGGACTAAATGAAAGCACTGACAGACCGTCAGAAAGAAGTCCTTGAATTCATTGCAAGGTTTTCTGAAGAAAATGGTTTTCCTCCTACAGTCCGTGAAATTGGAGAAAATTTTGGAATTTCCCTTCGTGCTGTTCAGGACCATATTGCTGCATGCCAGAAGAAAGGTTATCTTGCTCAGTCTCAGAAAAAATCACGTTCTTTTCGTGTTATAAAGGGTGATACTGTTCAGGAACCAAGGGTTTTTGTTGTTAAGGTTCCTAAGCTTGGAACTGTTGCTGCAGGCAAGCCTCTTCTTTCGGAAGAGAATATTGACGGTTATGTTAACATTGCAGAGCCTTTTGTAAAACCCGGAAAGACATATTTTGCCCTTAATGTTCGCGGAGCAAGCATGCTGAATGCAGGTATTCTTGAAGGTGATCTTGCGATTATTGAACAGTCAGAAATGGCCGAAGAGGGGCAGATTGTAGTTGCTGTTGTTGAAAATGCAATTACACTTAAAAGATTTTACAGGGAGCAGGACAGGGTAAGGCTTCAGCCGGAAAATCCTGACTTTCAGCCGATTTATTCAGATAACGTAAAAATTGCAGGCATTATGGTTGGCCTTGTCAGAACATATTGATTATGGCTTCTAAGGAATTCTATGTTTTCACTGGTCCTGAAGCCGGTGAAAAAAATGATGCAGTTGCAAATATACGTGCTCAGGCAAAAAAGAAAAACGGCGAAATTTCTGAATACCGTTATTATGCTTCTGATATTCGTATTGCAGATCTTGTAGCGCAGCTTCAGAACGGGAGTCTTTTTGAGCCTGCTCTTTTTATTACAGTCAGAAGTGCAGAACTTATAAAAGGCAAGGGTGATGTTGAACTGCTCTTAAACTGGATTAAATCTCCTGCAGAAAGTTCAAATACTGTAATCTTAATTTCAGATGAAAATTCTATCGATAAGAAACTTGAATCTGCCTGTGCCGGAGATCATAAAAAGGTTTTCTGGGAAATGTTTGAAAACCGCAAGGCACAATGGGTTGAATCATTTTTCCGTAAGAATGGTTTTTCCGTAACATCAGATGCTGTAGATCAGATTCTGGAAATGATAGAAAACAATACGGATGCCCTTAAATCTGAATGTTCAAGGTTTTTCTACTGTTTTGAAAAAGGTCACACTGTAACCTGCGATGACGTAGATAAAATTCTTTCCCATAACAGGGAAGAAAATGCCTTTACACTTTTTGATACAATGGCTGACATTTCAAAAAATCCGTCACAGCGTTTTGAATCTTCCGTAGAAATTCTTGAAAAAATAAAAGCAGCGTCAAAATCCGGTTATTTAATTGCTTTAATTGCGGGCCTTACTTATTGTTTCCGTCAGTTAAGAAGCTGGCACAGTCTTCATGCAGAAGGCAAGCATCCCACAGATGTTCAGCTTAAATCGGCGGGGTTCAGCGGTAAAAAAAAGCAGGAGCAATATGAACGTGCATCAAAACTTTGGAATAATGGTGCAACGTCTTCTATCCTTGCTCTTCTTGCAGATACGGACGGTTCTCTTCGTGAAACTCCTGATCTTGATGAAAATATAATGGCATTGTGTATTTATTCCATTGTCATAAAGAATGGCTTATTTCCTGCCAAGTATGAATTTAATCTTTAGCATTGTATGCTGAAGATTTTCAGAGCGATTTATTAATTAACTGAATAAAAAAAAGGCTGCTCCTCAGTAAGGAACAGCCTTTTTGCTGGCATAAAAGCCTGACGTTAGTCAAATCCCAGAATTACTTAGAGTAGAATTCAACAACGAGCTGTTCGTTGATTTCTACAGGGCATTCTTCGCGCTTTGGCATCATGATAAGTTTTCCAGAGAATGATTCTTCTGTAACTTCGATGTAGTCCAAAGGACGGCGGTTTCCGTTAAGGAAAGAAGCCTTAACCTGTTCATTTTTCTGTGACTTTTCTCGGAGTGTAATTACCTGACCAACTTTTACCTGAACTGAAGGAATATTTACCTTCTTTCCATCAACACGGATGTGACCGTGTGAAACAAGCTGGCGAGCCATGCGAATTGAATTTGCAAAGCCGATGCGGTATACAAGGTTATCAAGGCGTGTTTCCAATCCTACGATAAGGTTTTCACCAGTCTTTCCTTCCTTGCGTGAAGCGATGTCATAGTAGCGGCGGAGCTGGCGTTCCATGATACCATAGTAAGCCTTTACCTTCTGCTTTTCACAAAGCTGCTTTCCATATTCTGAAGTTTTCTTTGTCTTCTTGAAAGCCGGATCGTTAGCTCTGTTCATTGCCTTTGGATGTCCACATACGTTAACACCAAGTCTTCTGCATTCCTTGAAACGTGGGTTTCTTCTTGTTGCCATAATATTAACTCCTGTTCACCATGGTGATTTTCTCACCAAAATTTTTTGCCGCGGTGAGGGATATAATAATTATCCCATTCTATAGAAATTTTAATTTGAATTCAATACAATTTGCGCCATGAATAAAAAAATGCTGCTTCTTGCTTTGAAGGCTACAATGCCTGTTTTTTTCGGATATATTTCCATTGGAATTCCTTTTGGTCTTCTTGTTGTAAATGCCGGCTATCCATGGTGGCTTTCTCCCTTAATGGGGATTGTCATGTATACTGGTGCAGGTCAGTTTTTTGCAATAGCACTTTTTTCAACGGGAGCTGTTCTTTCTGTCATTGTTCTTGCGGAATTTCTTTTAAGCATACGTCATATTTTTTATGGTCTTTCACTTATTGAAAAATATAAGAATTATACTGGTCATTGTCCTTATTTAATGTATTCGATTACGGATGAAACTTTTGCCCTTGTTTCAACGCTGAAAGTTCCTGATGAATTTGATGCAGGAAAGTTTTATGCGCTGATTTCTTTTCTTGATCAGCTTTATTGGGTTACGGGAAGCCTGATTGGTGCTGCAGCCTATAAAGTTCTTGAAACCTTTAATCTGACTCAATATCTTGCAGGCGTTGATTTTGCACTTACGGCTCTTTTTGTTGTTCTTGCTGTTGAACAGATTCTGTCGCATAAAGAAATTCTCGGTGCCGCTGTTGGTGCTTTAATCTGCGGTTTTACGGTGTGGCTTTTTAAATTGGGCAGATTTGATTCATCTGGAATTATTTGGGTTTCAATATGCTTCAGCCTGGTAATAATTTTTATTTTGCGCGGAAAAAATTTTTATAAAAACACTAAGGTTGAAAAATCAATTCAGTCAGAAAAAAATGATGCAGTTTCAAAGGAAGGATTTTTGCTTGCCGTAGTTTTGATTTTAGCTTTTGTTGTTTTGCTTTATTTTTTCAGCAGATCGCACAATCTTCTTTCCGGTGAATCAGAATCCCTTGGCTTAACTTCTGCCTTGAAAGCAATTTTCATATCCGGTTTAGTTGTCCTTGCCACAAGAATTTTTCCCTTTGCAATTTTTACGAAAGTAAGGCCGCCTTTGTTCATTCATTTTATAGAAAAATATGCACCGCCTGTAATAATGACAATTCTTCTTGTTTACTGTTTTAAGGATGTTGATTTCAGTTCAGCTTCAGCTTGTGGAATTTATTTTGCAAGCACCTTTGCGGCCGGAATCATTCACCTGATTTTCAGAAACAGTCTTGCAAGCATTGTCGGAAGCACTTTGCTTTACATGGTTTTATCAAGAATCTTTTAGAAAATGCAGATTCTTCATCAATTGAATTTATTTACTGTTTTTTCTATAATATGCGATTATGACTGCAAACGAATTACGCTCTAAGTATATTGAGTTTTTTAAATCTAAGAATCATGCAGAGATTTCAGGACAGAGTCTTATTCCTGAAAATGATCCATCAGTTTTGTTTACAACAGCGGGAATGCATCCCCTTGTTCCTTATTTGCTTGGTGAAAAACATCCTGCCGGAACACGTTTGACTGACTATCAGAAATGTGTCCGCACAGGTGATATTGATGAAGTTGGAGATCCAAGCCACTTAACTTGTTTTGAAATGCTTGGCAACTGGTCCCTTGGTGATTATTTTAAAAAGGAATCAATTGCCTTCTCTTATGAATTCCTTACAAGCAAGGACTGGCTTGCATTGGATCCAAGAAAGATTTCCGTAACTGTTTTTGCCGGCGATGAGAATGCTCCAAGAGACGAAGAAGCTGCAACATACTGGAAAGCAGTAGGAATGCCGGAAGACAAAATTGCATATCTTCCTGCAAGCGACAACTGGTGGGCAGCAGGTCCGACTGGTCCTTGTGGTCCTGATACAGAAATTTTCTACTGGGTTGGTGAAGGTTTGCCGCCACAGGGTTCCAACAAGGGAACAGACAGTGCAAACTGGATGGAAATATGGAATAACGTTTTCATGCAGTTTGAACGCAAGGACGAAAAAACTCTTATTCCTCTCCCAAAACAGAATGTAGATACAGGAATGGGTCTTGAACGCACTAACTGTATTCTTCAGGGTAAAACTTCAGTTTATCTTACAGAAGTTTTCCAGCCAATTATTGCAGTTATTGAAAAACTTGCAGATTATAAATACGGAACAGACGAAGCTAAAGACCGCAGTGTGCGCATTATTGCTGACCACAGCCGTTCAGCAGTGTTCATTCTTGGTGACCAGAAGGGCGTTTCTCCGTCAAATATTGGTGCAGGTTATGTTCTTCGCCGTCTTATCAGGCGTGCTGTCCGTGAAGGCATGAAACTTGGCATTGATAAGGAATTCCTTGCAGAAATTGCAGATGCTGTAATTGCAAACTTTAAGTGTGCATATCCTGAACTTGAGCAGAATGATCAGAAAGTAAAAAGTGAGCTTACACAGGAAGAAGCAAAATTTCGTGATGCACTTAAGAATGGTGAAAAAGAATTCCAGAAAATGCTTCCAAACCTTATGAAAAATCCTAAGAAGGAAGTCAGCGGTAAAATTGCTTTCCGTCTTTTTGATACATTTGGATTTCCTCTTGAACTTACAAAGGAACTTGCTGCTGAAAACGGATTTACAGTTGATACAGAAGGCTTTAAGGAAGCTGAACGCAAGCATAAGGAAGCTTCTAAATCCCTTGATGCAGGCAAGGCAAAAGGCGGTCTTGCAGAACAGTCTGACATTACTACAAAATACCACACTGCAACACACCTTCTTCAGCAGGCACTTGTTAATGTTCTTGGCGATCAGGTTGCACAAAAGGGTTCTAACATCAATAACGAACGCATGCGTTTTGACTTTACTTTTGCACGTCCTATGACAAAGGAAGAAATCCAGAAAGTTCAGGATATTGTAAACGAACAGATTAAGGCAGATCTTCCTGTAACAATGGAAATCATGCCGCTTGATAAAGCTAAGGCAGAAGGTGCACGTGCCCTGTTTACAAATAAATATGGAGAAGATGTAAAAGTTTATACAATCGGAACAAAAGACAACTGGTTCAGCAAGGAAGTCTGCGGCGGTCCTCATGTTCAGCATACAGCTCAGATTGGTGAATTTAAAATCGAAAAGGAACAGTCTTCTTCAGCTGGTGTTCGCCGTATCCGTGCTACAATCAGCGGGGGCCTTCCACTTGAAAATTAAAAATTGAATGCAGCATGTAACCTTTTTATAAAGTTACATGTTGTTATAAATAGGTATTTTTAAAAATTTAACTTTGCCTGTTATTATTGAGGTTTATTATGAAAAAGATTATTACAACAATTCTGGCATCAATGGTAGCTTGTGCTGCGGTCTTTGCACAAAGCGATACTACTCCCCTTGCTGTAGTTAAGTACAATAAATCTGAAACAATCATGCTTAAGCATCTTAAAACAAGAGTTGCTTTTGTTCAGAAACAGTACAATATGGATTCTATGTCAGCTGAACAGAAGCAGACGCTTCTTGATAATATGATTAACGAAAAGCTTCTTTGTCAGGCAGCAGCAAAAGACGGTGTCGTAATTTCTGACAGCCAGGTAGACAATACCTTCCTTGCAACTTTCAGTCAGCAGATGGGAAGACAGATTACCCAGACAGAACTTGAAAAAGTCATAAAGGAACAGAGTGGCAAGTCTCTGGATGAATATATTAAAGAAATGAGCGGCATGTCTCTTTCTGATTATAAGGCATATTTAAAAAGCCAGCTTACAATTCAGAATTATGTTTCCCAGAAAAAGCAGAATGAAATACGTGCAATAGCAGCAACAGATGAAGAAATCCGCAATGCTTACGACATGAACAAGTCTAGCTTTAAGTGGGAAGAAATGATGAAGCTTTTCCTTATAATGGTTCCAAAAGGAAGTAACGGAATGGCTGCAAAGGCTCTCTGTGAAGATATGAGGAATCAGTACATTAAAGATTCTAAGAAAGGCGAATCTTTTGTTTCTGATGCCCAGAACGGAAAAAGCTATCAGGCAGGAGAACTTTTAATAGAAAAAACTTCACGTCAGGCACAGGCATTGAGATGGTCAGAAGATAAACTTCGTGAACTTTTTGGTCATAAGGTCGGATATATCAGTGAAGCAACAGAAACAGGCACGGACTATCAGTTTTATGCTGTCCTTAAGAAGTATGATGCAAAACAACTTACTTTAAGCGATGTAGTTCAGCCAGAAACAACAGTTACAGTTTACGATTACATTAAGAACAATCTTTCTCAGCAAAAACAGATGCAGTATTTTACACAGGCTGCTCAGGATATGTCTAAGGAACTTAATACAAATGCAAACGTTGACCGCAAAAAGAAGGGAGACGCTTTGACAAAACTTCTTAACTGGTAAGGAGCGAAGATAAAAACCGCCTGAAATAGCGTCGGTTTTTTCTTTCAAAGTTTGCGTTGCAAACTTTATATTTTCTGCATTTCTCACTTCGTTGCGAAATGCGATAAAAAGTCAATCGAAATGTTGAAACATTCGACTGACTTTTTATGGGAGAACAAAGTGTCACGTAGAAATGGCCGTATTCTTGCAGTTCAGGCATTATATTCCTATGATGTGGGAAAAATGCCACTGGAAGAACTTTTAAAACTTGAATGGATTCAGAACGGAACAGATGCTGGTATTGTTCCGGAAGAAATAAAAGAAGAATTTACAGAATCTGGTGAGTTAAACAATAAAGCAGAAGAATATGATTTTGCTCGTCTTCTTATTGCAGGAACCATAAATCATATTGATGAAATTGATGAAAAAATAAAGACACATCTTTCAGGCAAATGGGATTTCAACAGGCTTAATAAGGTTACTCTTGCCGTTTTGCGCATCAGTGTTTTTGCAATTCTATACCAGAAAGATCTTAATCCTACAATTGTTATTGATGAAGCAATCGGAATTTCAAAAGATTTTGGAACGGATGATTCATTTAAATTCATTAATGCAATTCTTGATACAATCCGTAAGGAAGTAGAAAAAGCGTGAAAATTAAATGCCTTTGCCTGGTGATTTTTTCGTTTATGGCACTGGGCATTGTATCGTGCTCTTCTCATTCCGATGGTGCATCTTTTACATCCCGCCTTGATTCTATAGATGTCTTTATTGCTCAAGGTTCAACAGAAAGTGCAGTAAAGGCATTAAAAAAACTGGAAAAAAAAGCCTACAGTTCCTATGATCGCCTTGGTATTTACAAGCGATATACCCTTCTTGGAGAAAAAGTTTTTGCAGAAAAAGTTTTAATCAGGGGCTTAAAAAAGTTACCTGATAATCCTGAACTTTCTGCCGTTTATGTAAATTGTCTTTTGCGTCAGGACAGGCTGGAAGAGGCTTTTAAAATCAGTCTGTGTCTTGAAAACGGCCCTTATTCTTCATTGTATTCTGAATGTATTTTAAAAAAAGCACTTGCTGTGGTTCAGGAAAAAAGTCAGGTTCTGGATGAGGCATTTAATCCTGCAAAGAAAAGATCAGCCAAAGAAAAAAAGGATGCTTCTCTTTTGCCTGAATTAAGTTCGGATCAGATTAAAGAGTTCTTCTGCAGCGACAAATTTATTTCAGTTTATTCCGGGGCTTTTAAAGGATCAAAAGATAACAGATGGATTTTTAATGCAGCTTCAGTCCTCATGAAAAACGGGGACTTTAAAGCCGCAGCAGAATTATATCCGCAGAAAATTACAAACTATAAGGACAGTCTTTTCTGGGGAAATGTATTTTTTGACTGCGGCCTTTATGCACAAAGTTTGGATGCTTTAGAAGCAAGCAGTCGACTTGCGTCCCTTGATGGAACCGGTGATTATTCAGAAAGTATTCTTGCAGAAATTCTAACTTTAGAGGCCGATTGCTGCTATATAGAAGGGCAGGAAGATCGTAGTGAAGATTTACGACAGACTCTTGCCTCCATGAAAGGCGGAAAGTTTCTTACACCGGTTCTTTGTATGAATGGGGCCATGTATTCAAGACGGCACAAAAATACTTTAGAAGAATACAACCGTCTTGATTATATAATCCGACGTTTTCCTGATTATTATCCTGCTATTGCGGGCAAAGGACAAAATGCCATAGATCAGCTTTACAAGCCCAAGGAAGATGAAATTTCAAAAAAGCTTAGGGCTTTCGGTGTCAAAACTATGGAAATGGAAATTCGCGACCAGATTCCTGTGATAAAGATTAAAGATGTTTATGCCTTAATGGATTTGCCGGATAATGATAATCCTATGTTCAGTGTGCTGAAAGATGAACTGGATCTGGAATATAAAAAAGCAAATAAAATCAATAAATCTGTTTCTGATATATGGCAGCTTCTTGAAAACTATGAAAGCGAAAGTGCCTGTCCTTCTGAAATTGCAAGGTATTGCACAATGAGGCTTATTGAAGAAAGAATGATAAAAGAAGCAGAAGGTGTTTTTGACGGTTATATTCATAAAAAATACAATTTCAATATTTTTGAAAAGCCGGAAGAACTTGAGCTTTGGGAATGTGAAGCCGCAGCCTGGTTTGCCTGTAAAAATGCAGATTTTAAGCACGGTGCTGAACTATATGGTTTTATTGCAGAAAGATATGGCCAGCGGCTTCCGGCTTTAAATACTTCATCAGGAAATATAAGCGTAAGTAATGCCCTTATAAATCTTGCAGTTGTTTATGAAAGCATAGATAAACTTAACGAAGCTCTGGATATTTTAAGTCTTGCAAGTTCAAGGACAGAAAATGCAAAAGAAAAGGCAGAAATTCTTTACAGGATGGCTGAAATCAACTGGAATATGGGAGATTCAAGGAGTGCTTCCCGCTCATTAAAATATGCCTTGTCTCTGGATAATAGCCACAATAGGGCCCGGCTGCTTCAAAAGAAAATAAAAATGGAAAAATAAATATAATCATTTAAATTGACTAAAAATTTGACTTTACTTAAAAAAATTTGTAAATTTAATGGTATAAATAAATGCAATATTTGGAGGAAATAAATGACGATTAAACCTTTAGCAGACAGAGTTCTTGTAAAACAGGCAGCTGCAGAAACAAAAACAGCCGGCGGACTTATTATTCCTGAAACAGCACAGGAAAAAACACAGCAGGCAGAAGTTGTTGCTGTAGGTCCTGGAACAGAAAAAGAAAAAATTACAGTAAAGTCAGGTGATAAGATTCTTTACGATAAGTATGCGGGAACATCAATTAAAATGGATGGCGAAGATTATCTTATTTTGAAGAACTGCGACATTATTGCTATTGTAGAATAATTTATGTTTTTGAGTGTGTCATTTTGACTCATTCATTAAAAGAAAACAAGCCGCTGTGTCATTATGATACGGTGGCCTTTTTATTTTTTAATTTTATTCCTTTCTTTTATTGAATTTACAAAAGATTTTATTTTTCTCATTTATTTAAAGGATAAAAGCTTGTAATTAAAGATATTGGCATGAATTATGCTTAATTGTGAGTAACAAGTGTTGGCGAATAAGCCAGGAGGAATAAAATGAAAAAGAGTTCTGTTTGTTATTATGATGATGTAGTTAAGATGCATCTTAATGAAGTTAAAAAATATCCTCTTTTGACTCCGGAACAGGAAACAGAGGCTGCTAAAAAAGCCCTCAAAGGAGACAAAAAAGCCCGCGACCTGATTCTTACTTCCAACATGCGTTTTGTAATTAAAGTAGCCGCTCAATACCGCAACCGTGGTCTTGATTTTGAAGACTTAATAAGTGAAGGCTATCTTGGCCTTATGAAAGCACTTGATCATTTTGATGTTACTAAAGGCTATCATTTTATTTCTTATGCAGTCTGGTGGATCCGTCAGGGCATTACTAAAGCGATACTTGATACAGGACGTGCAATCCGTCTGCCTGTAAATAAGGAACAGGAACTTAGCAAGATAAAGAAAGCAAGCCAGGATGTTAATGCATTAGGCTTAAAGACAGAAGCAGAAGAATTGGATGAAGTTGCTGCAATGCTTGGTATGACTCAATATCATGTTCGTGAAATGCTTGATATTTCGCGTGATATGAAACGTCTTGATAAAGCATATAGTGAAGATGATGGCGTAACACTTCTTGATACTATTGAATCTGAATTTAATACACCGGAAGAAGATGCAATTAATCAAAATATGGTTGATGACATAAATAGGGCACTTGGAACAATGGATAAAAAAACTGCTTCCATAGTTACCATGCGTTATGGCCTTAACGGTTACGGAGAAAGAACCCTTAAAGAAGTAGGAGAAAAACTTAACCTTTCTCGCGAAAGAGTTCGCCAGATAGAAAAGAAAGGCGTAGAAAATTTAAGGGAATACGCAGTTAAGAACAGCTGCCTTCGTGATTACGTAGTTGCATAAAAGCATCGTAGCGGGCAAGCTTTAAAATTTCCTTGTCGCGGGCAAGATCTGCAATGGCAAGGGTTAAATATCCAGATTGAGAGGTTCCGGAGATTTCTCCGGGGCCTCTTAGTTTTAAATCCTGTTCTGCAATATAAAATCCGTCCGTGCTTTCATGGAGTGCCTTTAACCTTGCTTTTCCTACTTCCGAAATATTTTTTCCGTAAATTAAAAAACAGAATGACTGTAAGCTTGAACGTCCGACTCTTCCGCGTAGCTGATGAAGTTCAGCAAGTCCAAAACGATCTGCATGTTCTATTACAATACATGTTGCATTTTCTACGTCCACACCAACTTCAACGACAGTTGTTGCTACTAAAATCCTGATTTCTCCTTTACTGAACCTGTCAAGAATATCTTTTTGTTCTTCTTCCATTACTTTGCCGTGAATCAGCGCACATTTTATACCCGGGTAAACCTGTGATGAAAGAAACTTATACATTTCTTCTGCTGCCTTTAATGATTTGTCATTGTTTTCTTCAGTTTCTTCTCCAATGCGGGGGTAAACAAAATATGCCTGATGACCTGCCATAAGTTCTTTTCTGACAGCTTCGTAAACATTCTTTTCATTGCCCATAACAGTAAGCAAAGTTTTTACGGGTTTTCTTCCCTGAGGCATAGTTTTAATTACGCTGACATCAAGGTCACCGAATGCAGTAAGGGCAAGTGTCTGCGGAATAGGAGTTGCACTCATCATAAGAACGTCAGGTGTGTGTGCCGTAGAACCAAAAGAAACCCTGCCTTTATCTATTATGCTTTCACGCTGTGCAACACCAAAGCGATGCTGTTCGTCTATTACTGCAAGCTGAAGTTTTTTATAAAAAACATTCCTGCTGAAAAGTGCATGAGTTCCTATAACCAGATCAATGTTTCCGTCGCGCAAGGCATTTACAAGATTTTCTCTGCCGGCACTTTTTAGGTTTCCTGTAAGAAAAGCAACTTTTACATTTATGCCTTCAAGAAGTCTGGCTGCATTTTCAGCGTGCTGGCGTGCAAGCAGTTCTGTTGGTGCAAGAATAGCACACTGGCCTCCGTAATCAATTGTTCTGAGGCATGCAAAAAAACAGACTAAAGTTTTACCTGAGCCAACATCTCCCTGTAAGAGGCGCTGCATGTTGAATGGTGGTTTTTTATTTTCTAAAGAAGAATCAGAAAGTTTACCGTTAAGCATTGTGTTGAATTCTTCCTGGCTTCTGTCTATGTCGGCGTTTATCTCAACAATGGCTTTCATCTGGTCTGGAGTAAGTTCAAATGAAAGTCTTTCTGTAAGATATTTTTGTCTTGGAGAAAGGGTTCTCAGGAATTCTTCCTTTGAAATTATTTTTGAGTCAATTGGTTCAGCTGATGTGTCCGGTGCAAATGAATCAGACGGAAGTGTTCCGCGGTGAAGCAGGGCACGTTTTGCCATTTTGTATTCAAACTGGTAAAGTTCTTCATAAATTAAAGTGCGTCTTGCTTCTTCCAGCCGCTGAAAATTTTCCGGAATGTGAATCTGCATTAGGGCCCTGCTTTTTGAAATAAGATGCCTTTCTTTAATTATTTCTGGCGGAAGTTCATCTGAAACAGAATTCGCATAAGTTTTTAATGCAGCCTCAACCGTCTTTCTGTAGTTCTTCTGGCTGAGTCCTTCTGTAAGCGGATAAACGGATTGAATGCCGCTGTCCGGAAGTGGAGAGGAAATGTAATCAGCAAGATTCCCGGATGAATTTATTTTTGCCGCTTCAAAAGATGTTGACTGAAGTTCATTATATTTAATTTCAAATTTGCCCGTAATGGAAATTATGCTTCCCACAGGCAAAGATTTTTCAAGAAAACTTCTGTTGAATGCAATTAAAATGGCATCAGCAGTTCCGTCCGTAATATGGATTTTCAGGGTTTTCATTTTTCCATAGCCAAACCAGCTGTGGGCTGTTACTTTACAGACTGTATGAACTTTAGGTGCTTTTGAAAATTCAGAAAGAGTAATTCTTTTTGTCCTGTCATCGTAGTCACGGGGAAAAACAGAAAGCAAATCTGCAACGGTAAAAATATTCAGGCGTGCAAATTGCTTTGCTGTTGCAGGTCCAACGCCTGCAAGTGATTCTACCGTAACTTTTAATTCATTTAGAAACATTTATACCGGAAGATTTATAAGCAGGTTAATAAGGATTCCTGAAATTACATTCATTACAAGTATGGTAGCAATAAGTGCAATAATTGAAATTATTAAAGCAGCCTTGTATGTAAGCCTTCTGCCCGCACTGAAAGTCCTTGCAATTCTGTAAACAAGTGGCGAAATTGAACTGTCCAGCTGATTGAGCATATAGCTTCCGGAATAGTATTCATTCTTCCTGACTAAAATAAGTATAAGCCTGACTGCAAATATAATGATTACAAAAACTAATAGAGACGAAATGATTGAAAAAATAATCTGTGTTGCCATTGCCAGAATCATTCCGATGGAAATTCTTCCGCCATGGGCAAGCATATTAAACAGTGAAGAAAGTGCACCGAGCAGACACAGGGCAAGGGCAGGGGAAAAATCAAAGCTTCCCATCCTTAGCCATCGGATTCCCCTGAAACGGTTCATGTAAGGATCACAGATATTTGACAGCACCTGCGAAACTTTTGAATAGGACATTTCAGGAACCCATGTTAGGATTATTCTGAAAAAACAGAGAAAAGAGTAAATTGACAAAAGTGACGCAGCGATTTCAAAAAATGTATTCATCATAATTTAAATATACAAAAAAAAGTTCCATAAAACAAGTTTGATTACAAAAGGTGCCGGCATCTATAAATGCAATATTTCTATTCCGCTATCACGAAGTTATACAGGTATCGGTTTCTAAAGAGCAAATGCTTCAGGAAGAGTTCTATCCTGCAATCAAGAATTGCGAAGCAATTCTTGCGCTTAAAGTTACAAAAGGTTCCGGCATCTAATTGCGCAATATTTCTATGCAGCATTCACGAACTTCGAAAGAAGTTCGTGGGCCTGAAGCAATAACAGGTGCCGGCGTCTATTAGTAATTTACTTCAGGCCGTCCACACATCCACCACATTTTCTGCTTCCTTAAGTCCTGCTATAAATTCATCACTATGGGAAACATTAAGCTGCCCGTTGGCTTTAACTATGTAATTCTTGCCTTTAATATTATCCAGGTGAAAGTAAACAATGCAGTTGCCAAGTCCCTGTTCACCAAAGATAATATCCTTTAACTCTGCAATATCTTTTACTTTGCTGAAACCAGGTGTCAGCTGGATGTGAACTTCAGAAATTGAGCGTTCCTGAAGTGTGCTTATGTCTTCCATGGTATCTATTACAAGGCTTGGAGTTTCCCTGGGTCTTTCCGGTGTTCCCATGTCAACTGTTCCGCGGAAAGCATAAACTTCTTCATTTTTAAGTTTATCCTTAAGCTGTTCCCATATTTTAGGAAAAATTGTAATGTCTATGGAACCTTTCATGTCATAAAGCTTGGCAAATGCCATTGGCTTGCCTGATTTTGCCATAAAGGGTTTTAATCCGTTAAGCATGCCTATTGCTGTATAGCTTGTTCCTTTTGGTCTCTGCCATTTATTACCGCCGCTTGCTTCCAGTGCTGTTTTTTCAGCAAGGGCAATTTTTCCGCATCTCATAATGTTCTGACTGTTTACTGAAGAACATTTTTCCATTACATTCTTCCAGTCGTCTAAAGGATGACCGGAAACAAAGCAGCCTATAAGATCCCTTTCCATATTGAGCAGTGCCATTTTTGGCATTTCTTCAACATGTTCATACTTAAAGTCTGCAAATTCCTTAATGCCTGCATCTTCAAAAAGACTTGCCTGGCCAAAGGATGCTTCTGCAAGTTTCTTTTCTTCGTAGATAATGGCAGATTCGTAGTTTTTTAACAGCGTTGCACGGTTCTGGTCAAGGTGATCAAATCCGCCTGTCTGAATAAGGACTTCAATAGCCTTTTTATTAACAAGCTGTTTGGGAGCGCGTTTTTCTCCTGTTTCTTCATCTGTTCCGGAATCCCTTAGTTTAAGGCATCTGTCAAGAAAATTCATAAATGATGTAAAAGGTCCGTTTTCTTTTCTTTCCTTTACAATAGCAGCTGCAGCACCTGTTCCCATTCCTTTAATTCCGCGCAGACCAAAGACAATTCTTCCGTCTACAACGTCAAAATTAATGTCGGAACGGTTTACATCAGGTGCATCAACCGGAACACCCATTTTTCTTGCTTCTTCTATATAGAAAGGCAGTCCGTCTGTTGTTGTAATTTCATTGGTAAGGTTTGCTGCCATAAATTCTGCCGGGTAGTGGCACTTAAGCCAGCCTGTTCTGTAAGCAAGGACAGTGTAGGCAGCTGCATGAGATTTATTAAAACCGTAACCTGCAAAAGGAATCATTATTTCAAAAATATCGTCGGCATGTTCTTTTGTGAACCCCTGCTTTACGGCGCCTTCTTCAAATTCCTTTTTCTTTCCCATAAGGACTTCAAGTTTTTTCTTTCCCATGGCACGGCGGAGCATATCGGCACCACCAAGAGAAAAGCCGGCAATCTTCTGGGCAACCTGCATAACCTGTTCCTGATAAACCATGATTCCGTAAGTTTCCTTAAGGACACCTTCAAGGCAAGGATCTGGATATTTAATTTTTCCAGGGTCTTTTTTACCTTCAACAAAGTTTGGAATATATGCCATTGGACCAGGACGGTAAAGTGCGTTCATGGCAACAAGGTCGTCAAGGCAGTTTGGCTGAAGTGCCTTCATCCATTTCTGCATTCCGGGAGATTCAAACTGGAAAATTGCAACGGTTTCTCCCCGTGAAAACATATCAAAAGTTTCCTTATCATTATCAGGAATCTCTCTTGTGTTTATGGGCTTTGCACCTTCCGGAAGATGGCTGTTAATAATGTCTTCCGTGTATCGTATAAGTGAAAGGGTTTTTAAACCAAGGTAGTCAAACTTAACAAGGCCGCATGGTTCAATAATATCCATTGTATACTGAACGGCAGTTTTCATTTTTCCGTCGGCATCAGTAATTGCAAAGACAGGTGCCCAGTCAGGAAGAGGTGTAAGGCCGATAACCATACCCGAAGCATGAAGTCCCGTATTCCTGATACAGCCTTCAAGTTTCATGGCAAGTTCAAAAAGCTTTGCATATTTAGGATCATCTTTATAAGGAATAAGCTGACCGTTATCCGGCTTTGCTTCCGTAGGTTCTGAAAAGCAGTCCTTAAGTTTTGCCTTAGGATTATCAGGAACGCATTTTTTTAGCATGTTTACTTCTGCAAGAGGAATATCAAGAATGCGTCCTACATCTGCAATAACATTTTTAGGTTTTAAAGTACCGAATGTTACGATATGGCCAACCTGGCTTTCTCCGTAAAGATCACGGGTATGCTGGATTATTTCCTGCCTGAAGTCGAAATCCATATCAATATCAAAATCCGGCATGGAAACGCGTTCTGGATTAAGGAATCGTTCAAAAATAAGCTTAAATCTGAAAGGGTCAATATCCGTAATGCCCATGGAATAAGCAACAAGAGAACCTGCACCCGAACCACGCCCCGGCCCGATTGGAATATAGTGCTTTGGTTTGTCATGAATATTATCGTAAGTAGATTTAGACCAGTTTATGAATTCCCAGACAATAAGGAAGTAACCGGAAAAACCCATGCCGAATATAATGCCAAGTTCGTATTCGCATCTCATGCGTATTTCTTTTGTAATTACAGGGTAACGCTTTCTGAGTCCTTCTTCTACAATGTGGCGCATGTAGTCATCCTGGTTCTGCGTATAGTCTTCGTGTTTCTGGAATTCTTTAGGAAGTTCAAAACGCGGCAGGGTTCCTTTAAGTTCCGGCGTTGTATACTGGTGAATCGTTAAATTACACATGGAAGCAATTTTAACTGTGTTATCCATTGCTTCCTTAATGATGTCTTCGTCAACACCCTGAATACCGTTAAGAACCTTTTTCATTTCTGATTCAGACTTAAGATACCATTCAGGACCACCCATTGGAGGAGTGTCCTTTAAAAGCTTTTTATGACCTATGGCAACAAGGGCATTCTGTGCTTCTGCATCTTCCCTGTTTGTGTAATGAACATCATTTGTAAGGACAAGGCCTATGCCTAAATCTTTTGCAAGTTTAATTAATTTAGGCGCAACTTCAATCTGATCTGCAAGACCGTGATTCTGAAGTTCAATATAGTAATTTTCCTGGCCAAAAAGATCACGGTATTTTGCAGCAACTTCATAGGCTTCTTCATCGCGGCCGTTCATTAAAAGCTGTGGAATTTCGCCCTGAATGCAGGCAGAACAGCAGATTAAGCCTTCGTGATATTTTTCCAGAAGTTCAAAGTCAATACGCGGCTTAAAATAAACTCCTTCCGTAAAGGCTATGGAAGAAAGCCAGCTCATATTTTTATAGCCGGTCTGATTCTTGCAGAGAAGAATCAGGTGAAAATATTTTCCGTGCTTGCCGTTGCGTCCGTATGGAATTAACTTCTGTTCTTTATGGCTGCCGTAAGCAACATAGAATTCTTCCCCGACAATAGGATTGATTCCGTTTACATGGCAAAGCTTTTCAAAATTAAGTGCGCCAAACATATTGCCATGGTCTGTAAGGGCTAAAGCAGGCATATTCATTTGCTTTGCCTTTGCAACAAGTGCGTCAATTTTAGAACAGCCGTCAAGAAGGGAATAATCAGAGTGAACATGAAGATGAACAAAATTGCTTACTGGAGTTCCCTCTGGTGCGGGATCAAATATGTGATAATCTGCCATGAAAATAATATAGTATGTTTTAAGTAATTGTGCTATTATAAAAAAATAAAAAGTTTAAGTTGCTTAGAAAATAACAGACTTAACTTTAAACTGATTTAAAGGTGATTTTTATGGTATCGATTATTGTTGGTGTAATTTTGATGGCTTTCTGTGCATTTGCATGCCTTCCGTGCGGACTTGGCTGGGGTGCAGATGTAATCAACTTCCTTAAAGGTTTTGTGCCTGCTTTTGCAGCATTCTGCGGTTTAATTTCCGTATTCATCGGATTTGCTGACTTAAGGGACAAAAAAGAAGCAAAAAAAGAAGAACTTGCAGCAAAGAAAGCAGAAGAAAATAAATAGAATTCTTATTTTGAATTCCTTTGAATTCAGGTAAATTCAATTGACGCGGAACGGCCTTTTATGGTATCTTTTTATACCCCGTAAATAATTATGGCAACCGCTCATTGCCAGACGTTCAAAACTGGATGCAAAGTGGAGAACAAAACTTTTATTTGAAGGTAAACTAAATGAAAACTATTTTTGCAAAGAATGCTGAAGTAAA
>JALELH010000028.1 GCA_022768865.1 Spirochaetia bacterium
GATAAAGTCATCAACAATGCAATATAATGTAGTCAGGCTGTTTTCAGTCATGGCGTATCCCCCTTTTGTTTTTGTTGGTAACTGAATTTTAAGGGATTACGCCTTTTTTGTAAATTTACCTAAAACTCGAAATTTGACCTATTGGGAAGTATGTCTTCTTGATAAAATAACATTAAGCCACGGATGGCGCATGTTAAGTTAAGCAAAAGAAGACGTTTCAAAAATTGACAGGGAGGTCAATTTTTGAAACAAACTCCTTTACTTATATATAATGGTAAAAAAAAAATTTATGACACTTTTTGCAGAAAAAAGTTTAGGAATCTTATATTTTTTTTAATCCATAGGAGCAATGAATGGCGCACTAAAAGTTTGGCAAATTCTCCGGCCAGGCCGGAGAATGCCATTCTTAGTTCAGCAAAGGCTAGTCAGAGCTGCCGCCAGAAGATGCAATGCTTACAGCCACATCAGAAACGCCTTCCCTGATGGTTTTAGTCTGCTTGGATCCGTTTTTGCCGATGCTGGTGCGCACAACAATGTAGTACTTTTTGCCTTCCTGCAAAGTGTCTGGAAGTTTTACCGTAAGGCATTTAGGGCGGTTGCGCACAACCTTTGCAACAGGAATCATGCTGGAACTGTCATAGCCGCCGGTGTCTCCTGTTGCCTGTGCAAGCCATACGCCTGAATCTTCGCCTCCAAGCTTAAGGAAAGAACCCTGAATGTCTACAATGCCGGAAGCAGAAAATTCTGTTGTGTATTCGCTTTTGTCGTAGTCAAAGAATTCTGCAAGGACAGGGCTATTGTTAGAAATGCCGCTTACCCGGACGTCAATGTCCTTGACAGCGTCCTTGGCAAAGGAACTCGGCGTAAAGCCTATGCTTAAATCCGGAACATCCGATGCAGTAGGGGTTTCCGTCTTTATGCTGCCGTTGGCCGTCAGATACAGAATGCCCATGTCAAAAAGGTTTACGGCACGCCCCTGCTTTAAAAGCTTGACGCAGGCTTCCTTAAAAAGGGTAGCCGTATAAAGGAGCGATGCTGCGTCTAAAGGAACGTTTTCCTTTTCCTTGACTGTGGCAATTAAGTCTGCCGGAAGTGAAGTGTCCCTTACAACTTTTGCATAGGAACTTTCGTTGTTTGTAAGCGGATTTTTGTGTATAGATACATCTACCTTTGGTTTGGAAGAAGTTTTTGCGGTGTAGTTTAAGTTACTAATATTCTGAGCCATGTTTTTGTCCTCAAAATGTTTTATGTTTTTTTTACGGGAAATGTATTGCTGCCGGCCAGCAACGCAGGCATAAAGGCATGCATACATAAAATAGAATAGAGAACGTTTTGTCCTTGACAGCTGGCTGCCTGCGATCAGTTATGTAAAAAAACTTGCTAAAGAGGATAAAATGAACAAACTTAAAATACACGGCGTTTACAAACACTTTAAAGGCAACTTTTAAATCGTTGAAGACGTAGCATTTGATTCTGAAACAAAGGAAGAATTCGTTGTTTATAGAAGGCTTTACGTAGACAATTCACTTTGGATTCGCCCAAAAAAAATGTTTTTGAGCGAAGTTGACCGCAAAAAATATCCCGACGTAAAACAGAAGTTCCGGTTTGAATTGCAGAATATTGAGGAAATCAACGTAGTAGAAGGCAAGGAGTAGATGCTGAAAGCAGCAACTTATGGTTGCCATTCAGCATGACTGACAAGGTGGAAGTCAAACAGATGCTTAAAGTCACCAAAGAAAAGAATTAATTGATTCTCTGGTTGAACTTTCAGCAGATCCTGACCTGTGTCAGGATGACAACTGCAATTAATTACTGCACTAAATATTCATCAAGCTTACGCATCCTGGTGTCGTCTATTTTTATGAAAAGGTTCTTTTCCTGTGTGGGCAGCACTAGTCCCTTTGGTCCGTCCTTGGCACGGCGCAGGTGCTTTACCTGGGTATAATAAAGGTCTGCCTGGCCGTTCTTTCTTGCCTTGGAATGATACACGGCCAGGTTGCCTGCATAAAGCAGTATTTCAAGTGGAACGGTCTTGTCTTTTTTGCCTTTAATAAAAACATAGCCGCCTGCATAGTCCCTTGTGTGCAGCCACATGTCCTGGCCCTTTACATAGTGGCGCAGAAGGTCGTCGTTTTCTGTTGCCGTGCGGCCTACGTATAAAGTCCAGCCTTCAATTTCGTAGCGCAGGCCCGGCGTTGCCTTTTCTGTCTGCTGCTTTGGCTTTGTGTCATGGCGCAGCATCTGTTCTATTTTAAGTACGTTCTTCTGGTTTAAGATGTCTGCATATTCTTTTTCTAAATCTGCAATGGCCTTTTTAGAAAGTTCAATGTCGTGTTCAAGGGCATCAAGGCCGCTTGCTGCCTTTTTATACTGTTCATAATAAATGGCGGCGTTTTCCTGCACGGACTTTTTAGGGTCTATCCTGATGTGCACTTCTTTTTGTGTTTCGTAGTCAATGCAGGTCAGTGTGCTTCCTTCTGCCTGGCTGCCAAAGGATAGAATTAAGTCCCCAGTATGCTTAAGGCTTGCTGAATTTTCAAAGCCCTTTTTCTTCTGCTCAAGTTTTTCTAAGGCGGCTTCCATTTTGCTGTGGCGCACGTTATACCATTTTTCTGCCTGTTCAAGCAGGCTTTCACGTGAAAGGACCTTTGCATGCTCTGAATAATACAGGTCTATTTTCTGGTTGAATGTAAAGTTCTTTTGTTCTTCCGTAAGTTCCATATCAGAAAAATCACGGACGGGGAACTTTTCAAGGGATGCCTTCTGTTCTTCTTCCGTTACGTTTTTTTCTTCCGGCGTAAAGGTTCCGCCCGTAACTTCTCCTTTCTTTGGCCGGCGGAACATGCAGTCTAATATGGTGCCGCCTTCATCCGTAACTATGACGTTTGCCGCATTGGACCACAGGCGCACGTAGACGTAAAGTTTTTCTTTCCATGTGGAAATATCCATTTTGATTATTCTGTCCAGTCCAAGCTGAACAATGGAATTTATCCTCATGCCCTGGACGCGTGATTTTAAAAACTGATTGAATCTCAGCGGTTTTTCATTCTTTGGCGGTTTGTATTTTGTAAGGTTAAGCCTTGTTGCCTGCGGAGAAGTGCAGATAAGCAGGTTTTCCAGAGAGCCTTTATTGATTATCCTGAAGCAGAGCGTATCAAAGCCCGGCTGAATTATTTCCTGTATAAAAGAACCGTTTAAATCCAGTTCTGAAAGTATCTTATTAATTTCGTTGCAGTTAAGTGACATAGAAATATTCTAGCACAGAAAGCCAAAAGCAAAAATAGCGGGTGTTGTTAGTTTTGGCAGACTTTATTATATTTATGCTGATATATTTGCGTGCGTGTTTTAGTTTTACCGGAGGTAAAAATGAATAACTTGGCTGTTACGGCTGTAGGCCTTGCCATACCGTTTTCCGGCACTGTCCTTGGTGCCATGATGGTTTTCTTTTTAAAGAAACAGATTAAGCCTGCCATAGAAAAATTCCTGCTGGGCTTTGCAGCAGGCGTCATGATGGCCGCTTCTGTGTGGTCCCTTCTGATTCCTGCCATGGAACTTTCCGTGCAGAAAAAGATTGCGCCGTGGTTTCCATGTGCCGTAGGCTTTATGATAGGAATTGTCTTTTTGCTTTTCCTTGATAATATAATTCCCCACCTGCACATGAATTCCGATAAGCCGGAAGGACATCCTTCTAAGCTTGGCAAGTCCCTTATGCTTATGCTTGCCGTTACCCTTCATAACATTCCTGAAGGAATGGTTGTTGGTGTTGTCTTTGCAGGCTATCTGTCCAGCGGTGTAACCATTACAATGCAGAGTGCGCTTGTCCTGGCCGTCGGCATTGCCCTTCAGAACTTTCCGGAAGGTGCAATCATTTCCATGCCAATGGTCTGCAACGGTACTACTAAAAAGTGCGCCTTTGGATACGGTGTCTTATCAGGCATTGTTGAACCAATAGGCTCTATTTTGACTATCCTGCTTACGGCTTACATTACGCCCGTCCTTCCGTATATCCTGTCTTTTGCTGCCGGCGCAATGATTTATGTTGTTGTAGAAGAACTGATTCCGGAATCCCAGTCCGGCGAACACAGCAACATCGGCACAATCGGCGTTTCCATCGGCTTTGTCTTAATGATGATCCTGGATATTGCTTTAGGATGAAATATTATTGTTAGTTATTTCTAACTTTTTTATTAAAAATGATTGACAGAAAAGAGTATGTAATGTATATTGTTAGCATAGGCTAACAAGTGCTTTCCTATGTTATATATCCTACAAAAATGTTGTCTTAAGGTCGGCGTAAGTTTTACGGCGGCTTTTTAATGGAAGTTAAGTTAGTAACCTCTAACTTGACTTCCATTAAATCTTTTTACGTTTCAGGCCATAGTTTACGCAAGACTGCTGGGATACCACTCTCTTGCGTTTTTTTATTATCTATATTTTAGTTGAAAATTCTGTCTTTTCCATATAAACTTGCGTAATGATTAAGGCTACTGGTTCTCAGATAATTTTAAAATTGCTTGAAATGAAAGGTATTAAAACTGTTGCAGGTATTCCTGGCGGACAGATTCTTCCCTTATATGATGAATTAAATAAAAGTTCCATTAAACATATTCTTGTGCGTCAGGAACAGGCTGCCGGCTTTATTGCCCAGGGCATGACGCGTTCTACGGGTATTCCTGCCGTGTGCATGGCAACTTCAGGTCCCGGTGCAATGAACCTTTTGACTGCCATTGCCGATGCTCGCTGTGATTCGATTCCTATTGTTGCATTTACAGGTCAGGTAAATACTTATATGATTGGTACGGATGGTTTTCAGGAAGCTGATACTTTTGGTCTTTCCATGCCAATTACAAAACACAGTATAATGGTAAAAGACCCCCTTGAACTTTTGGAAGCTATTCCTTTTGCTTTTGATATTGCCGTTTCCGGCCGTCCCGGTCCTGTCCTTATTGATGTTCCACGTGATGTTCAGCTAAAAGAAGTAGAATTTGATTCCTGGCCTGAAGTTCATACAATCAAGCAGGCAAAGAATTCTTCCCTTGCAAGGAAATTCTTTACTGACAAAAAGACTCTTTCTGTAACAATAGAAAAAATGGCAGAACTTCTTGCCATGGCAAAAAAGCCTGTGCTTTATGCCGGTGGCGGCTGTAATTCTAAGGCAGCATCAGAAAGCATAAAGAAATTTATGGAAGCCTACGATATTGCAGTTGTTACAAGCCTTATGGGAATCGGTGCAGTTCCACGGTCAAATAAAAATAATTTTGGCATGGTTGGCATGCACGGTTCTTTTGCTGCAAATAAGGCAATGCACGATGCAGATGCCGTTCTTGCCCTGGGCGTGCGTTTTGATGACAGGGCAACGGGCGTTATTGCAAAGTTCTGTCCGGATGCTAAAATTCTTCATATTGATATTGATGCTGCGGAAATAAATAAAATACTTCCGTCTTATTATTCATTGACATACGATGTTGAAGAAGCACTTCCAATGCTTACGGAAAAGCTTGCACAGGTTAAGCCGTCTAAACACAGAAAATCATGGCTTGCAGAACTTCAGAAGATTTTTGCTAAAACAGAAAGCTTTGAACTTGGACGTGGAAAGAATCCTGCATCTGTAAATCCAAGGCTTTTCATAAACAAAATACCGGAAGAAGCTAAGAAATCAGGCGTAAAGTCTTCTGACATTATTATTACAACGGATGTGGGCCAGCACCAGATGTGGTCTGCCCAGTATTATCCTGTTGAAAACCCGCGTACTTTCCTGACAAGCGGTTCCCTTGGAACTATGGGATTCGGCCTGCCGGCTGCCATTGGTGCTTCCCTTGCCAATCCTAAAAAACGTGTTGTCTGCATAAGCGGAGACGGAAGCATACTGATGAATGTTCAGGAACTTGCAACCCTTGCGGAAAACAATCTTAACGTTACCGTCATTGTGCTTGAAAACGGAGTCCTTGGCATGGTTCATCAGCAGCAGCAGTATCTTTTTGACAAAAATTACAGTGCCAGTGAATTTATTAAACGTCCTGATCTTATTAAAATTGCAGAAGGTTTTGGAATAGATTCTGTTAATGCCAACGAAGATGAAAACTGGGCAGAAAAAGCTTTTGCAAAGGGTCCGCATTTTGTGCGCCTTAATATAGAAGCAGACGAAAATGTCCTTCCTTTTGTTCCCGGCGGAAAGGCAAATATTGACGCCATAAGAAATTAAGCTTTTACTTCCGGTATATTGCCGGAAGTTTATTTTTTATTTTAAAATTAATAGATTTTATCTAAAAAAGTATTATATTTAATAGTATGGAATCAATGAGAGAAGACCTTGTAGTAAAGTTTCTTCGCACATACAGACATCCTTTTTCTCTTACAGAAATGAAGAAAGTTTTTGAAGCCTGCGGTGTTATGACCGATAAATCCGATGTGGAATTTTTTCTTGATACAAATTCCAGCGTAATGAAACTTACCAGCGGCAAATATTTGACTTATGCCGGTGCTTTTACAGGTGAAATTTTCAGCATAATGCCTACTGCTGCAGAAGTAGAACAGGGGGTTCTTGTTCCCGGTGACAGGTGTATGCCCTTTGTTGAATCGGACAGGATTTCTGCCTTTTTAAAGTTCTACGTAAACGGAAAGAAAATTCCTTCAAAAGTTGGTGTTTTTGACAGTGATGTTGCCATAGATATGTTCATGCTGTTTGGTGAAGAATATGCATCCCAGTATATTGCATCTGACCCTGCCAATGCAAAGCTTAATCTGGCAGAACGGGATTTTGAACTGCCAAACACGGTAAACCTTACGGGCATAAGCCTTGATTATCTTGCAGAAAATTACGGATATAAAAAAGGAGACAGGATTCTTTGCTGCGTAAGCGACTGGGATAAAGGCAAGCTTAATTTAATGGTTCTTCATGGCTCAGACAGTCCTTTTGACAGCGGAGAAATCGGAGAAAAACGCCTTGAATGGTATTCGCTCCTTGAAAGCAAGATGCTTGAAAGCTTTAAAAAGTCTGGTCCTTTAGGAACTATAGAAGACCAGGTTGTGGATGTTTTCTATAAAAACAGAAGTAAACTTTGCGTGCCTTATTGCGGTTCCATAGAAGAATTTATTACCCGATATGCAAAAAAAATAGGTTTTGAACATTATGGCGTTGAATCCAGGCTTTGGTATAAAGGACAGGATGTTCCTGCATTTGGTGAATGGAACAAGGAGTCTGCACTTTGCACTGGCCATGGTAAAGACAGCCTTTCTTTTGAAGAATATTCCGTTGCCTTTATTCCGCCTTTAGTTATAGGGCAGTTTATTTTAAATTCATGCTTTAAAAAAGAAAAAGATATAGTTTCTTCTTTTTTTGACTTTGTTTTTAACGGGGACTATAAACCCAGTGAATCCATGCATCAGGAACTTGCCTTGAATTTGAAAGAGCAAATAAGTATAATTTCGGATAATTACAACTGGTTTGCTGATCAGATTCTTGGTCCTGTAAGGGAACGCTGCCTTGAACTTTATGCAAAGGTTTCGGGTCTTGTAAGAAAGATTGATTATAACGGAAAGTCTTTCCTGGATTTTCCGTCAAGTGAACTTGTAATTCTTTTGCAGCTTCATGAGCATATTCTAAAGATGCTTGAAAACCTTGGTTCAGAGCCGGGTGCCGAAGAAATGGCAGAAAACTATCTTCTTTCTTTAGATGGAATGGAATGGAATTTTGAAGAAATTGCCGGTGTTCTTGAAGATGCCCTTGCAAAGGAACAGAAAAACCAGTTTAAGATAGTGCGATAATTTCATGTAAAATGAATTCTTAGAATGCGGGAGTAATTCATGTTTGATATTAATTGCAGTACATCTGAACTTATCTCAAAAGGCGACGTAGTAACGGCAGACGGAAATACCCTGGAAGAAGTATTTTCTTCCATAGCAAACAGTGCAAAGTTGCTGTCTGACATTACTTCTGAAAGCCTGTTGCAGGAACTTTTAGACCGCGAACATGTTTTGAGCACTGCAGTTGGCAATGGCATTGCAATTCCTCATCCACGCCGTTCAATTGTAAAAAACACTGATGAAAGCTGCATAATCGTTGCTTACTTAAAAAATCCCATAGAAATGCAGGCACCTGATTTCAGAAAAGTAAGCGTAATGTTTATTCTTTTGTCTGCATCGTCCCAGTTTCATATAAAATGCCTTTCTTCTCTTGCTTCTGTTTTCAGAAATGAAAGGTTTAAGAAAGGAATTCAGGATAAGCCTGGTTTTAAGGACCTTATTGGTCTTGTTAAGGCGTGTGAAGAAAATACAGGTATTTAAAAACGAAAGTGTTTTTAGAATATATATGGCAACCGGTTGCCAAACGTTTCTTTAAGTATTACTATAGAAACATAAAATCTTTCCATATTTTAGGAGTAAATCATGGACACAAAGGCTATTGAAGCAACAGCTCTTTCCATCAGAAGTCTTTCTATGGATGCAATTCAAAAGGCAAATTCAGGACACCCTGGACTTCCGCTTGGTGCTGCAGAACTTGCTGCAGTTCTTTACGGAGAAGTAATGAAGCATAATCCTGCTGATTCTAAGTGGGTAGACCGTGACCGTTTTGTTCTTTCCGCAGGACACGGCTCAATGCTTGCATATTCAATTCTCCACCTTGCAGGCTACAAGGTTTCAATGGATGACATCAAGAGTTTCCGCCAGGTTGGTTCAAAGTGTCCAGGTCATCCTGAATACGGTGATACAGACGGCATAGAATGTACTTCTGGTCCTCTTGGTCAGGGTATTGCTGCTGCTGTAGGTATGGCAGTTGCAGAGTCCATGCTTGCTGCTAAGTTCAATACACCAAAATACACAATCGTAGACCACTACACATATGCACTTGTCGGCGAAGGCTGTCTTGAAGAAGGTGTTTCTTCTGAAGCAAGTTCTCTTGCAGGCAATTTAAAGCTTAGTAAGCTTATTGTTTTCTATGATGAAAACAAGATTTCAATCGACGGAAATACAGACATTACATTTACAGATAATATTGAACAGCGCTACCTTTCTTACGGCTGGAATGTATTCCGCGGTTCAATGTATAACATTAAGGAAATTGCAGATTTAGTTGAAGCTGCAAAACGCGACGGAACAAAACCTTCACTTATTATCCTTAAGTCTACAATCGGTAAGGGAGCTCCAAAGGCAGGAACAGCAGATGTTCACGGTGCTCCACTTGGAGAAGAAGGCTGTAAGGCAGCAAAGAAGGCTCTTGGTCTTCCTGAAAATGAACAGTTCTATGTTGTTCCAGAAGCATACAAATACTTTGAAGAAAAACGCAAGGAATGGGCAAAGAATCAGGCTGACTGGCAGAAAACATTTGATGCATGGGCAGCAGAAAATCCGGAACTTGCAAAAAAGTGGAATGCTTACTGGAAGCAGGAAAAGACAGCAGATGCTGCCCTTCCTGAATATAAGGTTGGAGACAAGCTTGCAACACGTGATGCTTCAGGCAAGGCACTTAACGTAATGGCAGACCGCTACGAATGGCTTGTAGGCGGTTCAGCAGACCTTCAGGGGCCAAACAAGACAAAGGTTGCAAAGGATGACGGAACATATAGTCCTTCAAACCGCAAGGGACGCACAATTGAATACGGTATTCGTGAATTTGCCATGTCTCAGGTTATGAGCGGCATTAATCTTCACGGTGGCCTGCGTGCATTTGGTGCTACATTCTTTGTATTTACAGACTACTTCCGCCCGTCACTCCGCGTTGCAGCCCTTGCAAAAATTCCAAACATCTATGTTCTTACACACGATTCTATTTATGTTGGAGAAGACGGTCCTACACACCAGCCTATTGAAACACTTGCTTCAGTACGCTGCATGCCAAATGTTCAGCTTCTGCGCCCGGGCGATGCAGAAGAATCTGCCGTAGCATGGGAAATGGCAATTGCTTCAAAAGATCATCCAGTTCTTATGACATTTACACGCCAGGCAATTACTGTTTACGAAAAGGCAGACAAAGACTGGAGGAATACAGTACGCAAGGGTGCTTACGTTGTTCAGGAAGGAAGTGAAAATCCTGACATTACAATTCTTGCAACAGGTTCAGAAGTAGAAATGTCACTTAAGGCTGCTGCCCTTGTTCCTGGAAAGAAAATCCGCGTTGTTTCTGTTATGGATAAAAACCTTTTTGAAGCACAGGATGATTCTTTCCGTGCAAAGATTATGGGTAATCCTAAGCGTGTTGTAGTTGCAGAAGCCGGAGTCCGCCAGGGCTGGGAAGGATATGCAAAGAAGGAAGACTGCTTTACAATCGACCGCTTTGGTATGTCTGGTCCTGCTGCTAAAGTTGCAGAAGCTCTTGGCTTTACACCAGAATGTCTTGCTAAAGTTCTTGAACGCTAAATGATTTTTATTGCCGGTTTTCAGGCTGACTTGAAAGGTCTTCTTAAAAACCGGTATTTTTTTGAGTGGCTGTTCAATAAGGAGGAAATACCATGAAGATTAAGTCTGTCTTTGATGCTGATTTTGCAAAGTATGGAAAAATACTTAAAGGATATAATGTAGATGCTCTTCTTGCTAAGCTTGAAGAAAAAACAGAAAAGCCTGCAGATGCCGTAATTTACGAACCTGGAGATTCTGACCTTGAAGCAATTATGGGAGAAGAATTTTCTGCTAATGCCTACGGTGGAATGCCTGTTCAGATTGGCTACTGCAACGGTAATAATACAAAGCTTAACTGTCTTGAATGGCACCGCGGTTCTGAACTTAATATTCCTGCTAATGACATTGTTCTTTTGGTTGCAACAATAAGCGAAGTAAAAGACGGCAAGCTTGATACATCAAAGGTTGAAGCTTTTTACGCTCCAAAAGGAACAGTTGTTCAGGTTTACGAAACAACACTTCATTATGCTCCGTGTAACGATGTAAAGGATGGTGTTGTAAGTAAAGAAGGATTCCGCGTTATTATTGTTCTTCCTAAAAATACAAACACAGCAAAACCGCAGCTTAAAGAAATTGACTTTGAAGACAAGCTTCTGTGGGCACGCAACAAGTGGCTTATTGCCCATCCTGACACAAACGAAGCAAAGCAGGGTGCCTTTGCTGGACTTATTGGCGAAAACATTGACCTTGCAAAGTAAGGTTTAGCTTAGTTGTTAAAAACAATAAAGGCTGCCTTGGTTTTTACTCTGGCAGCTTTTTTTATAAACCTTAATTCCTTGTTACAGGAATCCTTTCCTTGTATTTGTTTAATTCTTTTTCTATTTCTTCTTTCGGGTGAACTTCACCTTCGTTGATACCAGGGCAGTGCTGCTTTTCTTTGTTCCATGAATTTTTGTCTGCAAGTATTTTAGTCCAGAAAGGGTAGGTACTGCACTGAACCGGGCGTGCGTTGTAGCACTGGCAGCCTGGAATGGAAGAATCCCAGAAAATGCAGTCATCAGTTTCTTTTGGCGTATGCAGGGTTTTTAAACAAAGGTATTCTTTGCCGTCTGCATTTTTAAGCCACTGGCAGTAAACTTTTATAAACTGTTCTTCCGTAAGTTCTGCCCATTTTGCAAGACGGCATAAATCCTCTTTTGAAAGCAGAACAACGCCGCCTTTAAACCTGCAGCACAAGGAACAGTTGTTGCATGAAAATTTTACTTCGTTCATATATATCTCGTATAGTAAATTATTAAAAATGCTGCCAGCAAAAGCGCGTCAATTCGCCACGCAGAAGGTTAATTGTATTGGACTGCACAATTTTGCGAAGCAAAATTGTTTGCCAACCTTCAGAGTGGCTCGGTTGCCGCTTTCTTTTGCTTATCGCATTTTTAATAGTTCATTTATAAAAAAATTCATCAAGTTAAGTATGAGGACAAAAATTGACAGGAGGTCAATTTTGTTAACGTTAAAAACCTATTATTTCATTGAAAACCTGAATTGCAAAATGGTCACTCATTCCGCTTATAAATTCAATGATGCACTTTTCCCAGCTTTCATTGTCGTTAATGTCGAACACCTGCTGTGTCTTTACATGCATGATATTCTTTTTCTGGCTGTCGTAGTTGCTGTATTTAACAATCCAGTTGCTGAATGTTTTCTGGATGTTTGGCATGTAACGCAGTGCCTGTTCAACCCTGCCGTTCTGTGCATAAACCTGCAGCTTCATCAGTGTTCTGTAAATTGTGCCAAGGACATTTTCTGCATAGCGTGCAAATTCTTCAAGACGCCAGTTTTTATAGATATTTGCAAAACTGAACCTTTTAAGTTCAGAAATAAATTTATAATAAGGTTCACTAAAGCAAAGTCCCTTTTCCGGCGAACTCTGCTGGCAAAGGTCAACAATCATATCATTTATAAGGACTGTAGTGTTTACGGCACGGCCGGAACGGTAAACGCCGTTTGTTGTATGGTTGGAATATTTTTTGTTTGGACCAAAGCCAAGGGTTGCTCCTACAATTTCCCTGAGCTGGCGGTAAGCGGCCATATCTAAAATGTGGTAACTTCTTGCGTCTTCTATGTCACGGCCCAAAAAAGAGACTTTATCTGCAACTTTAATTACGCAACCTTCCCATGTAAAGGGGGAAATAATGCCCGGGCGTTTAATGTCGTAAAGATCAATTGCCTTATCCCTTGGTTTAAGACCCTGCTGGTCAACTTCTCCGCAGTGGCAGATAATTCCATCCCGGACAGCGTATGTTAAATCAAGGTTTGTTCCGTAGCCGTCCGGATCCTGAAGTGTTTCAATATAATCTGCAAAAAAAAGGCTGTTGCGTTCATGCCAGAATTTCTTCGGCGCATTTTTACCTTCTTTCTGATTTGAAATCAGCCTGTTTAAAATATCTTCACCTGTATGTCCGAAAGGAGCGTGGCCGATATCGTGGCCAATGGCAATGGCTTTTGTAAGTTCCGTGTTAAGGCCAAGATATTTTGAAATTGTTTCACTTACACTTGCAACGTGGTTAACGTGTTCAATTCTTGTGCATATATGGTCGTTCTGCGGCGCATAAAAAACCTGGGTTTTGTGCTTCAGCCGTCTGTATGCTTCACAATGAAGAATACGGGTATAGTCACGTTCAAATTCAGAACGGATATCATTTCTATTGTATAAAGAACTCTGGCGTTTAATTGATTGTTCCCACTTAGGATTATTTTCATCACATCTGACATTTACAAAAGAATCTTTCATAGATATAGTATAATGCGAAAAATTAAAAACAGAAACAGGAGAAAGAAGAAAAAAAACGCCTGAAATGGCGTCGTTTTTTTTTCTTTCAAAGTTTGCGTGGCAAACTTTTTAGTGCATTTCTCAGTACCTTGCGAAATGCACTAAAAAGTCAATCGAATGTTGAAACATTCTTCTTGACTTTTTACAGGAGTATAAAAAATGCTTTATTTTGTAAACGATTATTGCGAAGGTGCCCATCCAAAAATTTTGGAAAAGCTAGTCGAAACAAATATGGAAAAACTTTCAGGCTACGGAACAGACAAATATACTGAAAGCGCAAAAAAGAAAATTGCAGAAGCATGTGCCTGCCCGGAGGCAGAAATTGTTTTTCTTACAGGCGGAACACAGACAAACCAGATTGTAATAGACACAATGTGCAGGGATTATGAAGGCGTTGTTTCTGCAACAACAGGACACGTAACCTGCCATGAAGCTGGTGCCATAGAATTTTCAGGACACAAGGTTTTAACATGCCAGACCGAAAATGCAAAAATAGTTGCATCAGGGTTAAAGCAAATGCTTGCTGATTTTTATGCAGATGAAAATCATGAACACATGGTGTTCCCCGGTATGTGCTACATAAGCCAGCCTACAGAATTCGGAACACTTTATTCAAAAAAGGAACTTGAAGACATTTCTGCCGTATGCCATGAATTTAAAATACCGCTTTATATAGACGGTGCCCGTTTAGGCTATGCCCTTGCAACAAAAGAAAACGATGCAACATTGGAAGACATTGCACGCCTTAGTGATGTTTTTTATATCGGCGGAACTAAAGTCGGTGCATTATGCGGAGAAGCTGTTGTTTTTACAAAGAAAAACATGCCTGCCCATTACATTGCACAGGTTAAGCAGCATGGTGCCCTTAATGCAAAGGGAAGGCTGAACGGAATTCAGTTTGACGTTCTTTTTACCGACAACCTGTATACAAGGATTTCTGCCAATGCCATTGAATGTGCAGACATAATTAAGGAAGAACTTAAAAAGAAAAATTATAAGTTTTATATTGATTCACCGACAAACCAGATTTTCGTAATTCTTGAAAATGAACAGTATAAAAAACTTTCAGAAAAGGTTGCTGTAAATTTCTGGGAAAAATATGATGATGGCCACACGGTAATAAGAATTGCTACAAGCTGGGCAACAACAAAAGAAGATGTAGAAGAACTTTGCAAAATCCTATAGTTTGTATTTTAAGCTGAACATTACTTCCATGGACTTGTGTCTGAGGAAGATTCAACATGTTCTTCAAGTTCATCTGGCAGAAAAGAAAAGACGTTAAAGCCGCAGCGCTCTTCAACTTCGTCTGTGGAAACACAATAGTCCCAGATTGTTCCTTCACATTTTGAATTAGGCAGAATAAAGCTTATTGCAGAAACTGTGCCGTCTGAAGTTTGTGTCAGAATGGACTTAAAGAAATATTCCGGCACTGCAACTTTATTTGTGCCTATAGAAGAATATTCATCTGCCTTTTTTTCCAGAACCGGTCCTGTAACTACAATTACCTTGCCAAACCGTTCTGCCCATTTTCGAACCTGGCTTTCAAGCTGCTGCCACATGCCGCGGTTTAAAGCAGGTGCCTGCGGCGTCATGTTGCTCATTAAAAAACTTTCGCTGCAGCTTTCTACGCTCCATTCCATATCGGCTGCAGGTGCAAGGTGGCCTCTGTCATAGCCTGATTTTTTATAATCGCTTAAATCAGAAGAACCTGTAGTAATTTTTATATCCGGCCTGAAGTCGTTTGTCCTTCCTGTTACGGTTTCAAGTTCTTCTTTTGTTAAAACATAGGCAACCCATTCTGCATCTTCATAGCTTTCCCTGTAGCATAGTGTAAATCCTTTATACTGGTGAATTTCGTGGTCATTATTGTTGTCCGGATTATTGTCGTTGCCGCAGCAGACGGGAATTGCATTTTGCTCTGCAAAGAAATCTTCTATTGAATATGAAGAACTTTGACCTGCTGAAGAAGTCTGTGCCCATAAAGTAAAAGCGTAAAAAAACAGAACATGCAGTAATAAATATTTTCTTTTCATAAAATCAAAACTCCGGGTAAAACTTCAGGCAAAAAAAAAGCTCCCTCAAAGAGGAAGCAAGTGACGCTTGGCGGACTCGAACTGCCGACCCTCTGCTTAGAAGGCAGATGCTCTAATCCAGCTGAGCTAAAGCGCCAGGTAAGGTTTACTATATAGAATAAAAGATTTTTTTTCAAGGGCATAAGTTAAATTTTATGATTTTTTGCATCTGTCATGATTAATATTCTTCTTTTGCTTTTTTTCTATAAATTTAGTATATTAATGGCAAATATCAGATTAGGATTTTATTATGGCAGAACTTTTGACAATTCAGAATTTGTGTGCTGACATCGGAACTAAATCAATTCTTAAAGACATTAACCTTACAATTAATCCTGGCGAAATCCATGTTCTTATGGGACCAAACGGTGCAGGAAAATCAACTTTAGGCTATACCCTTATGGGCAGCCCAGAGTATAAAATTACTGCTGGAAAAATCCTCTTTAATGGAAAAGACATTACAGAATTTACAGCAGACCTTAGGGCTAAAGAAGGTATTTTCTTAAGCTTTCAGGAACCACTTGAAGTTCCTGGCGTTTCCCTTGAATCTTTTATCCGATCAAGCATGCAGCAGGTTACAGGCCAGAAAGTCAAGCTGATGCAGTTTACTAAGGAACTGGAAAAAAACATGAACATCCTTAAAATGGCACATTCCTATGCAGAACGCGACCTTAACGTAGGATTTTCCGGCGGAGAAAAAAAGAAGAGCGAAGTCCTTCAGCTTTTAATGCTAAAGCCTAAGTTTGCAATCCTTGACGAAACAGACAGCGGTCTTGACGTAGACGCCTGCCGCACAGTAAGCAAGGGAATTGAAGAATACATGAAGAGCGTTGGCGGTTCCCTTCTTATTATAACTCATTCAACAAGAATCCTTGAAAGCCTTAAGGTAGATAAAACTCATATTATGGTAAAGGGCAGCCTTGTTCATAGCGGAGACGGTTCCCTTGTGCAGGAAATCAATGAAAACGGCTTTGACAAATTCATTCCTCAGGAAATCAAAGACGAAGAAAGAAAAGCTGCCCTTGCTGCTGCCGCCAAGGCTGCCATGGATGCAATTAAAAATACTGTAACAAAAGATGAGTTGCAGGAACAGCTTAAGGAAAGCAAATAAATGTCAGACAAAAAGGCAAAAGTAAATGAAATAGACAGAAGTCTTTATGACTTCCGCTACGAAGAAAAGGAAGAAGAATTCTATAAAATCCGTGCAGGCCTTGATGATTCCATTGTTGAAAAGTTAAGCGCAGAAAAGGAAGACCCTGAATGGATGAAGGAATTCAGGCTTAAGTCTCTTCACCTTTTTAACAGCATAAATGAACCAGACTGGGGTCCGGACATCCGCGACCTTGATATTCAGAAAATCGTAACCTATGTAAAGGCCAAAACAAACATGGCAAACACATGGGAAGAAGTTCCTGATGATATTAAAAACACTTTTGAAAAACTAGGCATTCCGGAAGCAGAACGAAAAAGCCTTGCCGGCGTAGGTGCTCAGTATGACAGCGAAGTTGTTTACCACAATGTTCAGGAAGACGTTGCTGCCCAGGGCGTAATCTACACAGATTTTGAAAGTGCATTAAAAAGTCCGGAATGGGGATCAATGGTAAAGGAATACTTTATGCACCTTGTTCCGCCATCTGATCATAAATTTGCAGCACTTCACGGTGCCGTATGGTCCGGCGGTTCTTTTGTTTACGTTCCAAAAAACGTAAAGGTAAAGATTCCGCTGCAATCTTATTTCAGGTTAAATGCTGCCGGTGCAGGTCAGTTTGAACATACACTGATTATTGTAGACGAAGGTGCAGACCTGCATTTTATAGAAGGATGTTCTGCTCCAAAATACAATGTGGCAAACCTTCATGCAGGCTGTGTTGAACTTTATGTAAAGAAAAACGCAAGGCTACGCTATTCTACCATTGAAAACTGGTCAAAGAATATGTATAACCTTAACACCAAGCGTGCAATTGTAGAAGAAAATGGCCGCATGGAATGGGTAAGCGGTTCTTTTGGAAGCCATATTTCCTACCTTTATCCGATGACAATCCTAAAAGGCGACAATGCCACATGTGAATTTACAGGAATTACATTTGCAGGCCACGGTCAGAATCTTGATACTGGTGCCAAGATGGTTCATATCGGAAAAAACACAAGCACTGTAATCAACACAAAATCAATTTCCAAAAGCGGCGGTGCATGTACCTACAGAAGTGCTATCGTTGTAAACGAAAGTGCAAAAAATGCAAAGGCAAGTGTAGACTGTTCAAGCTTAATGCTGGACAACGAAAGCCGCAGTGATACTGTTCCTGCAATGAACATTATGACTGACGACTGCGATGTTGGCCATGAAGCAAAAATCGGCCGCATTTCCAACAAGGCAATCTTCTATTTAATGAGCCGCGGCATAAGCGAAGAAGATGCAAGGGCTATGATTGTAAGTGGCTTTGCAAATCCTGTAAGCAAGGAACTTCCGCTTGAGTATGCTGTAGAAATGAACAACTTGATTCAGCTTGAAATGAAGGGACAGGGGTGATTTATGAAGGCAAATAATTTTCCATCTTTGACTTGGAATTTCCTGAAAATAAACAACACAGAAATAGAAGAAGTAAATGGCTTAAAATGCAAGGCAGACGTTAACCTTGCAGATGGCGTAACTAAAGCAGACTTTAATGAAGATGTTTTTTCTTCTGTTAAAACCGGCATAGGCAATGAATTTGATGCTGCTTTTGATGAACTTAAAATAAGTGCAGAAAAGCTTTCAGTTGCAAAAGGAAAGCAGGCTCAGACAGTGCGCCTTGAATACAATGCAGAAAAAGAAAATTCTGCAGATGAAGTACTGATTCATGCAGAAGAAGGAAGCCAGAGCAATTTCATCCTTGTTCTAAAAACATCAGCAGACTTTGAAAAGACACTGGCACTTCGCGTAAAGGTAGTTGCAGAAGACAATGCAAAAGTCCGCGTTGGCCTTGTAAACCTGTGCGGCAAAAATGCCAGGATCTTTGTTTCCTTTGGAAGCAAGGCCTGCGACAATGCACTTGTTGAAACAACAGAAATAATTCTTGGCGGTAAAGATAACGTCTGGGGAAACCACAACGCCCTTGAAGGCTATAAGTCAAAGTTCAGCGGCTGCAATGCTTACCTTGTAAATGATAAGGAAAGCCTGGATGTAAATTATGTTTCTTTGCATACAGGCCGAGAAACAGAAAGCGTAATGAACGTTGACGGCGTTGTAGGCGGTACTGGCAGAAAAACATGGCGCGGAACAATAGATTTTAAGAACGGCTGTGCAGAAAGCAAGGGCGATGAACAGGAAAATGTCCTTTTGCTTGACCCTAAGGTTGTGAACAAAAGCCTGCCTGTAATCCTTTGTGATGAAGAAGCCGTTGAAGGCAGGCACGGTGCTTCCATAGGCCGCCTTGGAAAAGACATTCTTTTTTACATGCAGAGCC
Source organism: Spirochaetia bacterium (assembly GCA_022768865.1). GTDB lineage: Bacteria > Spirochaetota > Spirochaetia > Treponematales > Treponemataceae > Treponema_D. Next base: position 18,678 of record JALELH010000028.1, read on the forward strand.
GTGGCGTTGATGAAAAGACGGCACAGAACCTTATGATTGGTGCCAAGTTCAACACTGCTGCCCGCAACTTATGCGATGAAAAGACAGCAAAAGAAGTCCTGGATTTTGTCCGTGGTGAATAATAAAGCGGTATGAAGAAAAAGCCCGCAGGTTAGCTAACCTGCGGGCTTTCTTTTAGCAAGGCAATCTTAAATTAAAATTCAGTCTTGCATTCTTTTTCTGGATTTGCAAAAGGACCTGGGAGCGGATTTACACTTCTTTTGTTTCCTTTAATGTCTGCATCAAAAACAATCTGGCTGCCGTCAGGGTTTTCAAACTTTTCTTCACTTTCAAATGCTTCACCTAAAGTTTCTGTGCTGATAATTCCGCACTTACTTTCTTTAATAAAGTCATAGGCATTTGTAGTAAAGATCCATTTGCCGTCCTTTTCTTCCAGAGAATAGGTAACCTTGTCCTTTGTGTCAACATTCGGTTCCTTTTCGTTCTTTGTAGGCTTTGCACCGTTAAAGTAGTAGTTATCCTTTGCCCATACTGGCAGCGGATTGTAGTACCTGTCGCTTGGTGCACTGCCAAGACCGCAGTAACCGTCAAACTGCTTAAGCCATTCTTCGTAGGTAGGGCACATGTCGTAGGTATGTGTGCCTGCAATAAGGTTGCCGTCTGTCCATTCGTTGTCTTCCATGTATTTGCCAAGCTGAACAATGGCCGGACGCAGTTCTTTCTGCATAAAGATATTGTTGTAAATGCGGCAGTCTCCGTGAAGAATGCTCATAAAGCCCATGATTTCTGTTCTGTGCGGAACATGGTATGGAGTATAGCGCACTGCCTGATTCTGCTTGTCTTTGGTCAGTGCTCCGTTTAAAACACCGTGTCCTACAGCCGTCCAGGAACCTGCAAAGAAGTTGTGAACCATTGCAAGACCCTGTGTCGGAAGCTTAAGGTTGGCATCAGAAAGGAAAATGTTGTTGTCCAAAAGGGTTGGGCCGTGGCTTACTTCTATAAATACGTCTTCACCAAAAGAAAGGTCAAGGTTTTCTTTATTAAGAAGATAGTCCCGCGGCAGGCAGTTGTCGTGGAAAAGGTTCTGGCTTACGCGTGTTCCCTGTGCCTGCCAGTCCAGCCAGAGGCCTCTTGTGCAGTGGTGGAAGTGGTTGCGGCGGATGATTACGTCAATGGCAGCGTGCATCTTGATTCCGCCGATTTCAGCACCGGCAAGGTTCTGCTTGTTGTTGATGTTGTGGATGTGGTTGTCTTCTATAATAGAGAATACTCCGCCAAGGTGGCCTACAATACCGGTCTGCCCGCAGTCGTGAATGTCGCAGCGGCGGATAATGTGGCTGCCGATGTTTTCTTTAGTCCAGCCTTCAATCTGTGCCTGACAGATGTTGTCGCGTTCTGTCTGTGTTCCGTCCTTAAACTTAAGCTTTGACCATTTGTTGTCGTTGTTAGGCTGCCTGTATTTTCCAAGTGAAATGCCGGAACATTTTGAATGGCACACTTCACAGTCTTCTATAATCCATCCCTTAGACCAGTGTGGGCCGATCATTCCTTCCTGGTATGCCGTAGGCGGTGCCCACTGTGTTGCTGCCTTGCATACTGTAAAGCCGCTTAAGGTAATGTAACCGCGTCCTTCTTCGCTAGGATAGAAGCAGTTTTCACGCACTGTGATTTCTACATTTTCCTTGTTAGGGTCTTTGCCCTGGAAGTTGGCATAGATTAAAGTTTCGTCTGTCTTTTCGTCCTGTTCTGTATACCAGACGTGCTTTGTAAATTCCTTGTCCCAGGACTTGATGTTTTCTTCTACCGGAGTTTCAACCGCTGCAAGTGTTGTAACTTCGTAAAGAGACTTGTTGTTCAGGAAAACTTCTCCTGTGTGGGCTACAAAGTTTACGTTGAACCAGTCTCCTGCAACCTTTACTGTATAAGGGTTATATGAACCGAAAATTCCGTTTGGAATGCGTGCAAGCCACACATCGCCTTTTATGTTCTTCCAGTTTTTAACTTCTTCTGCACCGGTTATTACGGCTTTTCTATATTCAGAAGAACGGTAAACAATGCGCTTGTCTTCCGTTCCGCCATTGGCAGGATTTACATATTCGCGGTAAACGCCAGGTGCTACAATAACCTGGTCCCCGGGTTTTGCAATTTTTGCTGCCTCGTTAATGTTTTTGAACGGATGTTCCTTTGTGCCGCATCCGTAATCAATTGCCTTAATATCTACATAAAAAATCATAATTCCACCTTGCTGCCGTAGCAACAACATAATTATATTTTAGAAAAGCGTAATTTCAAGTAAATAAAATGTTATTTATGCGTAAAGACTATAAAAGGTCAGAATTGTTATTTTCTGTCAGCCTGTAGTTTGTGCTTCTGCCGCCAGAGGTAGGCTCTTTTTCAAGAATTCCTTTGGAAATCAAAGCCTGTATGTCACGCAAAGCCGTATCAGTGGAACATTTTGCAATTTTGGCCCATTTAGAACTATTTAAAACACCAAACCAGGAATCATCCATCAGTTTGTTAATCATTAAAATCTGGCGTTCATTTAAAGCAAGTTTTTCTATTGACTGCAGGTAATTGTATTTTCTGATGACGGAATCTGTCTGATGATAGCTTGACTTGATGGCATTTAAAACACAAGTCAGAAACCATTTGAGCCAGTCTGTAATATCAAGATTTCCTTTTTGAGTGCGTTCAAGAACTTCGTAATATGTATTCTTGTCGTTCATAATTTGATTAGACATACTGTAAAATCTCATGTGTGTCTTGTCGCTGCGGCATAGGATCATATCGGAAATGGTTCTTGCAATTCTGCCATTGCCGTCGTCAAAAGGGTGAATAGTAACAAACCATAGATGGGCAATGGCACTTTTTAAAAGTTCGTCGCCGATGGATGAATTAAACCAGTCTAGAAATTTGTCCATTTCTGCAGGAACTTTATCTGGTAGCGGTGCTTCGTAGTGAATCTTTTCATGACCGATTCCGCCTGAAATAACCTGCATTGGGTTTGTTCTGAACTTTCCAACATCAATTTTATACATTCCGCTATAACCTGTTGGAAAAAGACATGCCTGCCATGAAAAAAGACGTTCTGCCGTCAAAGGATTTTTATAGTTGGCCGTTGCGTCAATCATCATTTCTACAACAGCGTCAATATTCCGTTCAGAAGAAACTAATCCTGCCGTCTGAATTCCAAGACGGCGCGCAATGGAAGAGCGTACCTGGTTCTGGTTTAATATTAGTCCTTCAATTTCGTTTGACTTAATAATATCGCTTGTAATTGTGGAAAGAACTTTTTCTTCTTTTTCTGAAAGCTTTAGAAGATCCATTTTGGCAAGAAGTTTGCCTTGTTCAATGTGGCATTCTTCCAATAAGGGCTGAATTTCAATTTGCCTATAAATAAAGTCAGGCCAGTTGGCACTTTCCCATATATACATGGCTTTATTTTAGGATAGATGCGGTGAATATTCAATCTATTCACCGCAAAAATGCGGTGAATAGGCAAAAGTCAAAGCTGCTTTATGATGCAAAGGGCACGTTCCCATAAAAAGCCATTCTTTTGTGTTTTTGTCCCATGCAATTAAAAATTGTGCTCCTTCCTTGTTAAAATGCCTTTTGTGCTATAAAATTATTGCTATATATATAGAGGTGTTTATGAAAACTAAAGATTTTAAAGTCAGACATTTTTGTATTTCACTTGCCGCTGCTTTTTTTGCAATTGCGGTTGTTTTTGCTTCCTGCATCAATTCTGTTTCCTATAAAAAAAGTTCTTCTGTTGCAGTAGTGCTGCCTGCATCCCGTGCCATTCTAGAAGACACGGCTACTTCTGCTTCTTTTAATGGCGGCACTTTTGCCATCTCCATTACGGGCACCGGGGGGGTAGCGGCGCAACTTTAACAAAGACGGCAGGCTTTGGCCAGACCGTAATCTTTGAAGACCTGGAACCAGGCAAATACCAGGTTACAGGTGAATATTCAGAAAATGATGAATGCCTTGCCTATGGTAAAACAACTGCAACGGTTATTGCAGAACAGCAGACCCTTGTTGCACTGGACATAGCACTTAATAAAGTTTCAAGGCTTGCAGAAGCCATACCGGTTTATACGGGAAGGGCTGTTTTTGAATCTGCTGATGAGCTTGCAGGCTACGATTATAAATCCCATTTAAGCCTAGAAATAGAACTTTCCAACGGCTATAAGGATGTAGTAAGTGCAAGTGCAGCAGAAAGCCTTGGGTTTATCTTTATAAATGATGATTCTGCTATTAATGATGTTGATACAACCCTTACAAATGGTTCCAAAATAGTTCCTGTATGCCGTAAATTAGCCGGTTCTTCCAATGTTTACTACGGTGCCATTTTTTTAAAGGCGGGCACTGCAAACAGTTCCGTCTTTGATGCCATTAATAAAATTGCATATTCTAAAGAAAACGCAAGCGTTAAAGTTTCTGGTGCCATTGATGAAGATGATATTGAAGCCTTGGCCTATACAATAAGGGACTTTTCCAATGCAAAGATTGCCCTGGACATTGCAGACACTACGGGTGTTACAGAACTTAGCTATAACGCAGATTTTGAAGGCTGTGCAAGGCTTTCTTCTATTGCATTGCCTGCAAGTATAGAAACTATTGGCAGCGGAGCCTTTGACGGCTGTACGTCTTTAACTTCGGTTGTATTTGCAGATGCTGGTGCAATGTGGGAAGGAACCCACCTATCTGATACAATTACTTTTGCCGTAAACGATGCAGAACAGAATGCACAAAAGCTTAAGGGAGAATTAAAAGATTACGAAATTACAAAGCAAAGTAATGCAAGTAGCGGCGGAGATTCAGGTACAACAATACAGCCAGAACCTACTACAAAAACTTTAAGCGGTTCAATTGATGAAGTTACATCTCAGATTGCTTCTAATACTGATGTTGATTTGGAAATAACGGTTACAGGTAGTGTAACGGCTGCACAAATTACAGACCTTAGCAATGCTTTGAATACTCTTCAAAACGATCATACTGCTAAAGTTGATATGTCCGCTGTTACAGGATTAACTCAACTTGCAGATAATGCATTCCAATGTTGTGTAGCTATTTCTGAAATCGTATTGCCAGATACAATTACAACAATCGGAAGCGAATGTTTTAGTACTTGTGCTAATCTTGTTTCTATTTCTATGCCAGCAGGCATAACAAGTATGGGATCAAGTTGCTTTGCAAGTTGTGCTAGTTTGCATTCGATTGATTTAAGTAGCTTAACAAGTCTTACAGAATTACCGGATTATTGTTTTTCAACATGTACTAGTTTAGGCTCTATTACTTTACCTTCAAGTTTAACGACACTTGGGGAAGAATGCTTTTCGATGTGTGAAACTGGTTTGACATCCATTACAATCCCTTCAAGTGTTACAAAAATAAAAGCAAACTGCTTTAAGGATTGTAATCTTAGTTCCGTAACTTTTGAGGATACAGATCATGCCTGGTCAACAGGAGGAGTAAATGGAGTTTCTGTAGCTAATAAAGAAACAAATGCAACAAACCTAAAAACCACATATGTTTCATACGAGTGGATAAAAGACGCTGGCTAAACTTTGTTTTATCTTTAATTGAAAGGCACCAGTTAAACAACCGGTGCCTTTTTTTTTACACTTCCTGCTTTAAACACCAGTGTTTCCATACGCAGGTGCATCGACGGTACTATCGAAGGTGTATCGATAAAGCTGTCATGGTTTAGGAAATGCTTTTTCTATGCTATAATACAGACATGAGTTATGAACCTCCGTTTAAAATAACTGCCAAATCCATAAACATGATTTCAGAAATATCTGCCCTTGTAGAACGGTTTACAATAAGCTGCAAAGAATCCGATTCCCTAAAGCTTAGAAAAGTAAACCGCATGAAAACAATCCAGGGCTCCCTTGCCATTGAAGGAAACACCCTTACAGAAGAACAGGTAACGGCTTTAATCGACGGCAAAACTGTAGTAGCTCCATTAAAGGAAGTTCAGGAAGTGCGTAATGCAATTAAAGTTTATGAACGGTTTAATGAGTTTAACACTTACGACTGGAAAGACCTGCTAAAGGCACATGCACTTATGGCAATGGGCCTTGTAGATAATCCAGGCCATTTCAGGCAAAAAGGAGTATGTGTTGCAGGTAAAAACGGAGTTTCCCACATTGCACCGCCTGCAGATATGGTTCCGGCTTTAATTGCAGATTTGTTTGGCTGGCTTAAAAATTCCGAAGACCATATCCTTATAAAGAGCTGTGTTTTCCACTACGAGTTTGAATTCATCCACCCTTTTGAAGACGGCAACGGAAGAATGGGAAGGTTCTGGCAGTCAAAGATTTTGTCGGAATGGAATGGGGTATTTGAAAATCTTCCTGTAGAAAACATGATCTGGGAAAATCAGCCGGAATACTACAAAGCAATTGAACTTAGCACACAGAATACTGATTCCGGTATATTTGTTGAATTCATGCTTGGGCTGATTCTTAAGGTAACCGTCAATTCTCATGTATTTTCCAAAAATAAATCTTTGAACTAAACTTCTACGCAAGGTGGAAGAAATTATGAGATCAAATTACAGTCGTGAAGAACGTCAGAAAATTGTTGAGGAATACATCCAGTCAGGAAAATCACAGACAGTATTCGCCCCAGAATATGGCATAAAGCCTAATACTTTGTCTGCATGGGTGACTAAATACAAATCTGCAGAAGCATATCAGGCTGCAGATGTTCATTTCGTTGAATTAAAATCAACATTCATAAAGGAAAAACAGAACCTGATAATCCGTAAGGCTGGAATAGAGATTGAAATTCCTGGAAACAGTAATGCGGTGATGATTCGGGAAATTCTTGCAGCAATGGCTTCTTTATGAAAATAGATTTTGAAGGTGCTAGACTTTACGTAAGACCTGGTTCAACTGATCTGCGCAAAGGAGTTACAGGTCTTCTTGCAATCATTGAAAACGAAATGCATCTGGATGCTTTAAGCAATTCCGTATTCTTTTTCTGCAATAAGAATCATAAGCTGCTCAAGATTATATTCTGGAACAAGACAGGCTTCTGGCTTGCCCAGAAAAGACTTGAAATGGCAACCTGGCCATGGCCTAATACAAGCCAGGAAGCAAGAGAAATAAACACAGAGCAGTTTGAAATGCTTCTTGCAGGAATTGATTTCTGGCGTGCCCATGAAGAAATAAAGTTTGATTCAGTTTTCTGATTTTTCTTTTTAAAACTACTTTTTAAAAGAATTCAAAAA
>JALELH010000029.1 GCA_022768865.1 Spirochaetia bacterium
ACCGTGCAAGAAGTGCAGCCGGTATGTTCAGGCACTTCTTTTTCAGTATTTCTGCATTTCTTTTCCATTTCACGGATGACGTTCCTCAGAAATTCTTACAGTCTGCTGTTCCTGTTTTAAAACTCGAATTTTGACCTTATAAAAAAAGGAAAAATAGAGATTCCTGATTTAAAGGGAAATCCAATTTATACGGAAGAACAAAAGCAGAAGGCAGTTAAATTTTACATTGAGCATGGCAAAAGCCTAAAATTTACGGTTTCTAAACTTGGATATCCTTCATATCACCTGCTTTCAAAATGGATTGATGAAATCATGCCTTCAGAAAAAAGGATTTACAATAAGAATTTTGCTCCAAATTACAATACAAGTACTGATGACAAAATAAAATCTGTGGTAGAATTGTGTACAAGAACAGATAAATCAACCATGGAGATTGCCAGCAAGTATGGAGTAGACAGTTCTACACTATATTTTTGGAAAAATAAGTTTATGTCTAAAAAAGAGTACAGGCTGCCTGACAATTGCAATACAGGTAATCTGGGAAAAAAATAACGAACAGCTGAAAATTGAAAATGAGCGACTGAAACAGGCAAATTTCCAGCTCCAGCTTATGAATGATATTTTGACAGAAACCGCTTTGAAGAAGGCAAAGAAGCTGGAATTCAGGAAGGAAAAGCCACCGGAATTCTTGAAGGAAAAGCCGCTGACAAACTTGAAGGCTTTATGGAAACCGCAAAAAAGCTGCTGAAAATGGGTCTTGAACCAGGCAAAGTAACAGAAGCTACCGGTTTATCTGCCGAACAGATAAGCAAACTTGCCGGTATATAATCAAAAAAAAAGTGAATACCTGTCACATTAGCTGGTTACCTTGAGTAACATGGGGAAAAGCATTTGCTATTTAGTTATCCGTGGCTGTTTTAACTTTTCCCCCAAGAATTGCCTGCGCAATTCTTGTAAAGGCTTTTAAAGTCAACTAGGAAAAGCATTTGCTATTTAGTTATCCGTAGATATCCTAACTTTTCCCCCAAGAAATGCTACGCATTTCTTGTATAGGTTTTTAAAGTCAACTGCCGAAAGCATTTGCAGGTACCGGCATCTATTAATGCAAGTGCTTTTTCCTTAATTACTATAAGACCCATACACGAATTGCCATGCAATTCGTGCGCAAAACGCCGAAAGCATTTGCCGCATAAAAGTTTTATAGATTAATTTACTTTCGGCCCTTTTTGCGGCACATTTCTATGGTGCCTTCTACTATGGCCTTGTGTTCTTCCGGTGCAATGCGTGCATATAAAGTGTCTACGGTGTCGCCGGGCATGACAGGCACTCTTTTCTGCACGATTATCTTGCCTGTATCACAGCCGCCGTCTACATAATGCACGGTGCAGCCGCTTTCTTTTTCTCCTGCGGCAAGAACGGCTTCATGCACGTTATGACCCCACATGCCTACTCCGCCGAACTTTGGCAGCAAGGCAGGGTGAAGGTTAATGATTTTATTCTTGTATTCTTCTATTATTCTGCCAGTCAGAACAGAAAGATAGCCTGCAAGGACAATGGCTTCTATGCCCTGTGCCTTACATTCTGCAAGGATTGCATCAGACACGGCAATGTTTTTTTCTTCCCTGGACATGCTCTGTGCCTTTTCTTTGCCAAGAACGGCAAAAGGACTTTTTATTACGGACGGAATGCCTGCCTTTTCCGCACGTTCCAAGCTGAACGCATTTTTTGTGCTTGAAATTACAAGGCCAATGCTATAGGGACAGTCTGCATGGGATTTTTCATAGTCAATCAAAGCCTGAAGGTTTGTCCCCCCGCCAGAAACCAAAACTGCAATTTTCATACTTATGTTTTCCTTATATATGATATGGTAAATATAATAGGGCAAATGTCGAATTTTAGAATAATTAGAAATACTTTATTTTATAAAAAAAGACGCCGCAGGCAGGTTCAGGCATGAAAAAAAATCTGCACAAACGAAGTGCGGAAGCCTTTTTTTCAGGACTGGTTCTGCCGGGAGGCGTCCTTTTTCTTAAAGGCACTAAGTTATTTATAATTCGACATTTGACCGATTAGTCAACAAACTGTGTCATTTCCTTGCTGCCCTTAAAGTCGCCCTTGATTGCCTTGTCTGTGTGGCCAACGTAGCCGATCTGGTAGGCAACCATGTCTTCAATGCCTGCCTTGTGGTATTTCTTTGCATTCTTGTTAAAGAACTTAAGGATTTCTTCTGCTTCCTTTTTGCTTACTGCAAGCACAAGGCCTATGCCCATGTTGAATGTGTTGAACATATGCTTCGGGTCTGCACCTTTCTGCACAAGGATGTCAAAGATTTCCGGAACTTTCCAGCTGTCCTTCTTAATCATGGAACAAAGCTGTTTCTTGCCTTCCGGTGCATGCTGATACATACGCGGAAGATTTTCATAGAAACCGCCGCCAGTAACATGAACCATGCCGTGAATGCAGCCAGGGAACTTTTTGATTGCTTCCATAACAGGCTTAACGTAAATGCGTGTAGGTGTAAGAAGAACGTCTCCGATTTTCTTTTCCTTGCCGCCAACCTTAACCTTTTCTTCAAAGTCAGTTACAAGCTTTCTGATAAGGCTATAGCCGTTTGAATGTGGTCCTGTAGAAGAAAGGCCGATAAGGACATCGCCTTCCTTGATTTTCTTTCCGTCAATAATGTCTGCCTTGTCTACAACGCCTACGCCAAAACCTGCAAGGTCGTACTTTCCTTCGTCATAGAAGCCAGGCATTTCTGCAGTTTCTCCGCCAAGGAGTGCGCAGCCTGTTTCAAGGCATCCGTCAGTTACGCCCTTAACAAGTTCGCCTGCAACTTTAGAATCAAGCTTGCCGCATGCAATGTAGTCAAGGAAGAAGCTTGTCTGAACGCCTGAACAAAGAATATCGTTTACGCTCATGGCAACGCAGTCAATTCCGACTGTATCGTATTTTTTCATCTGGAAAGCAATGTCAAGTTTTGTTCCAACACCGTCTGTTCCGCTTACCATTACAGGATTTTTCATTCCCTTAGGAACAGCGAACATTCCGTTGAATGCACCAAGTTCTGTAAGCTGACCAGGTATACGTGCGCGCTGAGACTGAACCTTATACTTGTCTACAGCCTTGTAACCTTCATTAACATCAACGCCGGCATTTTTGTAATCTACAACTTTTGCCATGAGATACTCCTCAAAATAAATAAAGTGGGTTTAAAAAACATACCATAATGAATTGAAAAATAGAAGTCCCTTACAGTTCTATGCCGTCGCCGCCGTTGGCTTCTGCGTCTGCCGTCATCTTTGCACGGAATGCCTTAAGCTTTTCCTTAAGTTCAGCATCGCTTACTGCAAGAATCTGTGCTGCAAGGTAAGCGGCATTTTTTGCGTTGCCTATGCCAACTGTAGCAACAGGAATCTGCGGCGGCATCATTACAATAGAAAGAAGTGCATCCATTCCTGCCAGTCCGTTAGACTTGCCCGGGTTAATGCATTCAAGGGGAACGCCGATAACAGGAAGCACAGTGCGGCTTGCAATAACACCGGGGAGTGCAGCACTTAAACCTGCACCTGCAATAATAACCTGACAGCCTTCTTCTTCTACCTTTTTAATTGTCTTTACAAGAAGGTCTCCTGCCCTGTGTGCAGAAATTACAAAAGCCTTATAGTCAATGCCGAATTCCTTTAGAACATCGGCAGCCTTTTTCATTGTGTCCATATCGGACTTAGAACCTAAAAAAATTGCAACTTTCATGGGCAAAAGAATAGCACAAAACAAAACAAGGAAAAAGTATTTTTTAGCATTCACTTTATTATTTTCTATAAAAGTATCATAATACCGCCACTATGTATAAACCAGAGCTATTAAACACGTTAAAAGGATACTCTGCATCGGCTTTTTTAAGGGATGCAATTGCAGGTATCATCGTAGGAATAGTGGCACTTCCACTTTCCATTGCATTTGCCATTGCTTCAGGATGCAGTCCTGAAACAGGCCTTTATACTGCCATCGTTGCAGGTTTCTGTATTGCCGCATTCGGCGGAACAAGATGCCAGATTGGCGGACCTACAGGTGCCTTTACAGTTATCATTTATGCCATCGTAAATAACCCGCAGCTTGGCATTGGCGGCCTTGCTACGGCAACAGTCATTGCAGGTGTTTTATTGATACTTCTTGGCGCATTTAAAATGGGCGGCCTTGTAAAGTTTATTCCATATACAATCGTCGTTGGCTTTACGGCAGGCATTGCAGTTACCATTGCAAGCGGCCAGATCGGGGACTTCTTTGGCCTTGCTCCCATTACACCGTCAAACCCGGTTATGATTTTAGGACAGAAGTTTGAAAAGATGCCTGGGGAATTCCATCAGAAGATGATTGCCTATTCACAGATTTTCAACACCGTAGACCCTTACACAACAGTAATGGCAGTCCTTTCTTTAGTGGCACTTTTCCTGTGGCCAAGGGTAACAAAAAAGATTCCGGGCTCTTTAGTAGTAATCATCCTTGCAACAGTAATTCACATTATTTTAAACAGAACCTGCGGACTTGAAACAACCTTAATCGGTGACAGATACAAAATACCTTCAAGCCTGCCTTCACCTAAGGCACCGGACTTCAGCTTTATGACAATTAAGACAGTATTCCCCACTGCCGTTTCCATTGCCGTTCTTGCAGCCATTGAGTCTTTGCTTTCTGCCGTTGTTGCAGACGGTATGATCGGTGCCAAGCACGATTCCAATAACGAACTTATCGGCCAGGGCATTGCAAACATCCTGTCTCCGCTGTTCGGCGGCCTGCCTGCAACAGGTGCCATTGCCCGCACGGCAACAAACATCAACAACGGCGGACGCACTCCTGTAGCAGGAATCATTCATGCAATTGTCCTTCTATTGATAATGATTTTCTTTGGAAAATATGTTGAATACATTCCTATGGCAGCCCTTGCTGCAGTATTGATTCAGGTTGCATGGAACATGGCCGGCATTCCTTCTATCCGCAAGCTTTTAAAGGGACAGAAGTCAGACATTACGGTTCTTGCTTCTACTTTCTTGATTACGGTTTTTGTAGACTTAACTTATGCCATCGGCGTTGGACTTATTATTGCCGCATTCTTCTTTATTAAAAAGATTATTGACCTTTCAGAAGTTGAAACAGGAAACAACACCATCGTAACAGGCATTAAGGGAGACGGCAGCACAGAAACAATAGAACTGCCACCACACGTTATGGTTTACGAAATTGAAGGTTCCCTTTTCTTTGGCACCGTGCGCAAATTTGAATACGCCCTTGAACGTGCAGGTTCTGACTGTAAGGTTTTGATTTTCCGCATGAGAAATCTGATTTACCTTGATGCAGGCGGAATTCAGGCACTGGAACAGGCAAAGGCAGCCTGCGACAGAAAAGGCATTACAATCGTTCTTAGCGGAATCCACACCCAGCCTTTCATGCTCTGTGAAAAAACCGGCATGTCTGATAAACTTGGACGTGAAAACATCTGTGCAAACATTAACGATGCCCTTGCACGTGCCAATCAAATTGCAAAAAACTAAACTGGAGAATAAATTATGAAACTTACATGCGGTATTGTAGGACTTCCTAACGTAGGAAAGTCAACAATTTTCAGTGCCCTTACAAAAGCCCCTGCAGAAGCAGCAAACTATCCTTTCTGCACCATTGACCCTAATGTGGGAATCGTTGATCTTCCTGATGAACGCCTTGACTTTATGTGTTCCATCTTTGAACCTAAAAAGAAAGTTCCTGCAACAGTAGACTTTGTAGACATTGCAGGCTTAATTAAAGGTGCAAGCCAGGGAGAAGGCCTTGGCAACAAGTTCCTTGCCAACATCCGCGAAACAGCAGTCATTGCCCATGTAGTGCGCTGCTTTGACAACCCGGACATTCAGCACGTGCGCGAGGATGCAAAAACAGATGCTCCTATAGACCCTGAAAGCGACATCCTTACCATTGATTTTGAACTTGCACAGGCAGACCTGGATACAATAAACAAGCATGCAGACAAAATTACAAAGCAGATACGCGCCCTTGGTAAGGAAGAAGAAAAGCGCCTTGCTCCTTATTTCAGTGCCATAGAAAAAATAAAGCCATTGCTTGCAGACGGCAAATGTGCCCGCATGGCAGAACTTACGGACGAAGAAAAGGCTGCCGTTTACGAGCTGCACCTTCTTACAATCAAGCCGCAGGTTTATGTATGCAACATTGACGAAGACACCATTGCAAGCGGCACAAACAAATATGTAGAAACAGTAAAGAAGTTTGCTGCAGAACAGAAGTCAGAAGTCATCGTTATCTGCGGCAAGTTTGAATCTGATTTGTCTGACATTTCAGACAATGCAGACCGTAAGGAATTCATGGATTCCGTAGGTTTAAAAGAAAGCGGACTTACAGTCCTGGCACGCACGGTTTACCACCTTATGGGACTGCGCACTTTCTTTACAGGCGGACCTGATGAATGCCGCGCATGGACTATCCACGCCGGAGACAAGGCACCGCAGGCTGCAGGCGTCATACACACGGACTTTGAAAAAGGCTTTATTAAGGCAGAAGCCTACACTGTAGACGATTTGAAGGAATACAAATCAGAAGCAGCAATTAAGGCCGCCGGCAAATACCGCCAGGAAGGCAAGGACTACGTTGTCCAGGACGGCGACGTTCTGTTCTTCAAGTTTAATGTGTAGGTTGCTTCTGCATTTAATCATAAATCCCGGTTAATGCACATAATGTACTGACTGGGATTTTTTTATCTGCCTGCTTACAGTGGTTCTTAAGCACCCTTCTAAAAATCTTCCTTACATTCAAATGTAATTGTTTTTCCTGTGGCGGGGTGCGGAAAGGTTATTTTTCTTGCATGAAGCATTAAGCGCTGGCCTGCCATGCAATTGCCGTAAAGTGTGTCTCCTATAATGGGCGTTGCAAAACCGTGGCTGTCGGCGGCAACCAGGCGCAGCTGATGTGTTCTTCCCGTGTGGGGAATAAACTGAATTCTTGTAGCGTCAGTTTTGCTTCCGTCTGGTGCAGTGTATTTTTCTACATTAAGTATATTCCATTCTGTAACTGCTTTTTTACCGTTTATGTCATCCCAGATCTGATGAGGGCGGTTTTCTATATCCAGGCGGAAGTAAAGTTCAGTCTGTCCGTGAGATGCAATTCCTTTTTTTGCAAGAACGCCGTCTAAAAGTGCAATGTATTCTTTATGCACATCTCCGCGCTCAAAAGCCATGTTCATGGCACGGTGGGCTTCTTTTGTAAAGGCAAGAACCATTATGCCGCTTGTTTCCATGTCCAAACGGTGAACGGCAGGCTGCTTAACCTGAACTGAATCCCCATAAAGAACACGGAATCTTTTTTCTACGGAATCTTCCTTTTCCGGTTCCCTGCCAGGCACGCTTAATAGCCCGCTCTGCTTGTTTACTACGGCAATGTGTTCATCACGGTAAAGGACTCCAAGACCCAGCATTTCAGGCAGGATTATGCCACAGCGTTCATCACAAGGACCGTAAGCAATGCCTGCTTTTTTAGATTCGTTTTTTTTGCCATAAAAAACTTCGCACATGCTTACAGGCTGCAGTCTATTTTTATAGCAGTAGTCAAGAAGCTTTGGCGCACAGCAATCCCCGGTTCCCGTAGGCGGAAGTTTTCCTCTATTGGTTACGGCACAGATTTCTTTTAATGATTTAACTTTGCCGTCTGCACAATGGAATGAATAAAGAGCATGAACTTTAGCAAGGGACTGGGTTGTAAGTATTTCACGCTGTTTTTTAAGCTGTGCCTTTTCTTCTGCATCTGCAGCCATATTTATTTTTTCAGTAAGCAAATGAATTTCTTTATCGTTGGCAGCAAGTGCTTCATTAATTTTTTCTGCCGGAACTATGGGCTCTATAAAAGTTCCGCCAGTTAAATTTTCCTTACCAATTATTCTTCTTGCATTACCGGAAACCGTATAAAGCAGCTCTTCCTTGCCGTCAGCATCCTTGCAGATTAACACACCGAGCATAAGGCCGATTTCTGCACGTTCTTCGCTTATTCTTCCTGTCCAGGTAAGCTGGATTTTATTTTCGTTTAATAGAGAAATTATTTTATTGCATGCCTCTTGTGCTTTATCCTGATTAAATGGCGGAAACATGTTTTGTATTGTAATAAAAAATTGGTATAATCGCCACATGGCAGAAAACATAACTTTAGAAAATCTTTCTGACTGCGGCAGTTCATTTAGAATTTATCAGGACAAAAGCAAATTCTGTTTTGGCATTGATGCAATACTTCTGGCAGACTTTGCTAAAAACATGCGCGGCAAAAAGATATGTGACCTTTGCACAGGCAACGGAATTATCCCCATCCTGCTTGCAGAAAAAACAAAGGCAGAAGAAATACACGGTCTTGAACTTCAGGCAGATGTTGCCCGCCTTGCCACAGAAAGCGTAAAGCTAAACAAACTTGAAAACAGGATAAAAATATTTACAGGCAACTTAAAGGATGTCGCAGCTATTTTAGAAAAAAACACTTACGATGCAGTCACGGTAAACCCGCCTTACATGAAGGCAAATTCCAAAACACCAGAAAGCTCAAAATCCATTGCACGTCAGGAACTTTACTGCAATCTGGAAGACGTAATAAAGGCAGCAGCGAAACTTTTAAAATCCAACGGAAAGCTTTTTATGATTCACAGGCCGGAACGCATTGCAGAGATTTTTGTTCTATTGAATAAATACAATCTTGGAGCAAGAAGGTTAAGGCTAGTTCAGCCTGATGCAGACAAAAAGCCTACTATGATTTTAATAGAATCAGAAAAATGTTCCCGTGCAGACCCGGTAACAGAAAGCACACTGATTATTTACAGAGAAAAAGGAATTTACACGGAAGAAGTAAACAGAATCTACGGCCGCAACTGTTAAGCAAAAACTAAAACCTGTATACCTTAACGCCGGCTACAAACCAGTCCATATTCCACAGGGCATCATCATTCATTGCTTCATTTTCCTTAAGCCTTAAAAATCCCCTGTCATCATAAAGAGGACCTTTAAAAATATTTAGCTGGCCTGAAAGGATTTTATTTTCTGCTTCTTCAACTTTACCTGCAGAACCAGGAGCACAATGTTCAGAAAGCCTGCTTAAATAAACGCAGCCGGAATTCATGCCTTTCCAGTAAAAACCGCTCTGCCATTTCCCTTCCACATAAAGCTTAACCTGTTCAATAACAAAACTGTTCCAGTCAACGCATACGGAAGTCAAATAATAATCCGGTGCAATTTTAGTAACCGGATAATTATTGCCGATTAAATAAACACCCTTAGACTTTGCAAAATAATGAAGGTTTACGGAATTTACATGCTGAACAAGAAGGTCGCAGCCAAAGTTTACAAGCTCTTCCGCCTTATAGTTTTCTTCCATAGGATTGTAGCCGGAATTAATCCAGCGCACATAAACTTCTGCATCAGGATTAACGGCTTTTACGCCAAAAGTAAAGGCATTTATGCTGCGTATGTATTCCGGCGTATTAAAAGCGGCAACATAACCTATTTTATTTGACGTTGTATTAAGCCCTGCAACAATACCGGCAAGATACCTGCCTTCATACATTTTTTCAGAAAAGCAGGAAACATTATAAGAAGTTTCCCTTCCCCCATCATAGATAAACTTTACGCCGGGAAACTTTTCTGCAATGTTAAAAACATACTCCTTGTATCCCTCACCAACGGCAAAAATAATTTTACAACCCTGCTTAACAAGTTCCACAAACACGGCCTTGCTTACTTCCGTTTCAGGAACATTTTCTGCATACAGGGTTTTTATGCCGTATTTTTCCAGCTCAAAGCGGCCTGCGTTTTTAGCCTGGCAGAACCCGTTGTCATTTATGCTGCCGTTAAAGACAAATCCAACCTTTAAGTTTTTTGCAGAATCAGCTTTTATAAAGGAATGCCTTTTAGAACAACCGCACAGCAAAAGCAAGAATGAAAACATTAACAAAAACAGTTTCTTCATAAAATTCTCCTAGCGCTGCTTTTTATACTGGTTCTTTTCTTTCTGCTTCTGGCGCAGTTTTTCAAGTTCCTGTTCCTTAAGCTTTTCTTCTTTTTCGTTTACTTTCTTTTCTGAAGTATCCCATTCAACAGAAACCTTCCTTTTTTCAATATCGGGTATTCTAAGAAAAGTAAGGCAGTCTGCACGGTGAACGGTAATTCCCCTTGAGCGTGAAATGTATCCTACAATCGGGTCTCCCGGAACAGGACTGCAGCATTTGGCAACAGTTACAAAAAAGTTAGTTAAGTCGTCAACCCTGATTTTACCGGAATACTGGCTTTCTTTTTTCTTTTCCCTGCTCTTCTTTCTTTTTTCTTCTGCCACTTTCTTTGAATAAATTGTGTTGGCAAGAATTTCTGCATCGCGCTTTTCCTGAGCTTCCTTATCAATGTAAGTAGGGTCGTTTGCCGTAAGCCATGCATTTATTCTGGAACGGGCCCGGCTTGTCTTTACGGAATTAAGCTGAGCCTGTGTAGGGTGAGCCTGAGGGTTTGTCAGGATTTCAATTATCTGCGTATTCTGCAAGGGCTGAACCAATGGAATTATTTTGCTGTCTGCCTTTGCACCTATTATTTTTTCCCCGATAGAAGAATGAATTGAATATGCAAAGTCAATGGCATTGGCACCTTTAGGCAGTTCCTTTACATCTCCCATAGGAGTAAACACGTAAATGGAATCTCCTAAAAGTTCCGTCTTTAATTCCCTGAAGAAACTTTCGTTGCTTAAGTCTTCGTCTCGCAAAGCACGCAGCTGATTTATAATGCTAAGGTCTTCTGCCTTAACCATATCCCTGTTTGTGCCTTTCTTGTAAAGCCAGTGGGAAGCAACACCGTGTTCTGCAATGTTGTGCATTTCCTGAGTTCTTATCTGAATTTCTAAAGGCTTGCCTTCACAGATTACGGTTGTATGGAGCGACTGATAACCGTTGGCCTTTGGCATGGCAATGTAGTCTTTAAATCTGCCTTCCATAGGCTTCCACAGTCCATGAACAATTCCTATAAGGGTATAGCATTCTGCGTTGGTATTACAGATAATCCTTAAGGCAAGCAGGTCATAAAGTTCGCCGGCGTCTTTGTTTCTTTTTCTCATCTTCTGATATATGGAATAAAAATGCTTGGCACGGCTGGAAATAGAAACAGTAATGCCTGCCTTTTCTGTTGCCGTATAGATTTTTTTAACGGCATTGTTAAGGTAGTCTGCACGTTCCTGCTTCTTCTGTGCAACAATGGTTTTAATCTGCTGAAAAGCATCCGGGTTAGAATACTTTAAGGACAAATCTTCCATCTCGCACTTTATGTCTGCCATACCAAGACGACTTGCCAAAGGACACCAGATGTCTATAACTTCTTTGGCAATAAGCTTCTGTGATTCAAGACTTACAAACTTTAAATTGCGCATACGGTCAAGGCGGTCCGCAAGTTTAACAAGAATAACACGGATGTCGTCTATCATGGCAAAGAGCATTTTTCTTATGCTGTCTGCCTGCTGCATGGTTTTGCTTTTTATTTTTAAACTTGTAATTTTTGCAGTACCGTTGCAGATGGAAGCAATTTCTTTTCCGAAGTGCTTTTCAATATCAGGCAGACAGTCGTTATCTACATCAAGAATGTTATGAAAAAGGCCTGCAACTATGGTATCTGCACCAAGATGTTTTTCTGCAAGAACCCTTGCCACACGGAGAGGATGAAGATAATAAGGTTTTCCACAGTTACGCTTTAAATTTAGGGTTTTACCAATAAGATAATTCCATGCATCAGAAATTCTCTTCTTGTCTTTTTCATCGTAGATTTCAGAAAAATCTTTTAAAAACGCATTAATAAGAATTTCAGGATCTGTTTCAGTCTGTTCAATACCGTTTAATTCGCTCATAGTTTACCTTCCGTTATCTCTGAATTTTCCTTCCACATATTCAGAATCTTTTGAACGCAAAAGTGTTCCGTCTGTAATGTTCAAGCCTGTATATAAAACACAGGGGTGTCCGTTGCAGACCCAGTTATAGACCTGACCATTTTCAGGGTTTATAAAAATAAAATCCTTACCCCATTCTATTTTTTTGCCTACAACATCCGGGGAAACCATTTCAATTTCCGTTTCCTTTGTAAGCATATTTAAAGGTTCCACAGGATACATTTTCCAGCCTTCTTTTTTTTCTGCAAAAGGAAGGTGCATATCAGGCTTGTCTGCAACACGCTTCTGATACGCTTTAAGTTCCGGCGGACACATGGCATCTATTTTACTCTGGCGCAGTTTTTTGCCGTCTGCTGCAAGTTTAAGAATTTCTTCCGTCTGCTTCAGATCTAAAGGAAGACCTATTTCTGCAGAAAGTTCAAAAGGGCTGTCGCTTGCACCGCTTACGGCCACATCGGCATCTGCCTTGTTAAAATAAAAGCCTGTAGCAAAAGGCCTGTGGCTCACCTTGTAAAGTTCGTCTATAAAAGGCTTTGCTTCTGCATCCGTAAGCTTGCCGTCTAAAGCATCAAGGGCTTTTCTGTATGCACGTGTTATCATGGCAACGTAATAAACACTCTTCATGCGGCCTTCTATTTTCAAGGAATCAACACCTGCCTTTTTAAGTTCTGCCAGGTGGTCTATCATGCAAAGATCTTTAGAAGAAAGGACGGCCGTAAAATTTTCACCTTCGTATACAGGAAAATATTCATCCGGGCGCTTATGCTCACACAGCAAAAGATTTCCGCTTTCTGCAATTTTCTTTGCATCTTTTGAAGAATCTATTTTTGCAAGAACATCGTAGTCCCAGCGGCAGGTGTGGCTGCAAAAACCTTCCTGAGCACTGCGTCCGTTTAAATAGGCACTCATAAGGCAGCGGCCTGCATAGGCAATGCACATGGCACCGTGAACAAAACATTCAATTTCCATATCCGGCACTGCATCCTTTATTTCTGCAATTTCCTGCAAGGAAGCTTCGCGTCCCATTACAACACGCTTAAAGCCTAAAGACTTATATACCTTAACTGCTTCACGGTTCATGCAGCTTGCCTGTGTTGAAAGATGCAGGTCTGCATTGGGGAATTCTTTCTGCAAAATAGGAACAATGCCCAGATCCTGAACAATAAAAGCATCTATAGGATATTCCTTAAAATAGGGAATGTTCTTTATAAGGCGGTCAATTTCATCATTATGGAAGGCAATGTTAAGGGCACAATGCAGGCGGCGGCCAGGGAACTGCTTTTTAAGTTCTATTACGCGCTTGTGTTCATCTTCATAAAAATTATCTGCCTTAACGCGCAAAGAAAAATTCTTAAGGCCAATGTAGGCAGAATCTGCACCGTATGTATAGCAATACTTTAATTTTTCAACATTTCCTGCAGGAGACAAAAGTTCCATATTCTATTCCCTTGTAATATTATTAATCTTGATTAACTGCTCTCTTTCTGAAAGTTCCTTATCAGAAAGTTCCGCTGCTCCGTTTACATATTTTCCGGCACGTTCCAGGGCAAAGCTTGATTCAAAAAGAGCATCCCCAGCCATCTGAAACATATAGAACATTTCCGGAACCACATCCAGAGTGCATTCAATACCGTGACACGTTAAAAGATCGTTCATCTGCTGTGCCTGTGAAAGCATTATTTCTTTCTGTCCGCACTGAATAAAAACATCCGGAAAGTTAACAAAATTATTGTCAGATGCCTTTAACGGAGAAACACACACGTTGGAAAGGTTAGATGCCGTTGTGTAAAGTTCTGCAGCATAGCGGACGTCCCGAGGGTTTAAAACCTTATCTTTAGATTTCTTTTCTGAATAAATGGCGTTGTCATAGGAAAGGTCCAGCCACGGAGAAAACAAAATCAGTTTAGAAATATTTTTTCTTTTTTCTTCTTCCATCCTGAACAGCACGGCAAAAGCAATGGAAGCACCGCTGCCGTCTGCAGCAAAAATAACTTCAGGGTCCGGAGCATCCTGGTCCGTAAGCCTTGCAGCATCAGCTTCTGCAATAATTCCTTTTGCAACGCTTTCAATATCTTCTATTAAAGCAGGATACTGGAAAGAAGGTGCCAGGCGGAATTCCGGAACAACAACACGTGAAGAAACTGCATGGGCAAAACTTGAACAAAAGGCACGCCAGCTTTCACGGGAACCGCCCACAAAGGAACCGCCATGAATATAAACTACAACTCTTGTAGAAGAGCATACTTCCGGAACAAGAACATCGCACTTTATGCCGGAGAAACTTTTTTCCGTGCGTTCAACTTTATTAGGTAAAAATTCTGTTTTAAAATTCTTTTCAAGTTTAGCCCTGAAAACTTCAACATCTGCCTTAGAAGACAGAACAAGACTTTTAACTTTTTTTATTGCAGATCTTCTGTTCAGCCTGATTTCCATAGTAAATTAATTGTAGCAAATAAACTTTGATTTTGCTACAATAGCACCATGCCTATAAAGATTGATGCAGATTTACCAGCAAGGTCTACCCTTGAAAATGAAAATATTTTCGTAATGACACAGGAACGTGCCGCTTCCCAGGACATCCGTCCTTTAAAGATTGCAATCGTAAATTTAATGCCTACAAAAGAAGTTACGGAAACCCAGCTTCTGCGTCTGCTTTCCAACACTCCATTGCAGATTGACATTTCCCTTGTACACATGGAAAACCATGTTTCCAAAAACACGGACAAAAGCCACCTGGATAAATTCTACATTACAAGCGAAGAACTTTTTAAAACCAGGTTTGACGGAATGATTGTTACGGGAGCTCCTGTAGAACAGCTGCCCTTTGAAGAAGTTGACTACTGGAATGAACTTTGCAAAATCATGGACTACGCAAAGGAAAATGTTTTCTGCACCCTTTATATATGCTGGGGTGCCATGGCAGGGCTTTATCATCTTTACAACATAGACAAGCACGTAGTAGAAAAAAAATATTCCGGCATTTTTTATTCCAAGCTTTTAAATCCTAAGGAACCTTTAATGCGCGGTTTTGACGACTGGTTTCCGGTGCCTACTTCAAGATACACCTATATAAAGACAGAAGACGTCCTTGCAGACGACAGGCTGGAACTCCTTGCCTTTTCCAATGAAACAGGCCTTACCATGGCAAAGTCAAAAGACAACAGAAGTATTTTTATGACGGGTCATCTTGAATATGACCCTGAAACTTTAGCCAACGAATATAAGCGGGATTTAGACAAAGGCATAAACCCAAGCCTGCCAGAAAACTATTTTACGGACAACAATCCTGAAAAGCCCATTGTTTCCAAATGGCGCAGCACTGCCCACCTTTTCTACAGCAACTGGCTTAACTATTATGTTTACCAGACAACGCCATACCGTCTGGACAGCATGAAGAATGAATAAATGTCAGCTCGTGCTTGTTGTAGTTTAAATGCACAACCCTGCTGTTTGGAATATCTGCAAATTCCTTTATGAGCGGCCAGTTGATTTTCCCCTGCATCTTTATGGTGCAGATCATGTTCTTTGTTTTGCCGCTGGCAAGCCACATCTTAATCCATTCCAGAAGGCGTTCAGGATAACAGATAACGTCGCTTATAACCCAGTCAAAGCTGCCCAGTTCTTCAGGCTTCAGGGTAAAAGCATCGTGGGCAAGGAAAGTAACAAGCTTATTCTTCATTAAGGCAGGTGCAAGTTCTGCACGGTCTACGGCAAAAACTTCTGCACCCTGATTTACCAGAACCCACGTCCAGCCCCCAGGGCATGCACCGGCTTCAAAACACCTGCTGCCTTTGCCAGGCAGTTGCACATTAAAGTAATGGGCAGCAAGGCTTAAGCTTTCCTGTATTTTAAGGTAGGCACGGCTTGGAGGGTTTTCATGGTCTTCTATAAATTCTATTCTGCCTGCAGGAACAGTTGTATTTGTTGCGGCAGAAGCAATCATTGCGTGGTCGTCAATTAAAGTATAAAGTCCCGTGACCCCGGCAGGTATTTTTGCAGGGAATGTCTTAGGCTTTAAATTAACATAAGGAAGTTTTTCCTGAATCAATGCTGCACGGCGGAAACATGTAAAGCTGTAAGGTGCCCATGAACGCTGTATCTTTTTAAGTTCCCCTGCAGCATCCCCTATGGAATCAAAATGAATTATAAAAGGTTCCAGCATGGCACAGCGTGCAAAATATGGAATTCCTGTTTCAATGTTATAGTCAGGAAGATAAACCAGGTCGCCATAGTAAATGGCATTTGAACAGTCATAATTAAAACGGCGCTGAAGTTCACTTAAAAGAAGTTCCTTCATATCTATAAACGGAAGGAACGCAACGCCTGAAATCTTTTCTATTTTAGCAGCCATTAAATAAAATCCGCATCGTCTTCTATAATCAGACTTTTAATGTCATCTGATTCTTCTTTCTGCTTAAGGGTATCAATAAATCTTGCAAGTTCAGGGGAATCAGGTGAACGCAGAAAAGAAAATCCTATTTCTGTCTGACATTCATCTTTCTTTTCATAAATCCATTCCGGTCTGCACAACATCTGCAGCTTATCCGGAAAGTCAGGCCTTGAAAGCTGAATGAAGACGGTATATTCCCTTTCTTCGTCTACATTTACCGGGAAAGGGAAATGCACCTTGCAGCCTGCAATGCTGATGTCGTCCATAACACCGGGAAGGGCACTAATCTGCTCACAGTCAACGCGGCCAATTTCTGCATAACGTGTTTCTCCCCGGAGTTCCTTCTTCATCAGCTCATTACCTCTTCACTTAATGACATAATCATATCGTAAATAGGCTTTCCGCCCGGAACCATAGGAAGAATCATTTCGTCAATGTCTACTTCTACATCTATAATGGCAGGTTCTTTTGCATTGAATGCCTTTGCAAAAACCTTTTCAAAGTCTTTTGCATTGTCTGCCTTATAGCCTTTTATTCCGTAGGCGTCTGCAAGCTTGCACCAGTCAGGACCAAAGTCAAGTGTTGTCTGGCTGAATCTTTTTCCATAGAAAAGACGCTGCCACATGCGCACGTTGCCAAGGGCGTGGTTGTTTACAATAACGATTACGATAGGAAGATTATAGTGTGCAATAGTTGCAAGTTCATTGCAGTTCATGCGGAAGGATCCGTCACCTGCAATGTGAACTACGCGCTTTTTAGGATTACCAACCTGAGCACCCATGGCAGCACCTGTTCCGTAACCCATTGTTCCAAGGCCGCCTGATGTCAGGAAAGTCCTTGGCTTTGTAAACGGATAGAACTGGGCAGTCCACATCTGGTGCTGGCCTACTTCTGTAGTAATGATTGTGTTTTCCCCTGCAACCTTGTTTATGATTTCGCAGATGTGCTTAGGGTTTACGGAATTCTTAGGGTTCTTATCATAGATAGAAGGATATTCTTTTTTCCATGCTGCAATCTGGCCCAGCCATTCCCTGCGCTTGTTTTCCTTTACAAGGGGAATAAGCTTGCCAAGAATGTATTTAATGTCTCCTACTAAAGACTTAAATGCCGGAATATTCTTGTTTATTTCTGCAGGATCAATGTCTATCTGAAGCACCTTTGCATTAAGGCCGAACTTTGAAGGGTCTCCGATAACGCGGTCGCTGAATCTTGCACCAAGGGCAATGATCAGGTCTCCTTCAGTAATTGCCATGTTGCTTGCCTTTGTTCCGTGCATGCCAACCATCCATGTACATAAAGGATGGGTTGCAGGGAAAGAAGAACGTGCCATAAGGCTTTCGCTTACAGGAATAGAATTCTTTTCTGCAAGTTCAAGAAGTTCCTTTTCTGCACCGGAAATGCCGATACCGCCGCCTGCGTAGATAATAGGCTTTTTGCAGTTATTGATAAGTTCTGCAGCTTCCCTTATTTCTGCATCAGACGGAATGTTGGCTACCAAAGTGCGTCCTAAGTTTTTGTCTAATGAAGCAAGGAGCTTTTTGCCTGTTTCGTTTTTCTTAAGGGGAGTAAATTCATACTGAACGTTTAATGCAGTTGCGTCCTTTAAAATATCAACAAGGACAGGGCCCGGGCGTCCGCTTTTTGCAATAAGGAATGCCTGGCGTATTGTTGATGCCAGGTCTTCTGCCTTGCGCACAAGGAAGTTGTGCTTTGTAATAGGGATTGTTACGCCCTTAATGTCTATTTCCTGGAAAGAATCTTTTCCCAATATATTGGAAGGAACATTGCATGTAATTGCAACAATAGGAATTGAATCCATGTATGCCGTTGCTATGCCTGTTACAAGGTTTGTAGCACCAGGGCCTGAAGTTGCCATGCAGACGCCGACTTTTCCTGTTGAACGTGCATAACCGTCAGCGGCGTGTGCTGCTGCCTGTTCGTGTGCTGTAAGAATGTGCCTGATTCTGCTGGAATTCTTGTAAAGTTCGTCGTAAACGTTAAGGATACATCCTCCAGGATATCCGAACACCGTATCAACGCCCTGTTCTATAAGACTTTCAATGATAATCTGCGAACCGTTCAACTTCATAAAATTTAACCTCTAATAAATAATCTTCAGTATTATTTCAGAAGTTGAATTATACACAGCCGTTGAGTTTTATTCAATTATGCAGAATTAACAACAGTAAATCGAATGCCGGATTTAAGAAAGACTTGTAACATACCAATTTTTACAGCAACTATACGCCGTAGGCAGGTTCAGGAATGAAAAAAATCTGCAGGAGTGAAGCGACGAAGCCTTTTTTTCAGGCCTGGTTCTGACGTAAGGCGTTTAGTTACTTGATAATAAGTAATTAAAAAAATCCCGGCATTCGATTTACTTTATTAAGTTACTTCTGGCGCTTGATTATTGCCTTCCATTCCTTGTATTCAGAACCTTCGTCAACATCGTGGCGTTCTACTTCAAGGTCCAGGTCTGTGCTTAAGGTAATAGGCTTTGTAATTTTATAGGATCTGGCAGTTTCATCGCAGTCAAAGGAAATTACAAGACCGCCCTTGCCTGCAGTAACCTTCCAGTTCTTAATCTTGCCGGAAAAAGAAATAACTTCTTCTGTTCCCTTGTAAAGAATGATATTGTCGCTTTTGATTTCCCAGTAAGCATCCCATTTCTGGTCATACCATCTGCCAAGGTTAAATTCTTCAGGAAGTTTAATCTGCCTTGATGCATCTGTAAGATCTGCTTCCTGAGCAAAGGATGCGGCACTTAAAGCAAGTGCTGCCAGTGCTGCCATTAAAATTTTCTTCACAATAAGCTCCTTATAGAATAATTTCTATACATAGTAAATTTAATCAAAATACCTAAAAAAACAAGCCCTTTATAAAGATTTCAAGGCCTATGGCAATAAGGATAATCCCGCCTAAAAGTTCTAACCGGGCAAACCTGCCGCTTGCCTTTATGCCCACTATAAGGCCGCTGAAAGAAATGGCAAAGGTTACGGCGGCAATAATAAGGCATGCAGCCAGTGCCATAAAAATATCGTAGTCTGCAATGGTAAAGCCTACGGAAAGTGCGTCTATGCTTGTTGCAATGCCCTGGAGCAAAAGAATCTTGAAGTCAAGGACATAGGCAAAGTTTTCGTCTTCTTTGCTTTCATGCAGGCTGTCATAAATCATCTTGCCGCCTATGTAAAGCAGAAGGATAAGTGCAAGCCAGGGAACAAACTTATGAAAGGAAGTTAAGAATTCTACTATTGTATGCACACATACCCAGCCTATCATGGGCATTATAAACTGAAAAAAGCCGTAGGTACCTGCAATGCCGCATTTTTTGATGCGTGACATTCCGGGTTCATTAAGTCCGTTTGCAATGGAAACACTGAAAGCGTCCATGGCAAGGCCGACGCCCAAAAGAATGCTGTTAAGAAAAAATAGATAATCCATAGTTTTATGCCCGAAGTCCTATGATTGTAATTACTAGGGCAGTTTTATTCAATACAGGATGTATAACCAGAGACAGACAGGGCTGTCCATTAAGTGCCAGTGTCATTCCAAACTTGTTTCGGAATCTGCTTGAATTTATACCATAAAATAAATTTAATTTATATTTTGATTTTTTAAAAAGTCATGTTATAATATAAGCATAACCTGAATAAAGGTTTGGGGACGGCAGTTTGCTGGACGGAATAAAATACAACATAAGGAGTACTACCATGAAGACACAAATTTCAGCACAGGGCTTTACACTGGACAAGGACCAGCAGGAACTTATCAACAAGAAGCTTGAAAGAATCAGCTATGCAGAAAATTTAATCGTGGATTTAATAATTCACGTAAAGGAAGACAAGAAATTCTATTTTGATACAACTGTAAACTACCGCTGGGGCGGCAATGCACACGTAACAGGAGACGACTTTGACTTTGCAGCAGCCCTTAACCAGATGATGGATGTTCTTGACCAGAAAGTTAAGAAAGACAAGGATAAGGTTCAGGAAAAGAAGTAATTCTTCTATAAAATAGAATCTAAAGCATAAAAAAGCCTGCCGTATGGAAGCTAACTTTCATACGGCAGGCTTTTTTTACTATATGGCAAACATCAAACTAAACAAACAGCATGGAATCAAAGCGAATGTCTATGACGGTAACGTCGTCAGGCAGCATGCTTTTACCGATGTAGTTGTCTACGCAGTATTTAATTTCCTTTGCCACGTCTTCCGTAGGTTTTGTATAAAGGCCGATAAAAAAGTTTCTGGCATTCTGTTCATCAAAGCGGAAGCCGTCGTCGTTTACCATGTCCGTAAAGCCGTCTGAATAAAGATCCAGATGAATGCCTCGTTTTGCAGAAAGAGTTAAATAAGGCTTCTTTTCTTCCGTCTTCGACTTTAAAAGGGCAGCCTTTAACTGACCCATTCCGAAAGGCGGCAGTGCAGGTTCTATGCTTGCAACCTTAGGGTTAGGGTCTTCCTTGCCGGAATCTGCATAGACAAGATAGGAAGTTGTATGTCCGCAGTTAAACACCTGAAAGTAATGCTTCTTTAAGTCTATATAGATGAATACGCCCGTAATAAAATATCCTACGGGAACAACGTCCTGAAGGTAATCGTCAAATTCCGTAAGTATGTCTGCAGGATCTAAAGAAATGCCCGGAATCTTTTTCCTTGCTTCAAAAAAGGAAATTGCAGCAACGGTTAAAAGGGATGCGGCAACGTTCTTCCCGGAAACATCGCAGCAGCATATTAAGGACTGGAATTCTCCAAGCCTGAATGTCTTGTAAAAGTCTCCGCCTACGGTGTTTGCCATTCTGTTCCAGCAGGTAATGCCAAACTGAAGCTTTGCAATGTCTTCTGCAGTCGGGAAAAGGTTTGTCTGGATTGCACTTGCCTTTTCCAGGTCCTGCTTTCTTATTTCGTCCATGCGTTCAAGGAATTCGTCAAGGGAAACAAGGCCGTAAAAGTTGCGCCTGTCAAAAACAGGAAAGTAGACCATGCCGAACTTTTTGTTTAAGTCAGAAACACGTCCTAAGGTTTTTTCTATGTAGTCTTTGGCCTGGAAAATTACGGAAATCTTTGTAGTAAGGTCTATTATGTTCTTTGCCATAAAGCGCTTTATGGCCGTGTTTGTTGCCTGCTCTACAGTGTGGCGGTCTATGATGCCTACTACCCTGTCAAATTCTTCTACGGGAACGGCACGCAGGTCCGGATTGCGCGCAAACATTTCAGTTAAGGTGTCTATCGTTGCGTTGCCGCTTACAGGTTCAACATAGCGGGCTATGGAACCTATCTGTTTTGGTGAAAAGTTCCTGGCAAACTTTTCCATTTCATCTTCATCGCGGATAACTTCCTGTTCCCCGCTGAATTCCATTACGTCAATAAATTCTTCCTTTATTTCTGACATAACTTATACTCCAATAAAACTTATTTCCCAAGAACCCGTATATTCTATACCACAATGGAAGAATAAGCAAAGAAAATATTGAAAGCCATTGCACTATACATGCAAAAAACAACAGAATGGCATATCAAAAAATTATATGGGAGATTTCTTATGTTTGACAGAAAATCATTGAAGGCAGAAGCAAAAAAGAACCTTAAAGGCCACTACGGAACACCTGTTCTGATCATGCTGGTTCTTTTCGGAATTCAGTTAATCCTTAACCTGGCACAGAAACTCAATGCCTTTGGTATTTTTGGAAAAGTATTCTTTACGCTGTGTCTCATTGCCCTTGCAGGCATTTTTGCATACGGCCTTGCAAAGTTCTTTTTGAATTACAGGGACAACAACCAGCTTAAGTTTTCATACTTCTGGGCAGAAAGCAACAAAAAGGAAATTGCCGGTCCGTCTATTTTAGGCTTTTTACTGGTCTATATCTTTACTTTACTGTGGTCTTTGCTGCTTATAGTACCTGGAATCATTAAATATTATTCATATTCAATGACATTCTTTATTCTTGCAGAAAACCCAAAGATTCCTGTTACAAAGGCAATTAAAATGAGCCGCCTTATGATGAAAGGCTACAAGGGCAAGGTGTTTCTCCTTGACTTAAGCTTTTTAGGCTGGTTCCTTTTAGGCATTATAACACTTGGCATCGGATTCCTTTGGATTGCTCCTTACAACCTTCAGGCAAGGGCAAATGCTTACGTTGTAATTAAAGAAGAAGCATTGAAGTCCGGCGTAATTACTTCTGCAGATTACGAATAATCATAGCATGGCTTGGGTATAACTTGAGCCTGCAGACAAATTATAAAACAAGCGTTAACTCCCGCACCACCTGGCATAGTGCCGGGAGTTTTTTTTGCACCGGCAATGCAAAGAAACTGATGCCACAGTCAAGTTAAGGGCAAGGCTTTCACCACTTGTAATAAACAGCCTTTACAAGAATTGCGAGTGCAATTCTTGAGGCGAAAGTAACTGATGCCACAGTCAAGTTGATAGCAAGGCTTTCGCCTTCATTCCGCAGGACTTACAGAATAATCCCGTAGTACTTATAATACGATGTCCACTTACAGTGGAAACAATGTCCACTTACAGTGGAAATCATGTCCACTTATAGTGGAAATCATGTCCACTTATAGTGGAAATCATGTCCACTTATAGTGGAAATCATGTCCATAGACTACGGAAATCGTGTCCATAGACTACGGACATCGTCTTTATAGTCCTACGGGATTATGTTTTAGGTACAAGAAGCTTCTTATTTCTGTCCATAGTTAGTAAGTGCTTTGTTAATCAACTTCAAATAACCAGGTTCAATAAACTTTTTGCGCAGGATATCTATCAGGGTACAGGCAATAAAAACTAAAAACGTCAGGACTATTGCATATAAAATTAAATGCAGGTGATTTTGAACTTCAGTAGTTTTGAAAATACCATGCCAGAGAAAGTACTTAAAATCCTTATTTTCATGTATCAGATACACGCCAAGCGTTGCAGAACCAAGCAGGTTTATTATTTTTGAACTTCTGATTTTCAAATCCTTAAAAACCATCAGAAACATAAATCCTGCAAAAAAAGGAAGAATCCTTTTCATATCAGCACCAACCAGGGCATAAAGAGCAAACCTCTTTTCATAAAAAATCGGGACATAGTCACCGACTTTCTTTACAAAAACTGACCAAGAAAGCAAGGCTTAGAATCAGCAAAACAAGATTCCGGCTTTTATTGTTAAAAAAATCAATTCCATAAATGCGGACATAAGAGGCAGCAAAATAGGAAACATAAAACGGGAAAAGACTTCCTGTCAGCATGGGCCATTTTGTAAACCATAAACACGGAAGGACATTGCCTATAAGAACAAAAAATACGGCAATTGCTAAATGTTCTTTTTTTGAAAGGTTTTCAATTAATTTGTTTAGAAATGGAACAGTTACAAAAAAAGTAAGATATGCCCAGATATACCAGCCGGAGCAGTTTAAAGCAAGAAAGCACTTTGCAAATTCAACTTTTCCACTTTTGCCGGTAAGAAACATAATCAAGCCTATGACAACTGAATAGAAAAAAACTTCCGCATAAAGGGTAAGCCATTTTTTCATGGTGAATTTGCTCTTGCACAAAAACCAGCCGGAAATCATCATAAAGCAGTAATTGCCGACCATTCCCATCCAGTAAACACCCCTTGCACCAAAAGTCTGCCAGGCATCAAGACTCTTTAAGACTTCTGGAGTTATAAAGGATGGTTCAAAAGTTTTTTGCATAATATGATGAAAAATAATCATCAGCATAGCAATAATCCGCAAAAGTTCAAATCGTGAATCTCGTTCTTTACGTTCAGAAAGCATAAACATCCCCCGAATACAAGTAATTAGTAGGTCAAATTTCGAGTTTTAGGTAAATTTACAAAAAAGGCGTAATCCCTTAAAATTCAGTTACCAACAAAAACAAAAGGGGGATACGCCATGACTGAAAACAGCCTGACTACATTATATTGCATTGTTGATGACTTTATC
>JALELH010000078.1 GCA_022768865.1 Spirochaetia bacterium
GATTATCATCTGCAGGTTATAATGCTTCGTGTCATACGACTTTCCGTCCGTGGCAGTTATTCGAAAATTTCGAATAACTGAATCTTCTTCCAATTCAGAATCCTCAAAAATCTTTTTTATATGATAATTAATTGTATTTGTTTCAACTTCATACAAAACGGCAAGCATTTTTTGAGTAATCCAGATATTTTCATCTTCGTATCGGACTTCTACGCTTTCTTTGCTGTCACCAGTCGCCGCAACAAAAGTCAAATATTCTGCGGCTGAACTACGGATTGTAACTTCTTTTATTGTTTTTTTTGCCATTACTTTCCTCTTTTATGATTTCCCAATGACCGTTTTTCGTTGATCCAACATGACGAAGCAGTCCGTCATCACGAAGTTGTTTCAACTGCCAACGCTACCGTAGTCTTTGTTATCTCTGATTAATGTATCTGGCATAGTTTTTCCTCGACTAACTTTTATTCTAGCACATTTAAGTGCTAAATAATGTCACTGTATTATTTTTTATTTAAAAGTTGCAATATGCTGCAATAAATTCATTATAAGACATAGAAATAAGATCTTTTTTAATCGTTTGCTTATCTTTAAATAATCTCGATATGTTTTTTATATTAGAAGTATAGTGTTCAACCGTACTGGGACTCAATCTTTTTTTTGTAGTTCTACTAATTTGTATTTCCAAGAAATCTTTAAAACTATTACCCATTACTTAACCTCTCACTTGTTTCATAATAGTTTGCAGCCCATTCTACCATAGTTTTCGCAAAATGACACTATACATAAATTTCAGGGAATATAGTTGCGGAAGTTTGTCTTATTTGCGCAGCTTTAAGCTTTACATAAAAATATGGCCGATAAAATATCTTTTTGCCAAACTTAAGCAGATTCTGAACAAACACCTGGCATTTTTCAGAATGACAGTTATTTTTATTTCCGGCAACTGCCTTTATAACAGTCAATTAAATCCATAAACCATTCCGTTCTGTGTACATAACCGCCATCGTCCTTTAACAGAATGCCCATGGATCAAGAAAAGAACCTGCAAGGACTATTATCAGAATATTCTAGGACTATCAGCATAATGCTGTAGGACTATTGGCATGATGTTGTAGGACTGTCAGCATCATGCTGTAGGCACTATCGGCATTATGCTGTAGGTACTATCCGCATCATGCTGTAGGCACTATCAGCATTATACTGTAGGTACTATCAGCAGCATGCTGTAGGCACTATCGGCATTATGCTGTAGGCACTATCAGCATCATGCTGTAGGTACTATCCGCATCATGCTGTAGGCACTGTCAGCAACATGTTTATAGCACTACCGGAACGCTGCTAACAGTACCTCGGAGACCGTCCCAACAGTACCATGGAGATAGTAATAACAGTACTGTTGCCAACGTCTCAACAGTATGATGGATGTCGTTCCGACAGTACCACGGAGAACGTAACAATAGTACTACTGGCAGCGTGTTAACAGTACCACGCAGAACGTAACCATCAGCACCTGCACTGCCGGCCACTTCCCTCATAACTGTTTTCCTTTGCCTGATAAAACAATATTTTATAATTTTTCTAGGCTTTTCATTCAGATTTGGTGCCTTTTTTGATTTTTTTTTAAAATAATATATATATGAACATTTTGAGTTCTAAATAAACTATTTTCAAGGAGGCAATTTATGACTACACAAACTCAACCAAACGTCATTTACAAGGACAGGTTATTCAAAGCAATCTTTGGCAAGGAGGAACATAAGGATTGGCTACTGTCGCTTTACAATGCGCTGAATGATTCAGATTACAAGAACCCAAATGACCTGGAGCTTACGACAATAGAAAACATCATTTACATAACGATGAAAAATGATTTATCGTTCCTTATTGATTCCCAGATGAATTTATATGAGCAGCAGTCCACTTGGAATCCGAATATGCCATTGCGTGGGTTATTTTATTTTGCACAGCTTTACCAGCAGCATATTTCTAAGCAAAAGAGGGATATTTATTCTTCTACATTGTTGAAAATTCCAACTCCACAGTTTATAGTTATATATAACGGTTCACGGCAGACAGAAGATATTGAAAAGCTTAAGCTGTCAGATGCCTTTGAAGTCCCCAAGAACGACGGTGAATTTGAGTGGACTGCAACTTTAGTAAACATAAACAAAGGACATAATGAGCAGTTGCTTGCAAAATGTAAGCCGTTAAATGACTATGCTACTTACATAGAGCGCATAAAGGCAAATATAAAACAAGGGTTATCTAAAAAAGAAGCCGTTGACGAAGCCATGGAATTCGCAATAAAGAGCAACATGCTTAATGGCTTCTTTTTATTTCTACTGGCACATTCTAGTTTTGCGAATGCAAAACTAGCGGCAAAAGTTACAAGAACCGGATACTACTAAAGAGCAAAGCTTTTGCCGATGGAGGTGATGAACATGAGTCTTACAGAATTCGATCAGGAAGAATACGACAGAAACCGCTTTGAAGAAGGCAAAGAAGCTGGAAATGCAGAACTTATTCAGGAGTTGATTAAAAACGGCAATATGACCGTAGAACGGATAGCAGATCTTATAAAGCTTCCTGTAGAAAAGGTTCGGCAGCTTGCTGAAATGAACTTAACAACGGCATAAAGCCGGCTTAAAGCCTACTTAAGTATATCAGGCGGAAGCAGAAGTTCAGAAGCTTGCAGAACAAAAGTAAAAAAATCATTTTATAATCCTGACATAAAGTCAGGGTTATAAAATGTCCGTTGACCTTTGCAAAAACGCCACTGTATTTAAATTACCTTAAAATCATCTCCCTGAACTCCATTGCATTTCTTACGCCGTCTGCGCTTCTGTTAAAAAATACGGCTGGATTTCTTCCTTCTTCTGAAGCCAGCTTAACAACGCTAACAAACTTCTTAAGTTCTTCTTTGCTATAATAAAATCTTTCCGTGCTGTCTGTAGCATACCAGGCATTTTTGTTTCTTGCGTGGAGCCTGCAGTAAGCAACAGGGCCGGTAAAATTTGTAGTGACATTTCCGTCTGCATTTACAGGAGCCGGCATATCGCAAAAGGCAAGGGATGCTTTTCTTTGTGCAAGGCCTTCAAAAACAGAAGGCTTTATCCATGCTGCATTGCGGAATTCCACCGTGCATGGCAGGTCTTTAAATTCTTCTAAAAGCTGTGCAAGGTATTTGCGGTTTTCTGCCGTATATAAAAAGTTATGCGGCAGCTGGAATAATACAGAAAGAACAAGTGCCTTTTGCGTCATTGGCTCAAGTGCCTTCTTAAAGTTGTAAGCCTGTTGCATCCAAAGTGAACTTCTTTCGTGGGTAAAACACCTGCACGCCTTTATGCAGAAAGCAACCTTTTCTTCCGTGCGTTCTACAAAAGAATTTATTCTCTTTGTATCGGGCATGGAATAAAATGTATTGTTCAGTTCCAGCCCATTAAACTGCGTG
Source organism: Spirochaetia bacterium (assembly GCA_022768865.1). Lineage (GTDB taxonomy): Bacteria > Spirochaetota > Spirochaetia > Treponematales > Treponemataceae > Treponema_D. Next base: position 3,452 of record JALELH010000078.1, read on the forward strand.
GCATAATATGCAAGATAATCTTTCCGCGGCAACGCTTCCGGATAGAAAAGTCCTTTCCATTCAGGATAATCATATCCGCTTGTGCCGGTAAAAATTTCACGTGTCATGATGCCCTGATTATACCACATTATAAAAAGTTATTAAGGTTCATAAACATTTATTTGAAATTCATCTATACTGATTCCATGGACATTCTTTCTGCTGAAAACCGCCATAAAAATATGTCTCACATCCGTTCAAAAGATACAAAGCCGGAAAAGCAGATTCGCTCTGCACTTTTCAAGGCCGGCTTCAGGTTCCGCATTTATGACAGGCGATACCCGGGCAAGCCGAATCTTATTCTGCCAAGATATTATGCAGTCATCTTCATCAACGGATGTTTCTGGCATGCACACAGCAACTGCCCTTATTTTGTTTTTCCAAAATCCAATAAAGATTTCTGGCAGAAAAAATTCAAGAGGAATACTGAACGGGACCAGAAAGTTCTGGATTACTACAGGAACCAGTGCTGGAGAATCTGCGTTGTATGGGAATGTGCCCTCCGCGGCAAAAATTCAAAACAGAAAAAAGAGTCTGTTACGGAAAAAATCATTCACTGGCTGGACTACGGAGAAGAAGACTTCCTTGAAATACGCGGGAATAAATTACGGTCTTTACAATAAATATAGATTTATATTCATCAAGCAAACGCCTTAAAATATCCAGATCAACCATAATATAATCCCTTATTAGTTGCAAACTTCTATTGTACCTTTTATGCTAAATTTTAAAACATAAAGAATTTCAATAGTCACGCTATTGGCTACATGCGCATTAGGAGTGCTAACCACATAGACGTTAAAAATCCATATTCTCAAACATCTTTACTAATTCTGCCGGTGTAACAATAAAAGGCTTTACTGGAAAATGCTTTCCATTTCCTGTAACTAAAAAAGCATTTTTATCTTCTGCTGATAATGTAACCGCATAAAAAACAACATCTTTCGGGTCAGGAAGTTTTTCCGTCACTTCAACAATATCTTTCACTTCATAGCCGTTGGAAACAATATCATTAAGCAGCTTAACAATTATTTCTTCCGGTAGCTTGAATTTAGGGCGGCGTAACACTTCACCATATTCTTTTACAATGTCTGCTGAATATACCGGTATGATTTTATTTTCAGAAATCAGTTTTAAGATTCTGACCGTCGGGGAATTTTCATTTCTGGTGATTAAGGCCGATACCAGAACATTTGTATCTATCACAACAAATTTGCCCATGGTTCAACCTTATTTTCTTACTTCTGCAATTTCTGTATTTATTTCATCTATGGACATTTCCGGAACATTGTTTTTCTGGATTGCATTGCGGGCTTCCTTATAAATATTCCAGCGGTTTTGCGCAGTTTCATCACGCAACTCAAATGGAAGTCCGCCAACAGCGATGCTTTTCTTAAAAAAAATTCTGATTGCAGTCGGTAAATCAAGACCCAGGTTTTCATATATTCTTGAAACATCTTCTTTTATCTCTGTATCAACTTTTACCTGAACAAGAGCAGCATTTGTCATACAAACCTCCAATATTAATATACCCTGGTATTATATTAACATTGAATATTCATACTTACAAGTTTTTATCATCTACACCTGCTTTCTTTCTTTAACACCCCCTCATTCCACAACAAGCAGGCTGGATTTCTGATACTTGGGCAAAAACTTTTTATAGCCGCCTGTTTCAAAATTTACGGTTACAACGTATTCACCTTCATCGCTATACTGGGTCTTTACAATTACGCCGTAACCCCAGTCGTCATGGTAAACATTTGCACCGCGGCAATATTTGCTTTCTACAGGGTCCTTTGGTTTGCTTCCGCTGCTAAAGGCGGCAGGCTTCTGTCCCAGCACGCGCACATTGTTTTCCCCAAGTTCAGAAAGGAAAGGGCTCGGGCTCATGGCATTGGTTCTTCCATAAAGGCGGCGTATTCCGCAGTTTGTAAAATAAAGTTCATCTTTTGCACGGGTTATGCCAACATAAAAAAGGCGGCGTTCTTCTTCAAGTTCTGCTTCCGTTTTTCCGTCGCGCGGAAATATGCCTGATTCAAGGCCTGTGATAATTACACGTGGGAACTCAAGTCCCTTTGTATTGTGGAGGGTTATCAGGGTGACCCTGTCCGTGTCTTCTGAATTTTCATCGGCAGCATCTAAAGTGCGGTCCAGGTTTATGTGGTCAAGAAAATCCGTAAGCCCCTGCTTCGTGCACGGATATAAAACTGCGCTGTTTACAAGTTCTTCCAGGTTGGATATTTTCTGGCTGCCCGTAATTTCATCCTGTTCCCTGTGGAATTCTTCAAGTCCGCTTTCGCTTATTACGGACTGAACAAAAGAAGAAAGCTTGCGCTCAAGGTCCTGTTTTTCTTCTGCGTTGCTTATGGCCTGGCCTGCAAGAGTCTGAGCTTCAGAAGAAACAGGCACGTCCGGCAGCATGGAAGAAAATTTTCCCACAAGGGAAACAAAAGAGTCTGCGCCTTCCCTTGCTTTTTTTGAAAGCTTTACTTCGGGAATTACTTCAACTAAAGGACGGCCTAAACCTGCAGCCACAATATTATCCTGAGTTTTGTTTCCGATGCCGCGGACAGGCTTATTGATTATCCTGCGGAAAGAAATTTCATCGCGCGGATTCAATACAAAAGAAAGCCATGCAATGGTATCCTTAACTTCTTCACGTTCATAGAATTTTAAAGAGCCTACAACCTGATATGGAATTTTTCTGTGCAGGAATTCAGTTTCAAAACCTAATGACTGTGCGTTGGTTCTGTAAAGAATTGCCCAGTCACTGTAGGGAACGCCCTGTTCGCTTGCCTGCTCTATAAGGCTGTAGCAGAATTCAGTTTCGTCATCCTGTGTAGGAAGGAATACAAGGGCGGGCTTTTTTCCTTTGCCGCGTGCAGCCGTAAGTTTTTTTCCAAGCCTGCCTTCGTTTTTTTCTACTACGCTTGCAGCACAATCAAGGATTTCAGAAGTTGAACGGTAATTGGTTTCAAGGCGCACAATTTTTGTTCCTTCAAACTGATTCTGAAAATTCAAAATATTCTGAACTTCGGCACCGCGGAATTTATAAATGCTCTGGTCGTCATCACCTACAACGCAGACGTATGCCTTGCTGTCATTGGGAAAAGCATAGCCGCTCAACACCTGCAGGAACTTATACTGGGCAACGTTGGAATCCTGATATTCGTCTACCATTATTACTTTATATTTTGAACGGATGCTTGTGCGTATAAGTTCATTGTCACGCAAAATTAAATAAGGCAGCATTATTAAATCGCCAAAGTCTACGTTGCCTGTTGAACGCAGGCGTTTTTCGTAGGCTTCATAAACTTCCGGAAAGCGCGGGTCTTCATCTATGGTTGCAAGTTCCGGACTGTCCGGCTTAAGGCAATAATCTTTTGCAAGGGAAATTAAATGTGCATAATGGGCTGCATCTTTTTTTGTAAGCCGTTCATCTGCCTTTGAAATTAAAGTTACCATGTCATCGTCATCATAAACAGTAAAATTATTTTCAAGGCCGATTCCTGCATCTTCTGCATAGAGCCTTAAAAAATATGCGCCAAAAGAATGGAAGGTCCTTATCTGAGACCACTGTGCACGAGGTTCAAGTGCAATGGCACGTTCCTTCATTTCGTTTGCTGCTTTTTTTGTAAAGGTTACGGCAAGAATGGAAGAAGGATTATAGTTCAATTCTGAAATGAGCCATGCAATTTTTGTTGTGATTACGCGCGTTTTTCCGGAACCTGCGCCTGCAAGAATCAATAAGGGTGAACCTTCATGAATTACAGCTTCTTTTTGTGCCGGATTCAATACTGAAAGAAAATCTTCTGATGACATACAAAAACTATAGTGGTAAAACCTGAAAATTTCAATTTGAAACTTTATCATAATAAAATAGACGCCTCTCAGCAGAACCAGGCCTGAAAAAAAGGCTTCGTCGCTTTGCTCCTGCAGATTTTTTTTCATTCCTGAACCTGCCTACGGCGTCTAGTCACTATATAGTTTCATATTGAAATTAATTTGAAACTCGACATACAACCTAGTTTAATTAAGGTAAATGCTATAGAATATTATCTATAAAATATGCGGGGTTAAATATGACTATAGATGAACTTAAAAAGGCAATTCTTTCTGATGCTAATATGGCTGCTGAATTTGAAGTGGCAGTTGATAACGGTCAGCTTGTTGAATGGGCAAAATCAAAGGGCTGTGATGCGCCTGAAGCAGATTTAGTTGCAGGATTACAGTAACAAAACTCGCAGGCAATTTTTGCTTAACTTACATCGCGCCATCCATGGCTTCATAAAAAAAAGCAGCGGTAAAGAATACCACTGCCTTTTTGTTTTAAACCCTGAACATTAGGTCTTCGTAACTTGGGAAAGGTTTGTAGTCTTCTCCAAGCAAAGGTTCCATCTGGTCGTAGATTTTTCTGACTGCGGCCATCTGGGGAATAACTTTATCTGCATAGATTCTTGCAGCCTTTGTTACGTCTCCTGCACTTCTTGCTTCTTCATGGACAGCGTAAAGTTTGTCTGTTTCATCTGCAAGGCTGTCTGCCAGAGAGTCAAGTTTAGCAAGGAGTTTTGATTCCGCCTTTGCCTTTGCTCCCGGAACAACTGCCTTAAGATTCAATACAGTCTGGCCCACATCCTTCATGTACTTAAATACATTTGGAAGAATGTCCTTGCCAATCATTTCTACCATGGTGTTTACTTCAATATTGAGCATCTTTGAATATTTTTCAAGCTTAATTTCATAGTGGCTCTTCATTTCGTCTTCTGTGTAAACACCCATTTCCGTAAAGAGCTTTACATTCTTTTCTTTAAGGTAATGTTCCATGGCATCCGGTGTTGAGCCAAGATTTAAAAGACCGCGCTTTTTAGCTTCTTCAATCCAGGAATTGTCATAGCCGTTGCCGTTGAAAATTATTTTCCAGTGGTTTGTAACTTCGCGCTTTATAAGTTCTGCAAGGGACTTTTCAAAATCTTCTGCTTTTTCAAGTTCGTCTGCAAACTGTTTTAAAGTGTAGGCAACCATTGCGTCGATTGTTGTGTTTGGTCCGCTAATTGAAAGGCTTGAACCTACTGAACGGAATTCAAACCTGTTGCCCGTAAAAGCAAAAGGAGAAGTTCTGTTGCGGTCAGTTGAATCTTTTGGAATGGGTGGCAGGACATCTACGCCTATGGTCATTTTAGAAGAGCCTGCTGCGTTTAAAGCCGTTCCGTTTTTAATTGATTCCAGGACTGCATAAAGTTCGTCTCCAAGATACATGGAAATAATTGCAGGCGGAGCTTCGTATCCGCCAAGGCGGTTGTCGTTTCCTGCGCTGGCAACGGAAATGCGCAGAAGATCCTGATTTTCGTCTACGGCCTTTAGCACTGCAGTAAGGAACAAAAGGAACTGTGCATTTTTTGCAGGAGTGTCACCAGGTTCAAGAAGGTTTTCCCCCAGGTTTGTGCTCATGGACCAGTTGTTGTGCTTGCCGCTGCCGTTTACGCCTGTGTAAGGTTTTTCATGCAGAAGGCAAACAAGACCATGCCGGCGTGCAACTTTTTTCAATACTTCCATTGTAAGCTGGTTCTGGTCTGCAGCAAGATTAGTCGTGCTGAATATAGGAGCCATTTCGTGCTGGGCAGGAGCGGCTTCGTTGTGTTCAGTTTTAGATGTGATTCCATACTTCCACAAAGTTTCGTTAAGGTCTTCCATGTATTTTGCAATTCTTGGCTTAAGGGCAGCAAAATACTGATCGTCCATTTCCTGGCCTTTTGAAGGCTTTGCACCAAAAAGTGTGCGGCCTGTCATCTGAAGGTCTTTGCGCTGGAAATATAATTTTTCGTCAACAATAAAATATTCCTGTTCCGAACCTACAGTTGTACTCACGTGTGTTACATCATTTTTGCCGAAGAGTTTAAGCACGCGGAGTGCCTGTTCGTTAAGGGCTTCCATGGAACGAAGAAGCGGTGTTTTTTTATCAAGGGCTTCTCCGTTGTAAGAACAGAAAGCTGTTGGAATGCAAAGGGTGTGTTCCTTTACAAAAGGATAGGAAGTCGGGTCCCAGACTGTGTAACCGCGGGCTTCAAAAGTTGCACGCTTGCCGCCGGATGGGAAAGAGGATGCGTCAGGTTCACCCTTTACAAGTTCCTTGCCGCTGAAAGACATTATGACAGTTCCGTCATCCTGTGGATTTATAAAGCTGTCGTGCTTTTCTGCAGTTACGCCTGTTAAAGGCTGAAACCAGTGTGAATAGTGAGTTGCACCTTTTTCTATTGCCCATTCTTTCATTGCATGAGCAACAACATTTGCAACATCAATCTGAAGCGGTTCGCCGTTGTCCAGTGTCCGCTTAAGAGCCTTAAAAGTTTCCTTTGGCAGTCTTTCTTTCATGGTCTGCTGATTGAAAACCATGCTGCCGAAAATTTCAGGAACGTTTGTCATATATTTTGTAACCCCTCGCACTATTATTTTGCTTAACTTAGCATGCGCCGTCCTTGGCTTTATGCTATCTTTAGCGTTGTTGCTAAACTTAAATTGTCATCCTTGACAATTCCAAACACCGAGTTTTGCTATGCAAAACTCTCACTATTATTTTGCTTAACTTAGCATGCGCCGTTCTGGCTTTATGTAACTAAAAAACGGGCTTACGACAGTGCACAAATGCCGTAAGCCAGATTCCGTTTTATAGACTAAAACACGCCGGGGAAAACATCATCCATTCCGTAGAGCTTTCCCTTTTCAAGCTTGCCTTCATCAAGAAGGTTTTTCAGGTTAATTACGGCATGCACGGCACCGCTTGCAAAACCCTGGCGGCTTCTTGCCGTATGTGTAAGTTCAATTGTATCTGCGTTGCTGTCAAAGAAAATCTTATGGGTGCCTGGAACAGAACCGCATCTTGTAGAAGAAACATGAAGTTCATTTGGCTTCGGGCGTGCCTTGAATTCATTTGTAACGATAGTATCTTTACGAGAAAGAAATTCCATGGCGTGCTTTGCTAAATCCAGTGCTGTTCCGCTCGGGCTGTCTGCCTTCTGATTGTGGTGCATTTCCCAAAGAGCTGCATCATATTCTTCAAAATTATCAATAAGGCTGCATGCCTTTTCTACGATTTTATAGAAGATATTTACGCCGATAGAAAAGTTTGCACTTGTCATTATTGTGCCGCCGCAGGAAGCAGCAAAGGCAGCAATTTCTTCTTTTCTGTCATTCCATCCTGTAGTGCCAACAACTAAAGGAATCTTTGTAGGAAGCAATGCCTTGATGTTGTCAATTACAGATGCAGGATGTGAAAATTCAATTACGCCTTCTGCACCGCTTGCAACAACTGCATCAACCATTGCCTTTGTATCGCCTGCAGCAATTTTTACTTTTGCGTCTTCTGCAAAAACATCTATTGTAGTTACCACACTATGACCAAGACCAAGGGCAGCCTGTTCAATCATGTGTCCCATTTTTCCATAACCAACTAAAGCAATTTTCATTTTTATAGTTACTCCAGAATATTTTTAGAATAAGGCAGAATGAACTACCTGAACTGTCTTGTCTGCTTCTGCCATGTCTACAAGGAAGCTTACGTTTACCTTGCTTGCACCCTGGCTGATCATCTGAACGTTAATGCCTTCTTTATTAAGTGCATCAAAAGCCTTAGCAAGAATTGCACTTGAATGACGTGCGTCACAAATCAGTGTAATGATTGCCTTGTTTCCTGTTGCCTTAACTTCTGCAACGCGGCTTAAATCTTCAAGCAGACCGGACAAATCAGCCTTTGTGTTTACGGTCAATGAAACAGAAACTTCTGATGTTGCAATTACATCGATGCTGATGTTCCATTTTAAAAACTGATTGAAAATGTGGGCAAGGAATCCTGCAGCACCCAGCATTCTGCTTGACTGAATGTCTATTAAAGTTATGTTCTTGATTTTTGTAAGGGCAGTAACAGGCGGAACAGAACCAGTGTGTTTTTCTACAATTAAAGTTCCTTCGCTTTTAATATTGTAGCTGTTCTTTACGCGGACAGGAGTTCCTGTTTTGCGGCAGGGAATCATTGAACGCGGATGAAGAACCTGAGCTCCAAAAATTGCAAGTTCCTGTGCTTCTTCGTAAGTAACTTCTGAAACTGGCTTTGCATCTTTTACAAGGCGAGGATCAGTTGTCATGATGCCGTCAACGTCTTTCCATGTCTGGATTTCTTTTGCGCCCATGGCAGAACCAATCATTGTTGCGCTAAGGTCAGAACCGCCGCGGCCAAGAGTTGTAATTACTCCATTTTTATCTTTTGCAATGAATCCTGTAATGATAGGAATTTCTTTCTGCTTTCCGTTCTTATAGTCATTTAAATATTTTGGAATGTTATCCCAGACTTCATCAAGAAGTTCTGCCGACATATAGTTGCTGTCTGAAACAAAACCAATATCCCAGGCGTCATAGAATTTTGCAGGAGTTCCAAGTTTTGTAAGATAGGCTGCCATCATGCGCACGCTCATGCGTTCACCAAAAGAAACAAGATAGTCCCGTGAACGTTTTGAAAGTTCCTTAAGCATGCTGATGCCGGTTAAAAGTGTTTTAAGTTCGTCTAAAAGTTCCTTGATTGCAGGAACTTCAATGCCAAGTTCTTTTGCAGTTTCAAAATGAAGTTTTTCAACTTTTTCAATATCAACTTTTCCTTCTACTGCCATGTCTGCAGCTTCAAGAAGGTGGTCTGTCGTATCTCCCATTGCAGAAAGTACAACTGCAGGAAGTTCATTTTTGTAAGCCTGAATAATTTCAGCAACGTGTCTTATGCGCTCAGCATTTGCAACTGATGAGCCGCCAAATTTCATTACGATCATAATGCGAAAGTATACAATATTTATCGCCTATAATTCAATTAGAATGAATTAGAACAAAAAATCAATAAGCTTTAATAGAATAATAGTAGGGCAAATGTCGAGTTTTAGGATAGTATAAATTCATAATAATATTATTGAGCATAGACGCCGTAGGCAGGTTCAGGAATGAAAAAAAATCTGCACAAACGTAGTGCGGAAGCCTTTTTTTCAGGCCTGGTTCTGCCGTAAGGCGTCTATTTCATTAAAATCAGTAATTTTTTATAACTCGATATTTGACCTAGCATATACCCGATTAACTTATCTATTGTAACTTTTCGGCGGCGGTCATCCAGTCTTCGTTGAGCTTATCAAGCTTTGCGACAAGTTCTTCTATCTGCTTCTGGACTTCCTTTGCTTTTTCTCCGTTGGAATAAACTTCCGGAAGTGCCATCTGATTTTCAAGTTCCGTTTTTTTAGCTTCTGTTTTTTCTATTTCCTGCTCAAGGCGTTCAACTTCTTTCTGGATTTTACGGCGTTCAGCCTCCTGCTTTTTCTGTTCTTCCCAGTTAAGTTTTGTGGCTGTTTTCTGTTCGGCAGCATTTTCTTCTTTTTTTGCAGCCACAGTTTTTTCTGCAGAATCAGAATTTCCAACAAGGCCATTGACTTCATCTTCAAGACGCTGCATGTAATATTTATAGTCACCGGGGAATTCCCTTGAAACGCCCGGATGAAGTTCCAGAACTTTAGTTGAAAGGTCTTCTATAAAACCGCGGTCATGGCTTACAAAAATTACTGTTCCGCCAAAATCCTTAAGAGCATCAAGAAGAACATCCTTAGAGTGCATGTCCAGATGGTTTGTAGGTTCATCAAGAATAAGAAGATTTACAGGACGCAGCAAAAGTTCAAGAAGTGCAATGCGGCTTTTTTCTCCGCCGGAAAGAACATTAATGCTTTTAAAAACATCGTCACCGCGGAAAAGAAAAGAACCAAGCATATCGCGCATTTTAGGAATCAAATCCAAAGGACTTCTTTCTTCCATATATTCAAGAATAGACTGACTGCCGGAAATTTTTTCTGCACTGTCCTGACTGAAGTAGCCCACAGAAACACCTGCACCATATTTTACATTGCCCGTAAAATCTTTATCTACGCCGGCAATGATTCTAAGCAGCGTAGATTTACCTGCACCATTGCGGCCTGCAACAACAAGACGTTCGCCCTTTTCTACAACAAGATTAAGGCTGTTTACTACATTTGGTCCGCCGTAGTTTTTGCAGATGTTTTCCAAAGTCAACACAAGCTGGCCTGAATGGGGTGCTGCAGGAAAAGTAAAATGAATCTTTTTAAGGCTTTCAGGAATTTCAATTTTGTTTTCCAGAATCTTATCCAGCATTTTCTGCCGTTCCTGTGCCTGGGCTGCCTTAGTTGCCTTATAGCCGAAACGGTTAATGAATTCTTCAAGGTGGGCAATTTCCTGCTGCTGCTGATTGTATGCTGCAATAAGGGAATCAAGTTCAACCTTGCGTACTTCTTCATAGTGGCTGAAATTTCCAGGGTAGCGTTTAAGATCGCCGCCAAAAAGTTCATAAACTTCATTGATTGTATGATCAAGAAAATAACGGTCGTGGCTTACAAGAAGGAATCCGCCTTTAAAATCAGACAGGAATTTTTCAAGCCAGTTGCGGGCTTCTATATCAAGGTAGTTTGTAGGTTCATCTAAAAGAAGAATATCCGGGCCGCACATTAAAGCCTTTGCAAGGGCAATGCGCATCTGCCATCCGCCTGAAAATTCTTCAGTGCGCTTTGTAAAATCGCTGCGTTCAAAACCAAGACCAAGCAAAACACTTTCTGCAAGAACTTCACGGCGATACCATCCGCTTTCTTCAAGTTTGGCAAGAAGTTCAGAATGCTTTACTGCAATTTTATCTGCATTGTCCTGGCTTAAAGCAAGCTGTTCACCAAGTTCATCTGCCTGCTTTTGAATTTCGTATCCCCATTCAAAAGCCTTGTCTGCTTCTTCCTTTAAAGTGCATCCGCTGTGCACAAGGCCGCTTTGCGGAAGATATGCAATGCGTGCATCTTTCTGTGCCACACGTTCGCCGCTGTCCGGTTCAACTAAGCCTGCCATTATTTTTATGAGCGTTGATTTTCCGGCTCCGTTTGCTCCCGTTAAGGCAGCCTTGGTTCCTGTTGCAAGATTGACTGAAACATTTTTTAAAATATCCCTGTCACCAAAAGCAAGGGAAACTTTTGAAAATTGAATAAATGCCATACTAAACCTTTTTATTTCTGGAAGAACATTACGATTGAATTTGACGGAAGCGAAACAGTGCTTATTTCCCTTCCAGTTTTAGAATCAAATCTTTTTAAAACATTTCCTGCCGTTAAGCGGATTCCGTTTTCTTCTTTTTTATAGAAGAAGTTGATTTCTTTATTGCTGCCTTCAAAGACAAATGTCAGAACACCGTCCCATGCAGATTTTAATTCAGACGGAACAAAATATTTAATTTCTACAAAGCCTCTTCCTTTTGCTTTTGCAGGAATTACAGAAGGCACAAGTTTATTGAATCCGGACCAGGTGATTTCATTTCCGTCGTTAAAGGAAATTTTTCCATAGTTGCCGCTTTTAAAATCAGGACCAAAAGAAGAAATCATTTTGTATTCATTCTGGCGGCGCTTAACTTCTTCTGCAATAATCTGATCAGGATTTTTGTCTCCAAGGGAAATAAAATTATAGGATGCAGGCATTCCCTTTTCGTCCGTGTATTTTACAACGATGGATTTTTTATTGCGCACTGTCAGCTGAAGAGGAGTTTCGTTAATGTCGTATTCCTTTTCTTCTGTTTTTGTAACGCCCTTATATGCAAACTCAAGTTCCATTTCCGGAAGTGCCATAGTAACAAGAGAATTATTTTCGTCTATGGCAAACTTAAATGTTGTATTGAAGAAATTCAAATCAATCTGTTTTTTAGAAATCATTGAACCGTAATATTCAGGATACCACACAGTATTTAGAATTCCTTCTATAAGTGTATCTGCTTCTTCTTCATCTGTTTCTGCAACAGCCTGATTCTGATTTTCAACATCATCTGCCAGCATTGTATAAGGACGCAGGTTGTAGCTGAAACACCAGCCTTCTGTTCCGCCGGAAGTTAAAACATGAAGCCATTCACCTTCAAGAGGCACGCCGCCATTTTGAGGAGCAACGCCTTTTCCTTTATACATGATTTTTACAGTTTCATTTTTGCGCAGGCGGTAAACCTGTTTGGAAGTATTCACTTTGTCTGCACGGATTGGCAGGCCGTCTATGGCACTTTTTGCGTAAGTATTTTTATATTCTGCATATTTTGCAGCAAGTTTGTTTGCCCTGGATTTTTTTTCAGGAGCAGAAAGCTGCCACAGCGGAACTTCAACTTTTTCTTTTGTGTCAGGAAGTGCAATTACATAAACTTTAGAAATGTTTGATTTTAAATAAACAGGAACTACAGTGCCGTCAGAAATTTTATGTTCGTTATCGTTCCAGAGTAAAACACCGTAGCCAATAATGCCGGAGCAGGATGAAAGTAATATTGAAAGTATTAATGCAAAAAATATGCCGGAAAATTTAAGGTTGAATTTCATGGCCACTATAATACTAAAAAAAAGACTGCCTTTCTAGACAGTCCTTTCCATATTTGTTGGCTAAAATTTTAGGGCGAATGTCGACTTTCAGAATAATTTCAGAATATATTTATTTTATCGAGCATAGACGCCGTAGGCAGGTTCAGGAATGAAAAAAAATCTGCACAAACGTAGTGCGGAAGCCTTTTTTTCAGGCCTGGTTCTGCCGAAAGGCGTCTAGTTTTCTATAAAAAATTTATTTTTAATTCTTCGACATTCGACCTATTAATCATCTGTTCCGAAGATTCTGTCGCCGGCATCTCCAAGGCCAGGGCAGATGTAGGCATTTTCGTTCAGGCAGCGGTCCAGATGGCCAACGTAGATTTTTACATCCGGGTGAGCTTCTGAGAGTTTTTTAAGTCCTTCAGGTGCGGCAATAATGCACATGAACTTAATGTTTTTTCCGCCGCGCTTTTTAATCATGGAAATTGCGTCAATGGCAGAACCGCCCGTTGCAAGCATAGGGTCAACTACGATTATAGGACGCTGGTCCAGAAGATCCGGCATCTTGCAATAGTATTCTTCTGCCTGATGTGTTTTTTCATTGCGTGCAAGACCAATGTGTCCAACCTTTGCAGAAGGAACCAGATCAAGGATTCCGTTCATCATGCCTAAGCCAGCACGGATGATTGGAACAACAACCATCTTGCGTCCAGAAAGCATTGGAGTCCTGCATTTTTCTATAGGTGTTTTTATTTCAACATCTTCAAGTGGAAGTTCACGCAGGGCTTCAAAACCCATAAGCATTGTAATTTCTTCTACAAGTTTGCGGAATTCATTTGTTCCCGTATTTTCATCACGTAGACGGGAAATCTTATGCTGAATCAGGGGATGGTTAAGATAAAAAATATTTTCATCTGTCATCTATTCAATGTCCTTTTTAATTGAAGTTTCACCTAAATCTGAACGTGCCGGAAGAACTGCATTAAGAATAATTCCTACAAGGGAAGCAACGGCAAGACCAGAAAGTCCAACTGTAACGGAACCGCAGTGAATGTTGATTGCACCTGCAGCACTGAATTTAATTCCGATTGAAAGAACAAGAATAAGGGCTGCAATAATTACGTTGCGGCTTTCCTTAAAGTCAACCTGACTTTCAACCATGTTTCTTACACCGACGGCAGAAATCATTCCGTAAAGAACAATGGAAATACCGCCGACAGTTGCAGTAGGCATGCAGCTGATTAATGCTGCAAATTTAGGAGAGAAAGAAAACAGAATTGCAAAAAGTGCTGCAAGACGGATTACGCGCGGGTCATAAACTTTAGAAAGAGTAAGGACGCCTGTATTTTCTCCATAAGTTGTATTTGCAGGAGCACCAAAAATAGAAGCAGCAAGGGTTGCAAGACCGTCGCCTAAAAGTGTTCTGTGAAGTCCAGGGTCGTCAAAATAATTTCTGTTTACAGTAGAAGAAATTGCAGCAATATCGCCGATGTGTTCCATCATGGTTGCAATGGCAATCGGCATGATTGTAATAATTGAAGTAATTATAAGTGATGTATTTGGATTTTTAAAAATTGCAAAAACCGTATCTTCAGCTTTTACAGGAAGACCAATCCATGGAGCACTGGCAACAGGTGTAAAATCAACCTTGCCCATAAATCCTGCAACAACGTAAGATGCAATGGCAGCAATAAGAATCGGAAGAATGCGAACCATGCCGCGTCCCCAGATGTTTATGATTACAATTACAAGAATTGCAACAAGGGCAATGAACCAGTTTGTAGAACAGCTGTTTACGGCAGACTGAGAAAGTGTAAGTCCAATTGCCACAATAATCGGACCCGTCACAACCGGCGGGAAAAACTTCATTACTTTTTTAACGCCAAAAACTTTTATAAGGGAAGCAAGAATAAAATAAAGAACTGCAGAACATGCAACGCCAAGGCAGGCATAAGGAAGAAGTTCTTTTTCTCCGTGTGGAGCAATTGCAAAATAACCTGCAAGGAAAGCAAAGGAAGAACCTAAGAAAGCCGGAACTTTTCTTTTAGAAACAAGATGAAAAAGAAGGGTTCCAAGACCGGCAAAAAGAAGTGTTGCCGAAACGCTTAATCCTGTAAGCTGCGGAACAAGAACAGTTGAACCGAACATTGCAAACATGTGCTGAATACCAAGCACAAGAGTCTTCGGGGTGCCAAGTTCACGGGCATCGTAAACCGGACCTGTAATATTAGTTTTATTCATAAATTTCCTCTTAAATACCCATTATACAACTTTTTTCAACTATGGGTATTGTTTTTTTTAGAAGTATAAAAAATTTGCATCGTAACAATATCCTCTCAAAAATGTTTAAATTTCAAGGAGAATACAAATGAACAAATTAAACTATAAGAAAATTTTTGCCGTTGCATTTACAGTCATTTCTGTTGGAGCAGTTATAGCAGCCAATAACAAGAAACCTGATTTTTTGCAGACTAAAGTTTTTAAAGAAAAAGCAATGGCACCAAGGCTTGCCATGGCAAGACATGTATCTTCAGACAGCTATTTTGAAAATGCACAGACTGAAGCTTTTGCAGAAGACATTATGGAAGAAGATTTTGAAAATGCAGATTCAGCACAGATTCAGTCTGAAAAAAAGAAAATAAAAAATGCAGACGTAAATCTTCAGGTAAAAAATCTCTCTGAAACTTTTACGGCAATAGAAAGCTGGGTAAAAAAATACGGCGGCTATATTTCTTCATCAAATGAAAATTCAACAAGCATAAATATAACGGCCCATATTCCGGCAGATGACTTTGATAAGGCAATGGAATCAACAGGAACCCTTGGAAAAATTAAAAACAAGAATATCAACGAAAGGGATGTTACGGAACAATATTACGATGTTAAAACAAGACTTGAAAATAAAAGAATACTTATAGCAAAGTTTCAGGACTATTTAACTAAAGCAAAGAACATACAGGAAATTCTTCAGGTAGAATCCCAGCTTTCCAATGCCACCAGTGAATTTGAAAATCTGCAGGGGCAGCTGAACAGGCTGTCAAAGGAAGTTGCATTTTCAAAGGTTAATTTATATGCACAGCTTCCGGAAAGCAAGACAGAAAGCGGAATTATTCTGCCGGATACAAAGTCTGAATTCTATGGATTTATAACGAATATCGTAAACTTTATTATGCACTATCTATGGTCAATTTTGTATATAGTTATATGCGGAACACTTTTTGCAATGCTATTTATTTTTGTTTACTGGATTTGCTTTGGAAAGATTGGACTATTAAGGAAAATATTTAACAAGATAAAATAAACGAGAAAAGCATTTGACTAAATAGAAGCCGGAACAATCTGTAACTTTTCCCGCACGAACTGCAGTGCAGTTCGTGAATGTCCATAAAGGCTGCGAAAGCGCTATTAAAAAAAAGCCTGAACCCTTAATAAAATCCTTTAAACAAAAAAAAGCCGGCAGCCACCTACTTTTCCGCTTCCGCAGTATCATCGGCGCAGAGGTGCTTGACTTCCGTGTT
>JALELH010000079.1 GCA_022768865.1 Spirochaetia bacterium
GGCATTTATGCCTGCACAAACACAACCTAACGTAATCTACAAGGACCGATTATTCAAAGCAATCTTCGGCAAGGAGGAACACAAGGACTGGTTATTGTCCCTCTACAACGCACTGAACAATTCTGATTACAAGAACCCGGACGATTTAGAGCTTACGACCATCGAAAACATCATTTACATTACAATGAAAAACGATTTGTCTTTTCTGATAGACAGCCAGATGAACCTGTATGAACAGCAGTCTACCTATAATCCAAATATGCCATTGCGAGGTTTGTTCTACTTCGCGCAGCTTTATCAACAGCATATTTCAAAACAGCAGAAGGATATATATTCTTCTGCATTGTTGAAAATTCCAACACCACAGTTTATAGTTATTTATAATGGTTCACGGCAAACGGCTGATATTGAAAAGCTTAAACTGTCAGACGCCTTTGAAGTTCCAAAGTCCGATGGTGAGTTTGAATGGACCGCAACTTTAGTAAATATCAACAAAGGGCATAATGAAGGTCTGCTTGCCAAGTGCAAGCCGCTAAATGATTATGCAGCCTACATAGAACGCATAAAGTCAAATATAAAACAAGGCTTAACCAAAGAAGAAGCTGTTGACGAAGCAATGGAATTTGCTATAAAGAATAATATGCTTAACGGATTTTTCCAAAGCCAGAAGATGGAGGTGATGAATATGAGCTTGACAGAATTCAACCAGGAAGAATATGACAGAAACCGCTACGACGAGGGTAAAGAAGCCGGCATACGAGAAGGAAAAGAAGCCGGAAAATCTGAAGGTCTGGCAGAAGGCAAATCTGAACTTATCCAAAAACTTATTCAAAACGGGAATATGACTGTAGAACAAATTGCAGATATTATAAAGATTCCTGTAGAAAAAGTGCGTCAGCTTGCCGAAATGAGCTTAACAACGGCATAAAGCCTGCATAAAGCCTGCATAAAGCCTGCACTGCTGGAGATATTAAATATGAGTCTTACAGAATTCAACCAGGAAGAATATGACAGAAACCGCTACGACGAGGGTAAAGAAGCCGGTATTCGTGAAGGTAAAGAAGCCGGAATAATGGAAGGCAAGGCTGCCGGCAAACTTGAAGGCTTTATTGAAACTGCAAAAAAACTTTTAAAGATGGGTCTTGAGCCAGCTAAAATCATTCAGGCTACCGGTTTATCCGCAGAACAGCTTAGTCAGCTTGCAAAAGCTTGAGCAATCAAAGGATTTAATCATGAGCTTGACAGAATTTAATGCTGAACTTTAAACGTCACCCTGAACCCTGCGCAGCACAGCT
Source organism: Spirochaetia bacterium (assembly GCA_022768865.1). Taxonomy (GTDB): domain Bacteria; phylum Spirochaetota; class Spirochaetia; order Treponematales; family Treponemataceae; genus Treponema_D. The sequence continues at coordinate 1,296 of JALELH010000079.1, forward strand.
GCTTGGTGCCTCACCTTGTTCGTTATGTTTCAGGGTCTCTATTGCTTACCATTTGCAGATCCCGAAACAAGTTCGGGATGACAAAGAAGACTCGGGATGACTTTGTACATAAAAAACACATTTTTATGACAATTAGTATTGTAGAATTTAGAAAAATTTACCGAAAATTAACTATCTGCACCCGAAAACTGCAAATTCAACAGGAAATTCAAAAGAATTTTGTTGACTTCTGCTATATTAGGGGGTAGAATAAAAATATGATATCGTATGGTATCGCAAAAAATAAGGAGGCTAAGAGATGAAAAAGACTCTTATCGCAGTAGCTGCAGCTGCAGCTTTGACAACATCTGCTTTTGCAGAAATTACATTCGGTGCATGGCTTCGCGCTTTGGCTGCTCCAATTGCACACAACGGTGAAGATGCAATCGTTGCATATGGAAACTCTTGGGGTTGGGGTGCTCGTACAGCACGTCTCGACATCAACGGTGTTTCAGAAGACGGAAAAGTAGGTTTCTCTATGGGCGTTTTCAACGACATGGATGACGGACTTGGAATGGGCGACCGCGCAGTAATCTGGGCAAAGCCAATTGATCAGGTAAAGCTTTCTATCGGTAAATTCGATAGCCCTGATAACGGACTCCGCGGAGACCTCTGCTATGGTTCATGGAACTGGCTCCGTCCATATAACTGGCTTTATGACGGTGAAGGACTTACATTCGACGGCATCTGGCGCAAGGGCTTGATGGCAGAAGTTGACCCAATCGAAGGACTTCACATGTTTGCTGTAATCCCAATGTCTAAGGATTATGCAAAGGCCGGAGAAAAGAATCCTTATGTTAAATACCAGAAAGCAGAAGATGCATACAAGAACATCCAGGCTGGTTTCGGCTACACAATCGACGGCATCGGTAAAATCAAGGCACAGTACATTGGTGACTACACAGAAGTAACAGTAGATGGTAAAGATGAAACAGCAACAACAGGACAGGTTGGCGTAGCATTTGACCTTACAGCAGTAGAAAACCTTTACGTAACAGTAGGTGCACGCTTTGGTATTGCAGACAAGGATTACTGTGATGCAGGGTACCTCAAGATGGCTTACACAGCAGGTGTTTCTTACCAGGTTACAGACCAGTTTAAGGTATCTGCAGACGGTGGCGTAAAGATGACACAGGATGATTCATTCGGAAAAGCTGATGATCCAGACGATATGGCATTCTTTGCTGGTGCAGGTATCGACTTTGCTGTAGCAGACGGAGTTAACCTTGCTGCTGATGTTCGCTTCATCAACACAGGCCGTGGAGAAGAAGGTGATGACAACTCAATCAGCTTCCTTGTTGGCGTTACAAAGAGCATTTCTTCTAACGGATACATCGGTGTAGCATTCCAGGGTTCAACAAACGGTGCTGGTCTTATCAACAACGGTTGGGATAACGCAATTGCCCCTGCCGGAGAAAAAGGTGATGACCTTGTATGGGCTATCCCAGTTGCAATCAGCTGCTGGTTCTAATCAAACCGCAACTTGCTTAACATAATTACGAATGTAGTTTAATAAAGCAGACCCCTGGCTCATCCCCAGGGGGTTCTTGTTTTTAAAGGTTTGGCGGTGGCGGCGCGGCCATATTAAGCAAAAGAAAACGCCCCTGCATTACTGCGGGGGCGTCTGTTTTAAATATTCAGGACTAATAATACATATTTTAAGCAGGCTTTATGCAGGCATAAGTACTTATGCCGTTGTTAAGTTCATTTCTGCAAGTTGCCGCACTTTTTCTACAGGTAGCTTAATGATTTCTGCAATCTGTTCAACAGTCATATTGCCGTTTTTAATGAACTTCTGTATAAGTTCGGCTTCGCCTTCTGACTGTCCTTTATTAAACAAATAAGTTAAATTATTTATCCATATTTTCATCGCCTCCATTGCTGTCTTCTGTATTATTATAAACATTTTCCAGGTTTTTGTCTTTTGTTAAAACCTTCATCAGCTTGAAAAACTCGTCAATGTGTTTTATTGCTTCCCTGGAACCTTTATAGTCCGGATTTTTCCTGCGCTTTACGAAATAGTCTGCAATTATTTTAAAGTCACTTTTAAAATATCCAAGCTGCTCTTCTGTGAGCCTGCAGACTTCAAAAATGTTTATTTTATAATCGCTGACGTAGGGCTTTAGTTTTTCCGGAACATCTGAACACCCTAAAAGGTTCTTTGGCTTGTTCCAGGGCTTATCGCCGAAGTATAAAACTAAAGTTATTACAGGATAGAGTTCCTTTTTCCTGTGATTCAGCTGATTTCTATAACTTGCACCGTCATAACCGAAAACACGCAGCGGCATGTTTTTATCCACTGCCGTCTGGTTTTCAAACCCGAACAGTGCAATGCGTATCTTGCCGTTTTTCCAGTATTTGGCAACGTCCCCGGCAAAAGCATTACTCTTTAGTTATATTCGGTTTTTATAACTTTTGCCGCTAGTTTTGCATTCGCAAAACTAGAACACTCCAGTAGTAAAAAGTCTTACAGTAACATAAAGCCATGGATGGCGCATGTAAACTTAAGCAAAATAGACGTTCAAAAATTGACAGGGAAGTCAATTTTTGAAACATTGACAATGTCTGCAAAAACATCATTGTAGGATTCCAGCGTCTTTTCCGTCATGTCCTTTTCTGCCATAACAGCTCCTTGAAATAATTATTTGAACACAAAATGCTCATATATAAATTATTTTCAAAAAAATAAAAAATGGTCACTTTTGGGTGCATAGTTTTAATAATATTTTGTTTTTACGGCTATAGGTTTAATATTGGTTAACCTGTTTAAAGATTCTAGACAAATGCAGCGCATTTTTCAGAACGCAGACTTAGAAACAAAACAGAAAATAGAAACTTTGATAAACGGCGGCACCGTAAAGGCAGAGCTCCACGAAGAAATACTCTGTGCAGATGTACAGACAAAGACAGACGGCATCTGGAACATGCTATGCTTACGGGCTATTTAAAACCTATTAAGATTGAATCAGTCGACGTTATGTGTGTGGCAGCTCTAAAAATCCCCAACAAGGAAATAAATTATATTTACAGGGGAATCATTACGAAATGGTTCAGGAAAGAACTTACAAAATGACAGCATTGTTTTCACACAAGAAAGGATACCTTACCAAAAGCTGATGAAGCATTAGCACAGGTTGTAAACCAAAACTATGACATGGAATACAAACTGATGGGTTATAAAAAGGTCATAAAATACGGTATTTCTTTCTGGAAGAAGACCTGCAATGTGTGTATTGCAGGAGTAGATAAGTTTTTAGCTTGCGATTACCCTGACCTAGGTATGTCACATTTAGGACCTCAGGGGCTGCTTGCAGTTTTGCAGATTTTGACCTGCATCAGAATGACAAAAAACAATAAAAAAGACCCTGCATTGCTGCAGAGCCTTTTTTATTGTGCATTAAGCTAAGTTAAACTTAGAACCAAACGCTTACGCTAACAGGGATAGCCCAGCAGAACTGGTCTCCGTCTGTTGCCTTTCCATCTTCGTTCCATCCGGCCTTGATACCGCTTGAAGAACCGCCTTTGCGTACAAGACCATTGCCGTTTGTTGCACCCTGGAAACCAACACCGATAGAACCGTTGCTGCTTACGCTCTTGTTAAGTCCAACGAGGAAGCTGATTGAGTTGTCATCACCGTCTTTGCCGTATCCTGTGTTAAGGAAGCGAACATCAGCTGTTGCTGTAAGACCGTCTGCAACTGTAAAGTCAACACCTGCACCGAAGTCAAACTTGTTGTCTTTTTTGTCGTCTTTCTTTCCGAAAGCCTTTTCCTGTGACTTGTAGAAAGTTCCAGATGCGCTAACCTTGAGATTGTCTGCAACCTGGTAAGAAGCACCGGCAGCAAAAGACATCTTGAGGTAGTCTGCATCACAGTAATCCTTGTCTGCAATACCGAAGCGTGCACCTACTGTTACGTAAAGATTTTCTACAGCTGTAAGGTCAAATGCTACACCAAATTTGCCTGTTGTTGCATCATCTTTCTTACCTGCACCAACCTTTGCTCTTTCTCTGTCTTCTACACCCTCCTTAAATTTATGTGTTCCTTTTTCAGCATCCCATTCAAAATCTTCTTCTTCGTTATAATTTGTTTTAACAGAATTCTTCTGGCTGTAGTCACCTACAAACTGTGCCTTGATTTTACCAATGCCGGCAATTGAATATCCGAAACCTGCCTGGATGTTGCGGTAAACTGTTTCAGCTGTCTTTTCGTATGTGTTTTCAAGTGGAACAGCAACAAATACATGCAATGCATCTACTGGGTCTGCTTCTACCATAAGGCCGTTCTTTGAAACGCCGTCAAATGTCAGGCCTTCACCGTCGTAAATCCAGTTATATGGACGAAGCCAGTTCCATGAACCGTAGCAGAAGTCTCCACGAAGTCCGTTATCAGGGCTATCGAATTTACCTACAGATACTTTTACCTGGTCAATTGGCTTTACCCAAAGCAAAGCATGGTCACCAGCACCAAGGCCGTCGTTCATATCATTGAAGATACCCATTGAATAACCTGCTTTTCCGTCTTCTGAAACAGCGTTAACGTCGAGACGTGCTGTACGGCATCCCCAACCCCAAGAGTTTGTAGCACCTGCTACAGTATCTTCACCAGTTGAAGCAATTGGTGTAGGAATTGCGCGAAGCCATGCACCGAATGTAATTTCTGCAAAAGCAGATGTTGTCAAAGCTGCAGCTGCAGCTACTGCGATAAGAGTCTTTTTCATCTCTTAGCCTCCTTATCACTTGATAGGTAAGAGATGAAGTTTTTATAAGTAAAATGCAATAAAAAGGCTCTATAGAATGCTTTAAAATGATTAATATAAAATTACTATTTGGATAAAAAATGCTAACCAGAAGCCATTTATAACGCTCTGGAGCAAAAATAAAAGCCATCCAGACCTTGCGAAATCCGGATAGCTTTCAGCTAAATAAACGCCATGTAACAAATATTCTAAAAAATAACATTATTAAATGCCAAAACCATTTAAACAAAAAAAGCCGGCTTTCAGGGGGCAGTCCGCACGAACTGCACAGCAATTCGTTAATGTCCATAAAGGCTGCGAAAGCGCTATTAAAAAAAAGCCTGAACCCTTAATAAAATCCTTTAAACAAAAAAAAGCCGGCAGCCACCTACTTTTCCGCTTCCGCAGTATCATCGGCGCAGAGGTGCTTGACTTCCGTGTT
>JALELH010000092.1 GCA_022768865.1 Spirochaetia bacterium
GATGGTGCCCGATGGTATCTGAAAATCAGGTCTTACATTGATTCTGCCAGAAAGCACGGAGTCAATGCCTTTGAAGCAATAAGGCTTGCCTTTACCGGTTCCCCTGAAACCTGTTTCGGATTCTAGTGCTGAATAGTTACGAAATATGTTATAATTTTCTTTGTTGTAACTATTGACATTACAATGAAAGTGTTTTATATTTGTTAATGTAATCTTCGAAGTTACAACAAAAAGGAAGCAGTTATCTTGAGGATGCTCGGTGGCGCTCGTTCAAAAAAGATTCTGAATAAAGTTTCAACAAAATTATGGAGGAAATAATCATGAAAATCGCAGTTGTATGTGCAAACGGAAAAGCAGGAAAACTTATCACACAGGAATTGGTAAACAAAGGCAACGAGGTTACGGCTTTTGTTCGTGAAGAAAATAAATCTGTGGCTCAGAACGCTGTTGTAAAAGACGCTTTTGAAATCACAGCCGACGACTTGAAAAACTTTGACGCTGTTGTTGACGCATTCGGTGCATGGACTGCCGACACAGTTGAAGGCATTCCGAATGCTGTAAAACATTTGTGCAAGGTTATGGCTGGTTTAAAAGCACGCTTTGTAATCGTTGGTGGAGCAGGAAGCCTTTATGTAAATAAAGAACACACACTTACAGTTGCAGACGGAAAAGATTTTCCGGATGCTTTCAAGCCATTGGCAGCAGCACATCAAGAAGCACTGGATTTCTTGAGAAAATGCAGCAATGTAAACTGGACATACATAAGCCCGGCAGGCGACTTTCAGGCAGACGGCGAGCGTACAGGAAAATATATTCTTGCTGGCGAAGAACTCACCTTGAATTCAAAAGGTCAGAGCGTAATCAGCTATGCAGACTATGCAATTGCCTTTGCCAACGAAGTTCTAAACGGAAATCATATAAAAGAAAGAATCAGCGTAGTAAGTGAATAAAAAAAATGGCAGCCTTTTTTAGACTGCCACTAATCCATTTTTCAGACAGGAGGAATTGTATGAAAAAAATTACTTCAACAATTTTAAGTTTAGCAATGGGTGCTGCAATCTTTACAGGCTGCAGCACAACAAAATCAGCATCTGCAGCACAGACAGGAGAAAAGAAAATGAATAAAAACACATTTACACAGGTAAAGCTTACAAAAGGCCAGATGAATGTTTTCGACTTCGGCAGCGTAAAACTCCATGCATACAAGACAAAGGACTTTATTGACGACGAAGTATTTATCGTAGAAAAGGCAGGCAAGACCGTTGTAATTGAATCCCCTTGTTTCTTTGACAACAACAGGGAACTGGAAGAATATTTAAAAGGCAAAGAAGTTGCAGGCGTTTTGGTTTCTTACCACGGAGCAGGTGCAACTTTCCTGCCAGATGTGCCAAAGTATGCAACACAGAACGCAGTAGAATATTCTGCCAACGGCGGCGGCAAGGCTTTGATTACAAACTTTACAAAGGCATTTGGTGCAGGCTTTGATGGTTCAGTTCATAAGATTACAAATGTAATCGGTGAAGGCAAAATCAACATCGGTGGAATCGATTTTGTAATCAAGCAGACGGCAGAAGCCTTTGATATTGAAATCCCTGAAATCAATGCCGTTTACACGCACATGCTTGGCCACGACTGCCATTCAATCATTGCAGGACCAGCCCATGCAGATGTCGTAATTGCAGAACTTAAATCTTACATTGCAAAAGGCTACAGCCTGATTTTGACAGCACACTACACACCGGAAGATTTAAAAGATGCCCAGACAAAAATCGATTACCTTGAAAATATTAAGGCAATTGCAAAGACAAGCAAAAATGGTGCAGACTTTAAGGCAAAGGTTCGCTCTGCATATCCGGACTATGCCGGCGAAAACTACCTTGACATGACAACAGGTTTATTCTTTAAGTAAGGTTTGAACTAAAAACGAACTCTGGCTTTGCAATTGCCGGAGTTCTTGTTGTTGTGTCATTTTTGGGAGACTTGAGCAATCTTTTTTAATGAATATCTGGAATAAATTATGACAGCAAAAGAAATCTTAAAGTTTATAGAAACACAAATTCACACTGTAATAATTGCAAGTGTGGATCAGGATAACTTCCCTGTAACATGTGCAATCGACATTATGGACAGCGATGAAAGTTCCCTGTATTTTCTTACTGCATGTGGAAAAGGTTTTTATAAACGGCTGATTTCAAATTCACATATTTCATTGACAGGGATAAAAGGCAAATACACAATGAGCCGTGTTGCAGTTTCCATTCAGGGAATTGTAGAAGAAAACGGAACAGAACGGCTGCCTCTGCTTTTGCAGAAAAATCCATATATGAATGAAATTTATCCCACAAAGGAAAGCCAGAAAGCATTGACGGTTTTTAAGCTTACAAAAGGATACGGTGAATGGTTTGACTTAAGCAAAAAGCCCATTGAACGTATTTCTTTTTCTCTGGGTAAATCTTCAGAAGAAAAAAATATGCAGCCTATACGATTAATGAAAAATGCACAAACTGTAAAAAATGCCAGAATGTCTGCCCTCAATCCTGCATAGATTTTTCCGGTATTCATGCAAAAATAATTAAGTAACATTGCCTGCATTGCGGAAACTGTAAAAAGGTTTGTCCAAATTGTGCAGTTGATTTAATTCAGGAGGCCACATGACACAGAACGAAAGACGTATTTTTTTAATTAAATACTTGCTTGCAGAAAATCCGCAGTATAAGAAAATAGAAATGCCGGAAACTGAAGATGAACAGAAACATCTGCTTCGGGCACTGTTCAATATGCGACCGCCGCTGTTTGTTTCAAATGATTTTTTAACTGTTCAGAATGAATACTTAATGGAAGAAACAAGCAAAAAAGGAATTACAAAGCTAAGTGACCTTACGCCTGTTTTTAATGATGACATTTATTTGTGGCAAGGCGACATTACAACGCTTGAATGCGGTGCAATCGTAAACGCTGCTAACTCTGCACTTTTAGGCTGCTTTAGTCCGAACCATTCGTGTATTGATAACGCCATTCATACTTTTGCTGGTGTTCAGTTAAGGCTAGAATGCGACAAAATCATGAAAAAACAGGAACACGACGAAGAGACTGGTAAGGCAAAAATTACGGATGCTTACAATCTGCCGTGTAAATATATAATCCACACTGTCGGGCCCATTGTTCAGGATGTTCTTTTACCGCAGCATAAAGAACTTTTGGCTGGCTGCTATAATTCATGCTTAAATCTTGCAGTAGAAAACAAAATTGATTCCATTGCATTTTGCTGTATTTCTACAGGCGTGTTCGGCTTTCCGCAAAAAGAAGCAGCGCAGATTGCATTTAAAACCGTGCAGGATTTTAAGCAGAAAACACTAAGCAAAATCAAAGTGATTTTTAACGTCTTTACGGACAGGGACAAAATGATTTATGAAAATCTTTTCAAATAAAATAGAACATAACGGCGGTGCTGAAAACAATTCAAAAAAAATCGGACAGCTTAAAAACGCATTGCAGTCTTGTGACGCAGTTTTAATCGGTGCGGGGGCAGGTCTTTCAGCGGCATCCGGATTTTATTATGACGGCGAGCGTTTTGAAAAATATTTTGAGCCATGGCATAAACGCTTTGGAATCAGAGATATGTACTCAGGCGGGTTTTATCCATATAAAAATCTTGAGCAGTTCTGGGCATGGTGGTTTAAGGCTATTTTAGTAAACCGTTACGAATGTCCGGCAGGCAAGCCTTATAAAGATTTACTGGAACTTGTAAAGGATAAAAACTATTTTGTAATTACGACAAATGTAGATCATCAGTTCCAGAAAAGCGGATTTGAAAAGACACGGCTTTTTTATACGCAGGGAGACTACGGACTTTTTCAGTGTTCAAAAACCTGCTGCAAAAAAACTTACGACAACGAAAAACTTGTCCGCAAAATGGCGTCTTCCATAAACATGGAAACTTTAGAAATTCCTGCTGAATTAATTCCTAAGTGTCCCGCTTGTGGCGAACCTCTTACAACAAATTTACGCTGCGACAATTCTTTTGTAGAAGATGTGGGCTGGCAGACAGCCTGCGAAAATTACAGCAAGTTTTTAAAGGAAAACATAAGCAAAAAGATTTTATTTTTAGAATTAGGAGTCGGATCAAATACACCGGGAATCATAAAATATCCTTTCTGGCAGATGACGGTGCAAAATAAAAATGCTGTTTACGCATGCCTGAATTACGGCGAAGCAAGCTGCCCGAAAGAAATAGAAAATCAGTCAATCTGCATAAATCAGAATATTGCAGGTGTATTAAAAGAATTAAACTTATCGTTCCGGACTTGATCCGGAATCTGTGTTGTTTTCTTTTTGCAGACCATGAAACAGGGTGACAGTTCTTTTTAGTGTGTTTAAACTGATTCTTTATTGCAAAATTAAAACCTGCTTTTTATAATAATCTATGGAACAAATAAAAATCATTTTTGCAGACTTAGATTTAACCCTTTTACATTCTGACGGAACCCTTTCTGATTATACAGTTTCAGTTTTAAACCAGTGCCGCCAGAAAGGAATCCTGATTGGTTTTTGCACCAGCCGCGGAATTACGCGTGTAGAAGAATATGCAGATAAAATTCATCCTGAAATAAAAATATGCAATGCAGGTGCCACAATTTATTTTAATGACAAGCTGATTCACAGTCAGGGGTTTTCTGTAAAAGAAACCCAGGCCTTGCTAAACCAGACATATAAAGTTTTAGGCAGCAATGCAGAAATTACAGTTGATACAGCCGATGATTTTTTCTGGAATAAAAAAGAAGACAAGTCTACACGCTATGGCAATGAAGCTAAATACGACGACTTAAAAAACTTTCCTTATCCGGCTATAAAGTTCTGTGCCGCTTTGACTGATGAAAAAAAAGCAAAGGAAATTGCATCGGCCGTTAATGACTGCTGCTATGTTGCTTTCAGCGATATTCCATGGTATAAGTTTTCTCCGGCAAGTTCTACAAAAGAAAATGGCATAAAGTTTATTTCTGAATATTTAAATATTTCCCTTGCACAGATGATTTCTTTCGGGGATGACTTTACTGACATAGGCATGCTTAAAACAACAGGAATGGGAATTGCCATGGAAAACGCCATTGCCCAGGTTAAGAATATTGCAACGGAAATAACCCTTTCCTGCGACAATGACGGCGTTGCTTATTATATAGAGAAGAATATCCTTTAGAATTAATTCCATTTATGGCAAAAGTAAACTAATGGTTTATTGCCTGAAAAAAATTGCTGCAGCATACTATATAAAAATTATTTTGGAGAAATATTATGGAACAAATATGGGTTCAGATGTATGAAGAAGCCAAAGCTGTTATGAATGCAAGGAAAATTTCTGATTACGTAAGTTGCGGAGAAGTTGCCGCTGCAATACTTTCCGGTTCAGGAAAAATCTACACGGGCATCTGTGTTGACACCTGTTCTACTTTGGGAATCTGTGCAGAACGCAATGCAATTTTTAACATGCTTACAAACGGCGAAAATGAAATTAAGAAAGTTCTTGCCATTCTGCCGGATGGAACAACAGGTGCACCATGTGGTGCCTGCCGCGAACTTATGGTTCAGCTCATGCCGGAAAAATACAAGGAAGTTCAGATTATGCTGGACTATGAAAAGGAAAAAACAATAACACTTGGCGAACTTACGCCTGAATGGTGGATTTAATTCAGCTTAAATATTTTGGCTGTCCGCAAGCAACGGGCAGCTTTTTTTTGAAATTCAAAACTTTTCTAAAAAAATTTAAAAAAATGTTTGACAAATAAAGATTTGCCATTATAATGTAATCAATTACATGAAAGCGGTTTCATAAAACCAATTTCATGTTTTTAGGAGTCAAAATGGCAAATAAAGTTCCTACGATTTATGATGTTGCCCGCCTTAGCGGTGTCAGTTCTGCAACAGTTTCAAGAGTGCTCAATGATCCTTCCCTCGTTGCAGAAGACAAAAGGCAGAAGGTTCTTGATGCAATTAAAGTTTTAAATTTTGTTCCTAAGGCTGATGCTGTTATTACGGCCAGAAAGCTTTATAAAAAAATTTGTGTAATAGCTCCTTTTTTTACTCAGCCTGTTTTCATGCAGAGGTTAAGGGGTGTTGAATCAGTTCTTTCAGAGGAACATTTTGAACTTGTAATTTATTCCATCGAAAGTTCAGAAGATTTAAGGGATTATATTTCTACGATTACAACTACAAACAGATGTGACGGCCTGATAATTTTTTCTCTCCATCTTGAAGAAGAATCTTTGAATCAGCTTAAAAATGCAAGTTTTCCTGTCTGCTTTGTGGAATCAACTTTAGATGGTTTTGATTCAGTAATAATTCAGAATGTGGATGGCGGAAAAAAGGCTGCGGAATTTTTCCTGAAAAAAGGATGCAAGAGGCCTGGATTCATCGGAGAAAAATCTACGCAGAAATACAATGTTCCTGCAACTGAAGAACGCCTTTTAGGTTACCGTGAATATTTTTTAAGTGAAAATATTGAAATAAAAAAAGAACATGTATGGATTGGTGAATTTTCAAAAAGTCAGCTTGATGAAGGAATCAATGAATTTTTAAGCCAGGATGAACTTCCTGACTGCGTGTTGTGTTCAAGCGATCTTATTGCTGCCCGATTTATTTCTATTTGCCATGAAAGAGGAATAGAAGCAGGCAAAGACATTAAGGTTCTGGGTTTTGATAATATTGATATTTCTTCTTATATCGGCTTGAGCTCTGTAAGTCAGTCTCTTGATGAATCTGGAAAAATGGCTGCTCATTGCATCATCAACAGACTGCAGAATCCTGACTGGAATAATTTTTCCATGGTGATCCCGATTAAAATTATTGAAAGGGAAACAACATGATTTAGGAATTTTAAAAGAGTCTGTCCAATTAGTATAAATCATAGTGTCATTCTGAACTTGTTTCAGAATCTCTAAGCTGCATCTGGTTGCCATTCAGCATGACGGAACTTTTGGGACAGCCTCTTTTATAAAATAAAGGAGGTGTTCTTTATGATGAAGAACAGATTTGGAAAAATGGTTTTGGGTCTTGGTGCTCTTGCCCTCATGGCAGGATTAACATCATGCTCAAAGAAAAACACAGCTGCTAAAAAAAATGAAGAAGACAAAACTATTTTAGTTTTTGGTGCTTCCCGTGGCGAAGAAGCTGCACGCCTTGAGGAAATCATCAAAGTCTTCAATGAAAAGACAGGCTACAATGTTGTTTACGAAGGAAGTCCTGAATTTGAAACACAGATTCAGGTCCAGGCTGCTGCAGGTACACCGCCTGACATTGCCATGATTCCTCAGCCTGGCATGATGCAGACTTTTGCAGAACAGGGATATTTAAAGCCCCTTCCTCAGAATGTTGTTAACCGTATTGATTCAAACTATGCTTCAGTATGGAAAGATTTAGGTTCTTACAAAGGAAATGTTTACGGTGTTTTCCATCGTGTAAATGCAAAAAGTTTTGTCTGGTATAACAAGGCTGAATGGGCAAAAAGAGGATACAGCATTCCAAAAACATGGGATGAACTTAAATCTCTTGAAGACCAGATGGTTAAAGACGGAATCTCTCCATGGACAGTCGGTTTTGAATCTGGTGCTGCTTCAGGATGGCCTGGAACAGACTGGCTTGAAGACATGATGCTCCGCACTGCAGGTCCGGATGTTTACGACAAATGGGTAAAGCACGAAATTCCTTTTAATGATCCTGCTGTATTAAATGCCATGAAATATATTCAGGATATTTTCTTTAACGACAGTTATGTTTATGGCGGAAGAACAAATATCCTTACATCAAACTACGGCGACAGCATTAAGCCTTTGTTTGAAAATCCTCCAAAAGCCATGATGCACCGTGAAGGAAATTTCATTACGGGATTTTTACCGGAAGATGTTCAGGCCAACATGGAAGAAAAGGTTGGCGTATTTGCACTTCCTTCCGTAGATTCTGCATGGGGAACTCCTGTTTTAGGCGGCGGCGATCAGTTTGTAATGTTTAACGAAAAGCCTGGTGTTTCTGAATTCCTTGAATTCCTTACAACATGGGAAGGATGTATTCCTTGGGCTAAAGTAGGCGGTGCCTTGTTCCCTCATAAGGACCAGAATTTTGCAGATTACAGCAATGCCATTGAAAGACAGCTTGCTGAAATTCTTGTAAACGCATCAGTATTCCGTTTTGACGGTTCAGGCCAGATGCCTGCAGAAGTAGGTTCAGGTACTTTCTGGACAGGAATGGTTAACTGGGTAAGCGGAACAGAATCTGCTGAAGAAGCCCTTAAGAATATTGATCAGAGCTGGCCGCAGTAATTCAGCATAAAAAAATCCTGGCGGATACTTGAGTTTTTACTTTTTGTATCTGCCATTTTCCCCTAATAAAACAAGGAGAATCATTATGTCAGATTCTATAAAAACATTGATAGTCGTGCCTTTAACAGCTTTAATTATGATTTCAGGTTTTTTATTATTAAAGGCTGACTTATTAAATCAGGTTTCAACAACACTTTTTGCAGTTGTCTGGGGCGTCAGTAGTGTTGTGTTGTTGTTCTATTCATTAAATCTTTTAGCACAGCTTTTCCCTTCAAAAATATACAACAAAATTGTTCCTTACATTTTCATCGGGCCGGCTGTTTTAATAATGGGATATTTTCTTTTAACACCGACAATCAGGTCTCTTGTTTTAAGTTTTATGGATAAGATATCAAAACATTTTGTTGGCCTGGATAATTATAAATATCTTTTTACCGACAAAAGCATGCTGATTTCAATTCGTAATACTGCTATCTGGCTTATTTGCGGAACAGGATTCAGTGTTTTGCTGGGCCTTATTTTTGCCCTCCTTGCAGAAAGAAGTTATATAGAAAAAGTTTCAAAGATTTTAATCTTTATGCCTATGGCTATTTCTCTTGTAGGTGCAGGCGTAATATTTAAATTCATGTATGCCTACAGGCCTGACGGTTCAAATCAGATTGGTCTTTTAAATGCAATACTTACAGGATTAGGATTTAATTCTTCAAACTTTCTTGGCAATGCACCATGGAACAATTTATTTTTAATTGCAATTTTTATCTGGCTTCAGACTGGTTTTGCACTTGTTGTTTTGTCTGCTGCATTAAATGCCGTTCCCGAAGAAATGATAGAAGCTGCCCGCATTGATGGTGCAGGAGAATTTAAAATAATTTTAAGCATAATTATACCAAACATCAGAAGTTCAATTATTTCTGTTTCAACAACAATTCTTCTGGCTGCTTTAAAATGTTTTGATATTGTTTTCTCCATGACAAACGGTCTTTACGGAACAGAAGTTCTTGCAAGCCAGCAGTACAAGCAGATGTTTAAATTCCTTCATTACGGAAGAGGATCAGCAATTGCCATTCTTATTTTAATTGCAGTAAGCCCTGTAATTTACTACAACCTTAAGGAATTCAAGAACCGGGAGGTATTCTAATGAAATCAAAACAGAACAATGAAAGAAAGACAACTACAGGCGGAACTATAATTACAGTAGTTTTGCTTATAATATGTATTTTATGGATTCTGCCAACCGTTGGTATTTTTGTTACTTCATTCAGAACTGCCGATGCAGCTTCTTCTACCGGCTGGTGGAAATTTTTCAGCACATTAAGAGATTTTTCTTTAGACAACTATAACCAGGTTCTTTTTGGCCAGCGATATAATGTAGGCAATATGGAAGGAACTAAAGTTATCAGGGGTGCCACAATGGCGAGTGCATTCCTGTCCAGCATTACGGTTACGATTCCTGCCGTTATAATTCCGATTTTTATTGCAGCTGCAGCAGCTTTCGGTTTTGCATGGCTTAACTTTAAGGGCAGAAATGTTTTGTTTGCAATAATCATTGCACTGCTTGTTGTTCCATTGCAGATTTCCCTTATTCCTATTCTAAAGGATTATCAGAAGCTGGGATTAAACGGTTCTTATCTTGGAATCTGGCTTGCCCATGCCGGCTTTGGACTTCCTCTTGCAACCTACATGATGTTTAATTACATTTCAAGCATTCCAAGAAGTATTCTTGAATCAAGTTTCATTGACGGCGCAAGTCACTTTACCACATTTATCCGGCTTATACTTCCATTAAGTGTGCCTGCCATTGCTTCATTTGCAATTTTCCAGTTTATCTGGGTATGGAATGACATGCTTGTTGCCCTTGTCTTCTTAAGCGGAAAACAGAATTTTGAAGTTGTAACTGTCCGTCTTATGAATATGGCAGGAACCCGTGGCACAGACTGGCATTTGCTTACAGCCGGTGCATTTGTATCCATGATTCTTCCTCTTGGAGTCTTCCTGGGACTTCAGAAATTTTTTGTTAAAGGACTTCTTGCAGGATCCGTTAAAGGTTAATCGATATGTACGAAACACAATTACAGAACAACATGGCCCGTTTGACTTCTCTTTTGTATGAACTTTATGGCAAAAGATGGGATTTTTATAAAGTCCTTAATGAACTTGAAAAACTTATGCACAAAGCCTATGAAGAAAGAAACAGCAGCCTGAAAAAAAATGACGAAAACTTTTTAAATACTCCAGTTGAAAAAAGATGGTATTTAAAAAGTGACGCTGTCGGAATGATGCTTTACGTAGATCTTTTTAGCGGAGATTTAAAAAAGCTTCTGACCAAAATTGATTACTTTAAAGAATCCGGAATCAATTACATTCATCTTATGCCGTTGTTCGATTGCCCGAAAGATGATAACGACGGCGGTTATGCAATATCAAGTTATCGTAAAGTTCAGGAAAATCTGGGAACTATTGAAGACCTGAAAAAAGTTGCAGATGTGTTTCATAAAAACGGAATAAAACTTGTTCTTGATTTTGTATTCAATCATACATCCGATGAACATGAATGGGCACTAAAAGCCAAGGCTGGAAACATTCAGTATCAGAAATATTACTACATGCTTGATGACAAAAAAGAAGTTGATGAATGGAATTCAACTCTGCGTGAAATTTTTCCAAGCGTGCGGCGCGGCTCCTTTACCTATTATGAAGATTTAAAAAAATGGGTGTGGACTACCTTTAATTCTTTCCAGTGGGATTTAAATTATTCCAATCCTGAAGTTTTCCTTGCCATGTGCAATGAACTTTTATCTATTGCAAATCTTGGAGTTGACGTTCTGCGCCTTGATGCACTTGCTTTTGTATGGAAAGAAAAATACACATGCTGCGAAAGCCTGGACAATGCGCATAAACTTATTTCTGCATTTCAATGCGTTGCTTCAATTGTGGCTCCAGGCCTTCAGTTTAAGAGCGAAGCAATAGTTCATCCTGATCAGGTCATCAAGTATATAAATAAAAATGAATGCACCTTAAGTTACAATCCTTTGCAGATGGCATTGTTCTGGTCCACACTTGCAACAAGGGACACAAGGCTTTTAACTTTGTCCCTTAAAAAAAGATGGAGCATTCCAAAAGAATGTGCATGGATTAATTATATAAGATGCCATGATGATATTGGATGGACCTTCAGCGATGAAGATGCTGCCTCTTTAGGAATTGACGGATGATGAAAAGGCACTCTTTAACGACTATACTTATCGTCATGATCCTAATAAAAGTTACGATTCAAGATGGGTTCACAGAATCAAAAGAGACTGGGAAAAAGAAAAAAATCTTACGGCAGAACAGAAAGACTTTAATGATTTCTTAAAGACCATTACAAAACTGAGAAGCCAGGAAGAAATGCTCGGCGGTAATGAAATTGCTTTTTATGATGTGCAGGATTCAAGAGTGTTTGCTTTCAGAAGAAAAACAATTCATGTTGTTGCAAATTTCAGTGAATCCCCATGCAGAGTCAAAATTGATGCCTGGTCACAGGAAAGCAGGGATATTATTACGGGCATTAAGTATTATAATCATGTTCCATTAAATCTTGGACCTTATCAGGTTCTATGGCTTAAAGAATGCCTGTAATTTTTTTTGGAGGAATCTTACAATGAAAAAAAATCATCTTGTAGCTTTAGGAGAAATATTAATAGATTTTACTTTCAATGGAAAAAGTCCTGATGGAAACAACCTTTATCAGGAAAATACAGGCGGTGCTCCTGCAAACTGCGTTTCATGTTTATGCAAGCTGGGCGGCAAGGGTGCTTTCATCGGCTGCACGGGAAAAGATTCTTTTGGAGAAGATGTCAGAAAAACACTAAAAAGCATTAATGTTGACACAAAAGAAATTCAATATACTGAAAGTCAGCATACGACCTTGGCCTTTGTTACCCTTTCTGAAACAGGTGAAAGAAGTTTTTCTTTCTGCAGGAATCCTGGAGCGGATACACAGATTGATTTTGATACAATCGACAAAAGCTGTCTTGAAGATACAAAAATATTTCATATAGGTTCACTTTCCTTAACTGATGAACCTGCTGCTACCTGCACAATAAAAGCAATTGAAAAAGCAAAAAAAGCTGGCGTCCTTATTTCCTATGACCCAAACTGGCGTGAAGCTTTATGGAAAGGAAAGAAAGATGCCTTTGAAAAAATTAAAAGCCTTTTTAATTATGCTGACATTGTTAAGGTAAGCGACGAAGAAGTTTTTCTTTTATATGGAAAAAACATTGACTATAAAGAAGGCGCAGAAAAAATTCACAGCCAGGGTGTAAGGCTTGTTTTTATTACTCTTGGAAAAGACGGCGCTTTTTATTCCTATAAAAACAAAGATATTGAATACAGCGGAATTGTTAAAGGCTTTGATGTAAAGACCGTTGATACAACAGGAGCCGGAGACAGTTTTTTTGGAGGAATCCTTTATTGCCTTACGCGCAGGAATGACATTTTTGATTTTGATGAAAAAACTCTTGCTGAATATGTGCGCTTTGGAAATGCAGTTGCTGCACTTTGCGTTTCCAAAAAAGGAGCAATTCCTGCCTTGCCGGATATTGAAGAAGTAAAAAGTCTTTTGAAGTAACCGGATATTTTTCAGAAGAACGAAATGTCATTCTGAAAAATGCGGAGCATTTGTTCAGAATCCGCTGAAAGTTTCTTTAGACATTATTTGCTTGCCGGACACAGCCCCTGAGCGTCCTCAGGGTGACAAGTTTCGTTTCGGGGGACATGTCATCCCGAAACCATGCCTGCATCCCGAAGCTATGCCTGTCATCCCGAACTTGTTTCGGGATCTGTGCTGATTAAACATTGCAGCCACTGAATCATAACGAGCAAGGCGAGGTACCAGGCAGTTATGCTGTGCAGGGTTCAGTGTGCAATTTTCGTTTCAGAATGACATGATTTAAGCATTCCTTTCATTTGGATTCGGGTCGACTGTAAAGGTTTGCCCGATTTTGCTGCAGATGATTTTTGTTTCTGCCGGATTGCAGCGTGCAGGATTTAAAATCAATGTGCCGATTTCTTCTGCCTTTATTATTCCACTGGCAGGATTTTTTACGCTTTCTATTTTGCTATTAACGTCGGCATTTATTTTTGATGAATATTCAAAGGCTAAATCTGTATTTACCAGGGTGCAGTTTTCTAGAACAAGGCCGTCGATGTAGCAAAGTCCCTGGTTGCTTTCAATGGTGCAGTTTACAAATTTCAGGTTTCTGGAATGCCAGCCAAGATATTCACCGGTGATGACTGAATCATAAACAGCAACGTTTTCACAGTTCCAGAAAGCATCTTTTGAATTCAACTTTGAATTATGGATTTCTATATTTCTGCCGCCATCAAGAAAATAGTTGCCGTCAAGATTAAAATTGTCTGCATAAAAGTCACAGGAGTTCATGGCAAAGTAGTCGCCTTTTGCGCTGACATTTTCCAGTCGTATGTCTTTGCAGGTCCACATGGTTTCTGCGGCATTTTTGAATTCAACATTTTTAAGATAGATGCCTTCGCTGCGCCTGAATTCTTTTGGAGCGTCAACGACAGTGTTTTGCATTGTAAAGTTTTTTGTATACCAGAGTCCTGATTTTCCAAGTTCATGAAATACGGAATCTGAAACTTCAACATTTTCTGCAATCCAGAAAGGGTATTTATAGTCAAAAGTGCATTTATTTACTTTCAGGTTTTTACTGTGTTTAAGAGGCGATTCACCATCAGAGAATAAACAGTTTGTATAGGAAGTGTCTTCAGCAAAATATTGTGCTCTTTCTCCGGTAAATTTCTGATCGTTGATTTCTTTCATAGTTTTTCCTCTGACAGAATATTAGAACAATTTTTGCATAATGTCTAAAACTTTTTTTCTATCTTTTATTATGCCTTTTTTGAATGTCAGTTGAACTATTAGTAACAAAAATTTTTATATTTTAAATATAATAAACGCCTCTCGGCAGAACCAGGCCTGAAAAAAAGGCTGGCTGGAAGCTACGCTGCCATTGCATCGCTTTGCTCCTGCAGATTTTTTTCATTCCTGAACCTGCCTACGGCGTTTATTAAATTTATTACAGAGATTTTTTTTGTAGTAATATTTCCAGTTGAAAAAATCAATTTAAAAAAATATCATTAAGAATAAGAAATATATTAGAGGTTCAAAATGAAAATAAGACGTGCAGCAGAAAAAGATGTTTCTAAAATCATAGACTTACTTGGGCAGGTATTGCAGATTCATGCAGACATAAGGCCTGACATTTTTATTCCCAATACTACAAAATACACAACAGAAGAACTTTGTGCCATGCTTAAAGATGAAACAAAGCCTATTTATGTGGCGGTCAATGAAGCAGATGAATGCGCAGGTTATGCTTTTTGCCAGATTAAAGAACAGCCCTTTTCTAACAATATGATTCAGTTTAAATCACTTTTTATTGATGATTTGTGCGTAGATAAAAATTGCCGCGGCCAGCATGTGGGCGAACAGCTTTTTGAACACGTAAAGTCAGAAGCCCGCCGCCTGGGCTGCTACGAAGTTACCCTTAACGTATGGGCAGGCAACACAAGCGCAGAAAAGTTCTACGACAAAATGGGAATGAAAACAAAAGAACGCACTATGGAATTTATTCTGTAAAAGAAAAATATGATTGATGTAAAAATCCCTTCACATTCCGTAATTTACAATCTGCATGGCGCATCCTTTTTCCATGATTTTAAATCCGTGTTTCTGGTAAAAGGATGCGTTATTTTTGTCTCCAGGCATTACATTTATGTATAAAAAATTCCTGTATTTTTCTTTTATCATTTCAATCATTTTGCTTGCAATTCCCTTTCCCTGATATTTTGGATTTACAAGAACATAATGAATGTATGAAGTCATTTCGCTGTCATCTAAAACACGGGCGAGCCCTACAAGTTTTTCTCCGGCTTTTCCATCCCATGCCGTAATTACAGTTGAAGAATTTTTCAACGCCTTAAAAAGCCGTGCCGGATATTTTCCTGAAACCCAGTTTACAGAAAGAAACAATTCTTCAATTTGATTTTGCGTAAAACTTTTTTCTTCTGTGTAAGTAATTTCCATTTTGTTAAGCTCCGTAATCGCATTTCTGACAGTGAACCATTTTGTTTCCGCTGTCTTCCTTGTAAAAAATCCCTGCCCATTTGCAGATGCTTCTTAAAATAGGTACAACGGACTTACCTTTGTCTGAAAGTGAATATTCTACCCGCGGTGGAATTTCGTCATAGGATTTTCTTTGTATAATTCCGTTTGAAATTAGATTTTTGATTGTAGAAGCAAGCACGGCGTCCGTAATGTTTCCCATTTCCCTGCGGATTTCGCTGTAACGCAAGACTTTTTTGGCTGCTAAAACACAGATAATCCTTGAGTTCCATTTTTCGCCAAAAATTTCCAGTCCATATTCAAGAGGACAGCGTATGTCTGTTTCTAATTTTTTCTGGTACATGAATAAAGTATAGCAGTTTTCTTTTATAATTCAATATATAAGCAAAATAATTAGTCACTATTAAATCTCATAGCGACTATAAAAACTATTAGGTACTAATAAATTTACTAATATATTGTTTTGTAAGAGATGTTTGCATAAACTATATGCAGCTTGCAAGCAAAAGATTTCTAATTTCTTTGGAGGAATTTATGTTAAGCGAAAATGTAGTTAAAGTATTAAAATCCGGTATGTGGGATCTGGCAACCTGTTCTAATGGTGAACCAAATGTTGTTCCTGTTGCATTTAAAGATATTACAGAAGACGGAAAGCTTGTAATAGGCGATGTATTCCTGGAAACAACCCTTAAAAACATAAAAGAAAATGACGGAAGAATTGCAATTTCTGTTTATGACGTAAAAAGTCTTGAAGGTTACCAGATTAAGGGAATTGCAAAATATGTTACGGAAGGGGACATTGTAAACACTTTCAAAAAAGCAGTAGAAACAATGTTTAAAGGTGCTGCCACTGCAAAGGGTGCCTTAATTGTAACCGTAGAAAAAGTAATCGTTACAACCCCTGGCGCAGACAATAAAAAAGTGCTGTAGGTGCCGGATAAAAAAGGTTGCGGCTGTGATAGAAATGTATAAGTTATTCTTTTTTGCCTATTTTATCCTGCACTTTTCCTAAATCTTTTGCAGACATTTTTCTGTAGGCACCGGGAAGCATGCCTGGTGCACTGCTATCGTATATTTCTTTAAGTTCAAGAAGAATTGGTTCTGCTTTTTTATAGTCTTTTTGTTTTACATAAATGTGTGCAATTTCGTATCTGCCTTCCACATAAATGGCAGGGTTATTTCCATAACGCTGCAGAAGAATTTCATAGCATTTAATTGCCTTCTTCTTTTTCCCTTTTTCTACAGCATTCTGTGCCTGCTGGATAATTTCAAGGGAAGATGCCTCTACTGGAATTTCAACTTCATCAGAAGCACATGAAATAAAGGCAAGCGAAATTAATGCAAGAAAGATGGCGTTTATTTTTTTCATAGTATATCCTTTTAGTTTACTCTGTCAGAGTTTATCATTCTATATAAAAAATTTAAATAGAAGAAAGTTACTGATTTTATACTGTTTGATGTTTATGTGATTTTGTTCTAATATAGGAGAAATTAAAATGGCAACAAGAAAGACTGCACCTAAAAAGAAACGTTCTCCCAAAAAAAGAAAGCCAAAGGTAAAGCTTGATAATAAAAAAGTTATGGCTCTTGCAGGGGTAATGATTTTTATCTGTGCTATTGTTCTTTCCCTTACGTTTATGATTTCTGCTCCAGATGAAAAGGTTGTTGCCGTTAAAGAAAAAACCGCTGCAGAACAACATCTTGATAAGCCTGCAGAAAAACAAAAGCAGCAGTCTGTTAAAAAACAGACAGAAAAAAATCAACAGCAGAAAAACCAGCCTGAAAAAAAACAGAAAAAAACTGAAACAGAAAATAAAAAAACAGTTTCTCAAAAAAATCAAACTGAAAAAAAAGAAGTTCAGAAAAAATCTTCTGTTCAGGAAAATGAAAAAACACCTGCTGAAAAAACAGAAACGGAAAAAACTGCCGAAATAAAACCAAAGACTGCAGAAAAGAAAGAAACTAAGGCAGAAAAATCAGAACAGAGGGCTTCTGTAAAAAATGCAAAAGTTCAGCCGGAAAAAGAAGTAAAGGTTCAGCAGAAACCACAGGCAAAACCTGAAACAAAGCCAGCACCTGCAAAAGCAAAGTTCAATATTCCGCAGGCAAAAAACAATGCCAGGCTTTGCTTTATAATAGATGACGGCGGACATAAAACAACAAACCTGCGTAAATACACGACGCTTCCTTTCCCGATTACAATTGCCGTTTTGCCAAAGCTTCAGTTTTCAAGGGAATGTGCAAGAATTGTTGTGGCAGATAAAAAGGAACTTATGCTTCATCAGCCCATGCAGGCACAGAATTTAAAAATGAATCCTGGTCCGGGTGCAATTCTGCCGGATATGGATTTAAAGGAAGTCTATGCAACCATAAGCCAGAATCTTGCAGAACTTGGTCCCCAGGTAAAAGGCTTTAACAATCACGAAGGTTCACTTATTACCACTGATCTAAACATGATGGGTGCCGTTCTTGATGTGGCAGCTGACAATAAAATATATTTTGTTGATTCAAGGACTTCTAAAGATTCTATGGCAACTTTTGCTGCCCTTGAGCGTGATATGAAAATTCTTGAACGCGAAGTTTTCATTGATGATGTAATCAGCCGCAGTGAGATGCTTAAGCAGATTTTACGCGGTATTGATATAGCAAATAAAAAAGGAAAAGTTATAATGATTGGTCATGTTGACAAGTCTGCTAAAATTCTTCCCCAGCTTTTTTCTGAACTTTATCCGGAATTAAAGGCAAAGGGATACAGGCTTGTTTATCCGTCACAACTTTTGTAGTTTATATTTTTAGAGGAAATATGAAAGTATTAGGTATTGAATCCAGCTGCGATGAAACAGCTTGTGCTATTGTTGAAGATGGAAAGAAAATATTAAGCAATGTTGTTGCAACACAGATTCCTTTCCATCAGATTTATAAAGGAGTTGTCCCTGAAATTGCAAGCCGTAAGCATGCTGAATGGATTCTTCCTGTTGTGCGTCAGACTGTTGCAGAATCAGGCTTGACTTTTGATGACATTGATGCCATTGCTGCAACTAACAGACCTGGTCTTATGGGCTCTCTTCTTGTTGGTCTTACATTCGGTAAAACTTTAGCCTGGACTCTTAATAAGCCTTTTTATGCAGTAAATCATATGCTTGGCCACATGTATGCTGCTCATCTTGAAAATGACATTTCCTATCCTTATCTTGGACTTCTGGTTTCAGGCGGACACAGCATCATTGCTAAAGTTAATGATTTCGATAATCTTGAAATCTTAGGAACGACCATTGATGACAGTGTTGGTGAAGCTTTTGATAAGGTTTCAAAGTTTTATGATCTTGGTTATCCTGGAGGCGTTATTATTGACCGCCTTGCTAAAAATGGAGATGCAAAAGCCTTTAGCTTTCCTACACCAAAAATGGATAAGGGAGAACACCGCTACGATGTTTCTTTCAGCGGACTTAAAACTGCCGTAATTCATCAGGCTGATTCTTTCCTGAATGCCGGTTACGAAAAGACTGTAGAAAATATTGCTGCATCATTTCAGGAAACTGCATGCAAGACTTTAGTTTCCCGCCTTTTGCGAGCAGTGGAAGATACGGGCCTTACAACTGTTGTTGCCGGGGGTGGGGTTGCTGCAAATTCAAGACTGCGTGCCATGCTTGCAGAACATAAAGAACTAAACTGTATTTTTCCTCCATTAAAGCTTTGCGGAGATAACGGTGCCATGATTGCAGGTGTTGCCTATCACTTCCTTGCCCGTGGAGAAACCAGTTCCCTTAATACAACTGCCTGTGCAAGAATTCCTCAGTTTAAGAGGGGACTTGCTAATCTGGAAAGTTTTGGCAGACGCTAGTTGTATACTGATTTTGCTAAATTAAAAAGGCTGCTTCAAAATTGATGCAGCCTTTTCTTTTATAAGTATCCGGATTTTATGCTTTCTTCCAACCTGTTAATGCCAGAATCAAGCCCATTATTACACAGTAAAAACCAATGTAGGCATGTTTGATTATTCCTTTACCGATTACTTTTGCAATGGGATTATCGTTAAAACAGATTAATAGAATTATAAAGCCGGCAATGGAAACAAGAAGTGCTATAAGTTTCTTTGTGCTGGAAGTGTTCTTTAAGAAACAGAAAACAACGCCAGCAACTCCGCCAAGAAAAATTAAAATAGCACCGATAGTTGCGCTGCTAAAATTCTTAAAGTTAATAAAATCAAATCCATTTTTAGATATTGATGAACACTTGAACATAGGAAGAATGAATCCGATTACAACAAGTGCCATACCGATAAGGTAAAGGTTTGGAAGTATTTTGCCTGATTTTTTCATTTTTAGCCTCCGAATTAATTATATGACTATTTAAAATAAGTTTCTACTTTTCTTTATACTTCTTCAAGATTAAGCATCCGTTGTGTCCGCCAAAACCTAAAGACGCCGTTGCTGCATAATTTATTTCTTTTGGAACGCCTTTGTTTGCCGTGTAGTTTAAATCACAGCCGCCTTCAATGTCCTGATTTTCTATATTGATTGTAGGCGGTATAAAATTTTCTTCCAGGGCTTTTACACAGAATAAGGTTTCTATGGCACCTGCTGCTCCGATAAGGTGGCCGGTCATGCTTTTTGTAGATGATACATTCATTTTATATGCATGCTCACCAAAAACGGATTTCAGCATTAAGGTTTCTGCAAGGTCGTTTACAACGGTAGAAGTTCCGTGTGCATTATAGTAGCCGATTTCTTCTGGTTTTATTTCTGCATTCTCAATGGCATCTTTTACGGCAAGGGCTGCACCGCTTCCGTCTTCCAGAGGAGCAACAATATGGTAGGCATCGCAGCTTGAACCGAATCCGGCTATTTCTGCATAAATATGGGCACCGCGTTTCTTTGCGTGTTCAAGTTCTTCCAGAATTAAAACGGCACTTCCTTCTCCGATGACAAAACCGTCCCTGTCTTTATCAAAAGGCCTGCATGCTTTTTCAGGGTTTTCGTTGAAATTCCTTGAAAGAGCCTGAAGTGCGTCGTAACTTGCAACTGAAAATCTTGTAAGTGCAGCGTCTGTTCCCCCTGTAACGCAGATGTTGCATCTGCCAGCCTTTATTAAATCTGCACTCAGGCCAATGGCATCTGTGCCAGAAGAACATGCTGTTCCCATTGTCCATGAAAATCCATGGAGTCCTAAAAACATGCTTATATTTGCTGCAGCTTCATTGGTTATCATCAGGGGAGTTGTTAATGGAGGCATACGGTCTGCGCCAAGAGCAGCAAGTTTTTCAAAACCTTCTGCGCCTGCTTCTATTCCGCCAATGCAGCATCCAAGTAAAACTCCGCACTTTTCTTTTTGCAGTTTTTCTTTTGTAAAGCCGCTGTCTTTTACAGCCTGGCTTGCCGCTGCAACTGCATAGCGTGTAAAGCGTGCCATTTTTCTTATGGATTTTTTTGCAATGCCGTAATCTTCCGGATTAAAGTTTTTTACTTCTCCTGCAATGTGAACCCTTAAATCTGAAGTATCAAAAAGAGTAATTTCTGAAATTCCACTAATACCGTTTTTAACTGAATGCCATGCTTCTTCAGCTGAATTTCCCACAGGAGAAATACACCCCATTCCAGTAATGACTACGCGTTTTTTTTTCATTAATTAACTGACTCCGGAAATTGCCTTGCTTTATCTGAGTTTAAAGAATATTCCCATCATGGCAACTGTAATTAAAAGCTGAATGATAAGGAATTTTAAAAGAACCTGAGTTGGTGACCAGCCAAGATTCTTCCTCATGTGGTCGTGCAGCGGAAATCTGATTTTTTCAAAAATACATATATGGAAAAATCTTTTAAGGGCAACTTTTAAAAGCCCAATTCCGCCGTTGATAAAAATTATTGAAGAAGTTGCAAGGAACAGCAGTGGGTTTCCGCTGATCATTACGCATACACCGATATAAAATCCTAAAGCACGGCTGCCTGCGTCTCCCATTAAAACGGAACTTGGAAAAGCATTGTGCCACAGATAGCCCATAAGAACGCCTGCAAGGCAAAAAGTAATGATTGCCCAGCTTGCGCCATCTTTTAAATGTGGAACTAAAAGATAAGATGCAATGTCCTTGTGTCCAAGAATGATATAAAAAATAAATCCCATGGTAAAAAGTGCAACAAGAACAAGTGTGGAACTTAAGCCGTCAACTCCGTCCGTGCAGTTTGTAGTGTTTACTGAAACCCATAGCATTACGACGGTAATGATAATGTAAAGCCAGCATGGAATGGAAATAGGTTTTGCAAAGAAAGGAAACCAGAATCTCAGATTGCCGTCAGTAGAAGAATTGGAAAGATAACGCATCATAAGAAAGGCTGCTGCAACCGTAATTACTAAATCCAGAAATGCCTTAATGTATTCTCCCCAGCCTTTTTCGCTGCGGTCATCAAGAAACCCTGTAAGCATCATAAGCCACGTAAGCAAAAGAATTCCGCTTTGCAGATAGTCAAGAGGTGCAAATATAATGGAAAGCAAAATAAATACGGTTACGAAAATAACACCTGAACCTGTAGGCTTTCCTTTTGCCGTTTCTTTTGTAAGCGTAAATTCACGGCCTCTGTCTGAAGGAAGGAATTTATAAAACTTTGGAAGAATAACCTTTGTTAGAATAAAGCCTGTGTAAAGTGCAAGTCCGATTAAAACTGCATAAGACTGAAGAAGTCTGGCTGGACCAAAATATTCCTTCAGCATGCCGCCAAGATAGTAAATCACAATTAATCCCCTGTAACTACGTTCTATATAAAGAAACATTTTATTGAAAAAAAACACAACTTACAATAGAATTAAATTTATGGGTGGAAAAACAGAAAAAAAAGCTGCTTCAGTTGAAAAGAAAACTGGAGCCGGCAAAACTACGCCTGCAGCAAAAAAGACTGTGGTAGAAAAATCTTCAGCAAAAGTAACTTCTAAAACTTCTGCAAAAGAAACTAAGGCTGTTTCAACAAAAAGCGCTGCTAAATCAGCACCTAAAACAGTTGCAAAAGCGCCTTCTAAAGCAGCTTCAAAATCAGCCGTAAAGACAACGGAAAAAGAAGAATCTGAAAAATTCAGTGCATGGTCAAATGCCAAGACAGTAAAGAAAACAAAAAAAGAACTTGAGCAGGAAAAAAAGTCTGCTGCTAAACTTGCAAAAAGTGCAGAAGAAACAGAAAAAAAACTTGCAGCAGCAAAACAGATTGATCCTTCTTCCCAGCGTGAAAAAAAAGAAGTTCAGGATTATGGTGATGACAAAATCAAGCATCTTGATGCCCTTGAACATATCAGGCTTCGTTCCGGAATGTATATCGGCCGTCTTGGAAATGGATCCAACGAAAACGACGGTATTTATGTTTTAATGAAGGAAGTAATAGATAATTCCATAGATGAATTTATTGTAGGCTTTGGCAAGCAGATAGAAGTTTCTGTTGCTGACGGCAGGGTAAAAGTCCGTGATTATGGCCGTGGTATTCCTCTGGGAAAGGTTGTTGAATGTGTAAGCCAGATTAATACTGGTGCAAAATATAATGATGATGTTTTCCAGTTCAGCGTTGGTATGAATGGTGTCGGAACTAAAGCTGTAAATGCACTTTCTTCTTATTTCCGTGTTGTTTCTGTCAGGGATGGAAAATGCACTGATGCAGTTTTTGAAAAAGGCAAGCTTGTTTCTGAAAAATCAGGCTCTTTAAAAAATCCTCAGAAGAACGGAACTTATTTTGAATTTGTTCCTGATGAAGAAATTTTCGGCAAGTATTCTTTCAACATGGAATTTGTTGAATCAAGAATGTGGAACTATGCCTTTTTGAATCCCGGCCTTACGATTAAGCTTAACGGAAAAGAATTTAAATCAGATAACGGGCTTCTGGATCTTTTAAATAAGGAACTTGGCTCTTCAAAAGATAAGGAAAATCTTGAACCTCCTTTGTATGACATTGGTTCTTATACAGGTGATCATCTTTCATTTGCATTCAGTCATGTATCAGGAGTAAATGAACTTTATTTTTCTTTTGTAAACGGTCAGTATACTTCTGACGGCGGAACTCACCTTAATGCCTTTAAGGAAGGCTTTATAAAAGGCATCCGTGATTTTTACGGAGAAAATTTCGATATAGATGACATTCGCTTTGGCTTGCGTGCGGCAGTTCTTGTAAAGATTAAGGATCCTGTTTTTGAAAGTCAGACAAAAAATAAACTTGGCAACACAGACATTAAGCAATGGGTTGTTGCAGAAACTCAGTCTGGTCTTGATTCCTGGCTTCATAAAAATCCAAAGGCTGCAGAAAAGATTAAGGAAAAAATAAAAGCCAATGAAAAATACCGTACAGATTTAAGCAAGGTTAAAAAAGAAGCAAAGGAACTTGACCGCAAGACAAGCATACGCATTGATAAACTTAAAGACTGTCATTATCACGTGCAGGACGGAAGCAAGGGTGCTGATTCCATGATTTTTATTACGGAAGGTCAGTCTGCTTCGGGCACCATGACTCACAGCCGCAATGCAGATTATCAGGCAATTTTCAGCCTCCGCGGAAAACCGGAAAACATGTATGGCAAGCGTCAGAGTGAAATTTACAAAAATGCTGAACTTTATATGCTCATGAAGGCTCTTGGCATTGAACAGTCAGTTGAAAATCTGCGCTATTCAAAAATCGTTATTGCAACAGATGCCGATAACGACGGCTTCCATATCCGCAACCTTCTGCTGACTTTCTTCCTTGGTTATTTTGAAGAACTGGTAATGCAGCATCATGTGTTTATTCTTGAAACACCGCTTTTCCGTGTGCGCAATAAAAAAGAAAAAGTTTACTGCTATAGCGAAGACGAACGTGATGCCGCACAGAAAAAACTTGGTGCAGGATGCGAAACAACACGTTTTAAAGGTCTTGGTGAAATTTCCGGTGCAGAGTTTAAGGATTTTATTAAACCTGAAACAATTCGTCTGACTCCCGTAGAAATAAGTCAGCTTAAAGTGATTCCAAAACTTCTGGAATTTTACATGGGCAAGAATACTCCGGAGCGCAGAAGTTTTATAGAAAAGAATCTTTTGACTAATGATCAGATTGACGCATAAGCAGTAAGTGGTAAAAGGAAAAATTAAAACATGGCATTTGTAAAAAATATTTTTGATAAAAACTTTATTGAATTTGCAAGTTATGTTATCAGATCCCGTGCAATTCCGGATCTTGAAGACGGACTTAAGCCGGTTCAGCGCAGAATCATGCATACTCTTTTTCAGATTGATGACGGACGCATGCACAAGGTTGCTTCTGTTGTCGGCGACTGCATGAAGTTCCATCCTCATGGAGATGCTTCCATTGGTGGAGCTTTAGTCGTTCTTGCCAATAAGGGATTTTTTATTCAGCGTCAGGGAAACTTTGGAAACCTTTACACTGGAGATGAATCTTCTGCGACACGTTATATTGAATGTGGCGTTCATCCTTTTGCCAAAGATTTTCTTTACAATCCGAATATTACAAAATATGTTCCAAGTTACGACGGACGCAATAAAGAACCTATTACTTTCCGTGCTAAACTTCCTGTTGTTTTGCTCGGCGGTGCAGAAGGTATTGCCGTAGGTATGAGCACGAAGATTCTTCCATATAATATCCGGGAAGTCATAGATGCAGAAATTAAATGTATTAAAGGGGAAAAGTTTCAGATATATCCTGACAGTTTTACAGGCGGCCTGATTGATGTTTCAAACTATAATGACGGCAACGGAAAAATCGTTACGCGTGCGAAGTTTGATTTAAGTGATGAAAAGAAAATTGTAATTACGGAACTTCCTTTTGATACAACTTCAAAGGAACTTCTTGATTCAATTGATGCAGCATATAAAGCCGGTAAGATAAAAATCAGTTCCGTAGAAGATTACACGACTGATCATTGTAATATTGAAATTAAGCTTCCCCGCGGAATTTATGCAAAGGATGTTGAAAAAACACTTTATGCTTATACGGCATGTGAAAAATCAATTGCATGTTCAATGCTTGTAATCAAGGATAATATTCCTGTTGTAATGACTGCAACTGAAATTATAAAATTTTATGCTCAGCGTCTTACATCAATTATTAAAGATGAACTTGAATTTGAAAGAAGTTCTCTTATGGAAGATTTACACGCACGCACTCTTGAACGTATTTTTATTGAAGAGCGGATTTATAAAAAGATTGAAACCATGACAACGGCAGAAGATGTAAACAAGGCTGTTAAAAAAGGTTTTGTTCCATTTAAAGAAGAACTTATCCGTGAAGTTACAGACGATGATGTTGAAAAGCTTTTGAAAATTCCTATCAGAAGGATTTCTCTTTTTGATATTAATAAAAACCGTGACCAGGTTTCTGCAATTAATGCAAGGCTTAAAGATATTGCAAAGCGTCTAAAAAACTTAAAGGCATGTGCTGTTGAATATTTAAATGGCATGATTGAAAAGCTGGAAAAGTTTTCTAAGCTTGATGAAAAGAATGATACCAGGTTTATTGACCCGAAACTTCTGGCACGTCAGACAACGGTAAAGACATTCAGTGCTGTTGATGTTAAGGCTGTTGTAAAACGTGATATTCCTCTGCGCTATGATGAAAAGGGATATCTTGGAACAAAAGTTTCAGGCGGCAGGGAGATTTTAAAAGTTACGCCTTACGACAGAATCCTTATTGTACGCAGAACCGGCATCTGGGGTGTCTGTGATGTTTCGGAAAAACTATTTGTCGACCAGGGCATGTATTACTGTAACTATGCAGAAAAGGAAATTATAAATAAAGTTCTTTTTACTATTATTTACCGCGACCCGAAAACAAATCAGTGCTACATAAAACGCTGCCGCATAGCAGGCTGGATCATGAACCGTGACTACAGCTTTGCACCTGATGGCATGGAAGTTTTGCATGTTGATACAAGGGAAAAATTCAAGTTTACGCTTAACTATATAAAGAAGCCGCGTATAAAAGCTACAAGTCAGGAATTTAAAGCTCAGGCTTATGAAGAAAAAGGACTTAAAGCCGGCGGTGTGCGTATTGATACAAAAGAAGTGGAATCCATTGCAGTTGAATCTTCTGATCCACAAGGAAACCTTGGTTTATGAATAAATTAGTTCGTCCGAAATATAACCGCATGTATGAAGTTATGAAAGTGCGTCTTGGAAAAAATATAAGCAAGTGCGTGTTCATAATTTTGATTTTCAATCTTGTTCAGTCATTCATTTTTAGCTTTACCCTGTCTCCATTAATGATGGCCGGCAAGAACGGAATGAATTTCATAACCTTAATTATTTCCGCCCTGTGCACTGTTTTTGCATTCTTTCTGTCTTTTCAGTTGCTGTATGGAATAAATTCATTTTTTACCAAAACAATTTTAGCAAGAAAAGATGTAATGGGTGTTTTTACTTCCGGGTTCAGGGATAAAACAAAGCGTTCAAATCTTATTTCCGGCGTGTTTACCATTATCTTGATTTTGTCTGCTGCAGCTGCTGCAACAGTAATTTATTTTAATAGGGATGAAATTATTTCCCTTGCTTCAGAATATTTTCTTGATGAAAATTCTGCTGCTGAAATGATTTCCCTTGTAAAGGCAGCCGGTCTTGCCCTTGTTTTTTGTGCAGTGTTTTTTATCTGTGGAATTTTAGTTTCAATTCCATTTTTGTTCAGCTGGAATATTGTCTTTGATGATAAAAAAATTTCAGCATTAAAGGCTCTTAAAAAAAGCATGTCTTTAATGCTGCCCAATTATTTTCATTTCATTGGTTTTGTAATTTATTCCTGCATTAAGAATTTTGTTTTTATAGTCTTGTTCTTTGCAATTAACATGAAACTTTCTGCAGCGAATTCCGGCATTTCAAATTTCTTTTCCATGGTTGTCGGATTTTTTGCATTTACTCAGGAATACACCATAATTGCAAAATCTTATTCTTCAATCCCGGTTTACTATTATTCTCTTTTGAGTGAAAACGGCATGGTAAAAACTGCAAGTCAGAAAAATGAAAATCCTGCTCAATAACCCTGTAAATGAAATCAATATAAAAGGTTCCCGTTTTATTGCAGAAGTGTTTACTGTTACAACACAGGCAGAAGCACGGGCAAAACTTCATGAACAGAAGTTAAGATACAGCGATGCAACTCATGTTTGCCATTGTTTTATAAGCGGCCTGAAAGCAGAAGCTTGCGGCATGAGCGATGACGGTGAACCCAGCGGAACTGCAGGAAGGCCCATGCTTGATGTTTTAAAAGGAAGCGGCATTACAAATATTCTTGTTACTGTTACACGTTATTTTGGCGGAACCCTTCTTGGCACAGGCGGTCTTGTAAAGGCATACGGAGACAGCGTTAAAGAAGTTCTTACCCTTTGCCAGACAGAAGAATATATTGAGCGCAGTAATTTTTCTTTTGAATGTGACTGGTCCATTTATGAAACTGTAAAGCATAAAATAGAAGTTTTTCATATAAGCGATTTAAAAGAAGAATTTGCATCAGGCGTAAAACTTACGGGCAGAATTTATTCATCAGAATTTAATGAACTTAAAGAATTAATAAAAAATTTAAGCAAAGGAAAAATATTATGCATTTAATTTTTATACGGCACGGAGATCCGGACTATTCAATTGATTCTGTTACGGAAAAAGGCAAAAAGGAACTTGAACTTTTAGCAGACAGGCTTGCTGGTTTTAAGGCAACTGAGTTTTATGTTTCTCCAATGGGACGTGCTCAGAAAACAGCTGAAGCATGCCTTTCTAAAATCAATGTGGATTTAACTAAACCACCTGTTCCTGTGAATACACTTCCATGGCTCAGGGAATTTTCCTACGATTGTATTAATCCAAAAACAAAAATGAAAAAGATTCCATGGGATAATCTGCCAATGGATTATTACCCGGAAAAAAAATACCGCAGCTACAAAGACTGGTTTAAAACAAAGCTGATGAAAAGCGGAAATATTGAAAGTCATTTTCATGATGTATGCAATGGCATTGATGAAATTCTTTCTTCATGGGACTACAACCGTGTAAGCGAAGAACTTCCGATTTACAACTGTTTTCCAAACCTTACTCCGGAAGAAGCAAAAATTGACCATCATCTTGATCAGTTTCAGAAAGACTATGATCCAAAAAAACTTGTCTTTGTGTGCCATCTTGGCGTTATGTTTACGATTATAAGCCATCTTACAGGCATGAGTCCTGTTCAGCTGTGGCAGAATTTTTTTGTTGCGCCAAGTTCAATTACGGTTTTAGGTGCAGAAGAAAGAGTGCCTGGTGAAGTTGTGTGGCGCATTCAGCGTATGGGTGATGTGCGTCATCTGGAAAGCAACGGAGAACATGCTTCTGCTTCCGGATATTTTGGAAATTTTCTGGAAATATAATCCGGCAAAAATATGCAGGTTACTTCAAAAGGAATTTACGGCAGGCTTACTGATGATGCAGGGCGTTGCCGGCATTACAATTCAGTCCTTGATATTGTTGCTAACCGTTGTGGCATTTGCGGAAAATTCTATTCATGCTACAAATGCCATGATGAACTTGAAAATCATAAATTTGGTCCGATCCCGCAAGATGAAGAAAATTCCGTAATGTGCGGTGTTTGCGGAACAGTGTATTCCTATAAAGAATATAGCAGCCTATGTTCCTGTAAAAACTGCAAGAGTGCATTTAATCCAAAATGTGCTCTTCATAAAAGTATTTATGCAAATTTACTTTAGTAAATATCAAGCTTAAAATTTAGCAGTGTTGAATTTTCCTGAATATTGATCAGTGTTATGGAAAGTGTACTTTGCCCCTTTGTAAGCTGGATTTTTCCTAAAAGCTGCTTGTCTTTTTGCGGATAAAGTTCCTTTATGGAATAAATGTTGTTGCCTGTTAAACCAACTTTGCCGTAACTTTCTTTAATTATGTCGTAAGTTATGGTTTCAGATGTTTCCCCATTTACGGTAACTATTGTCTTGTAAGGCACATGTTTTCCCTGCTGTGTTTTATAAATAAAGTATGTTCCTGCGGGGAGTCTTTTGTCTGTATTTATGTTTCTGAAATTTCCGTTTTTATCCATAAGGAATACAGGACCTGCTTCAAGATGGGGTTCTTTTGCAATGCGTGGCATAAGGATTTTAGGATTTACATAGGAAAGGTTTTTTTTATCATAAACCTGAAATTCAAGGCCGTTGCTTTCTTCCTGCCATGCAGAATTTCCGCTTGTTGCAATTTTATCATGTTCTTTAAGTTGTGTTTTTCCGTCTAAACTTTCATGCATGCTTATTGAATTTAAATTTCCGTAAACAGTGGAAAGTCCGTCACTATGTGAAACTATTACTGCTGAACCAAGTGAAGATTCAAACCAGCCGAAAGCGTCTGACTGATCGTCAATTACTGCAATTACAATTCCATCATCGGCAGAATGAACTTCTGCATCTTCTTTATAAATAACAGAAGGACTTATACAACCTCCCCTTAACTGTCCGAATTCAGAACTTATGGTTTCTGATGTTGTTTCAGATAAAGGCCAGTCAAAGGCAATTGCAGAAGAAACTGAAATAAAAGCAAGTGCTGCTGCAAAAATATTTTTTTTCATAATTTACTTCCTTTTATTTTCTGTTTATTTATTTGAAATTGAAATTCGGGAAATTTTATTATTCCGTCCGACGAAAAGAGAATTGCTTCTTGTCTGAATGAAAGAACTATTACCTTCAAAACTAAAATCTGCCATCTGGTGAATGTTTTTTTCAAGAACCATAATTGTGTAAATATTTTTTTCATGACTTAAAACAAACACAAGCTGTCCGTCGTCTGAAAATTCAACCTGCAGGATTTTACCATTTACAGGAATCTTTTTGGCAGTTGAATTTAAAAGATTAACGATACCAAGACCGCCATTAAAATTATAATAAACAAAGTCTGCTTTTGGCGAAAATCTTACCAGGGTCTGCCTGTTAAGCTGGCTGCCTAAATATTCGTGAAAAATAATCCTTGAATGTCCTTCGTTTCTTTCTGCAACTACAAAACGCTGGTTGTTCTGGCCTGAAACACAGGCTATTATATTTCCATTGTCAGAAATGTCTGCACCAAGAATTACTTCAATATCACTGCCACCAGGATTAAACATCTGGGAAATCTTTCCTTCCGTATCAAAACTGATTATTGAACCGTCAGCATAACCTGCAACTGTTCCGCCTTTGCTTGAAGAAAATGCTGTAAGAGGGGAATAGTTTTCATAAGACCATTCTGTTTTTCCATCTTCACTGATTTTTGCAAATGAATTTCCACCCGGAAGCATAATGTAAATTCTGTCTTCGTCAATAAAAGGAAAGCCTTCTTTTTCTATAGTTCCGGCTTTTGTTCCGTCTGCAAGATAAAAATCAGTCTTTGCATTATTCTGAAGGTAAGTGCAATACCAACTGTCCGAAATAGAAGATTTAAAAGGAAATTCAATGCAGCTGTCAATTTTTCCTTCTTCCGTAAAATATCCGATTTTATTATTCAGTCTGTATGGAATTTTTTTATCATCTGCTGAAGCTTTCTGAACGTTGTGAATGTTTACAGTCCATTCAGGTGTAAAGTGAAGTTCAGTTCCTGTAGGACGCATGGAAAAAAATATGTATAGTATGCAAAAAATAGTAATGAAAGGTATTAAATAGTTTCTTTTTTTCTTATTGAGATTCATGGTTTCATTCTATAGAAAATTGTCACAAATTGCAATTTTATGCTTCTTTTTGCTATAATATGGAACTTCAAAAATTTATCGCTATAAGCCCATAGCGAAAAAGGAGATTATTATGGCAGAAAAAAAAGTGGATCATTCATGCACTTTGGACAAAATTATTTCATTGTGTAAGCGCCGCGGATTTGTTTATCAGGCATCTGAAATTTACGGCGGGCAGGCTGGTGCCTGGGATTACGGTCCTTTAGGTGTTGAATTTAAAAGAAATATTCAGAATGAATGGTGGCACTACATGACACAGCTTCATGATGATGTTGTTGGACTTGATTCTGCAATTTTTCAGCATCATACAACATGGAAGGCATCTGGTCATGCTGATCACTTTTCTGATCCAATGATTGACTGTCTTGAATGTCAGGCACGCCACCGTGCAGATAAAATGATTGAAGATTACGTTGCTTCAAACCCGGATAAAGATCCTGGAAAGCCTGTTGATACAATGAGCCATGAAGAAATGGAATCATTCATTAAGGCAAATATCAATTGTCCTGTATGCGGAAGCAAGGAAAGAAAATATACGGCAGTTCGTGAATTCAACCTTATGTTTAAAACATATCAGGGACCGATTGCCGATGAAGCACATTTGATTTATCTTAGGCCGGAAACATGTCAGGGTATCTTTACGGACTTTAAGAGCATTGTTCAGTCTAACCGCATGAAGATTCCTTTTGGTGTTGCTCAGGTTGGTAAGTCTTTCCGCAATGAAATTATTTTCAAGAACTTTATTTTCCGTACTGCAGAATTTGAACAAATGGAAATGGAATATTTCTGTAAGCCGGGAACAGAAGATGAAACTTTTGAACGCTGGAGAAAAGACCGCTGGGCATTCTATCTTAAATACGGCATTCCGGAGAAGCAGCTTAAGTGGCATCATCACGATAAGCTTGCTCACTATGCAAAGGATGCTTACGATATTACCTATAACTTTCCGATTGGATTTGAAGAAATTGAAGGCGTTCATTCAAGAACTGATTTTGACCTTTCTCAGCATCAGGAATTCTCAAAGAAGGATATGTCTTACATTGATCAGGAAGACGGAAACAAGAAATATATTCCTTACGTAGTTGAAACATCAGCTGGTCTTAACCGCAACTTCCTTATGTTCCTTTGTGAAGCTTACGAAGAACAGAACGTTGCAGAATCAGGACAACCGGAAGATTACAGAACAGTTTTACATTTACATCCAAAACTAGCACCAGTTACAGTTGCAGTTCTTCCATTGATGAAAAAAGACGGACTTGCAGAAAAGGCAAAGGAAATCCAGAACATCCTTAAGGAAGATTTTGTTACTGACTATGACCAGAGCGGAACAGTTGGTAAGCGTTACCGTCGTCAGGACGAAGTTGGGACTCCATTCTGTGTTACAGTTGATTACGATACTCTTGACAGTGCAAGTGCAAACTTTAATACAGTAACTGTCCGCAACCGTGATACAATGGCTCAGGAACGCGTTAAGGCTGACGAACTTACAGGCTATATTTTTAACCAGATTAAGAATTATAAACCAGTAGTTTGCAGCTAAACAAATAAGCCGGTTTTAAAGGATGTTGATTTTGTCCTTTGAAGCCGGCTTTTTAAATTTGATTTTATAAAATTACAGCAGGAATCTGAATTTATGGAATTTATTTCACTTGGAAAATCAAATCTTCTTGTAAGCAAAAATTCATTTGGAGCAATGAGCCTTGACTGTAAGGAAATTGAATCTTTCGGAGGAGAGGCAGATGAAAAAGCATGTGCCATAGTTCATCATGCCTATTCAGGCGGAATGAATTTTTTTGATACTTCACATTCAAGTCCTGTCTGCGAAAAAAGAATGGGGGATGCCCTTCATGGCATCCGCCAGAATGTAATTATTGCAACAAAAACTTCTTCCCAGTCTGCTGCTGAAATACGCCGGGATTTAAATGAAAGTCTTTTTGCCCTGGAAACAGACTTCATTGATTTATATCAGATTGAAAATCCGCTTATTGTTCCTTTAAAAGATGGCAGTGACGGCATTTACAATGAAATGCTTACGCTTAAAGAAAAAGGAATAATTCGTCATATCGGAATTGCAACTGAAGATTATGAACTTGTTAAGCAGGCAGTTGAATGCGGATTATATGAAACTGTGCAGTTCCCTTTCAGCATGATTTCTCCGGATTCTGTTGCAGAACTTGTAAGGCTTTGTGAAAAAAATGATGTAGGCTGTATTGCCATGCAGCCCCTTAACGGTGGCATTGTAAATAATATTCCCCTTGCCTTTGGTTTTTTTCAGCAGTATGAAAATGTTGTTCCAGTCTGGGGAGCTCATACAGATGAAGAACTTCAGCAGATTCTTTATTTTAATGATCATCCAATCGTAATTGATGATGAGTTTAAAAAGGAAGTTGAAAAAGTCCGCCTATTCTTTAATTAATTCAGTCTGTTGAAAATAATCAATGAAAAAATTATTTTACAGTGTCACCTAAAGCTGCGATAAGATCTTTTGTTTCTTCTTTTGTCATAACTCGGACTATTTTAAGCATCTGGTCATCAGTCTGAACTATTTTTGCAGAGCCATCTTTATTAATTCCACCGATAATTTTAACTATAGGATTTTTCGGGCTTGAAGGAGAAACGTCAACAACCTGACCGACTTTTCCGTTGGCAAGATAAACGTAAGCACCAATAGGAAAAAGTGAAACGCTGTAAAGCAATGCCTTTACTACTGTATCATCATAAAGATGATTTGAGTTTTTAAGCATTTCTACCATTCCCTCGTATGTAGTTTTTGCATCCTTGTAATGGCGTGGAGCAGTAATTGCTTCATAGGAACATGCAACGGCAATGATTTTAGCATAAGTAGAAATTGAAGCACCTGTAAGATGTCTTGGATAGCCAGTTCCTGTTTCGCGTTCGTGATGGTCAAGAACACCTAGCTGAATCGTTAAAGGGAATCCTGCCTGTTTAACAATGTTGTAGCCGATTACTGTATGGGTTGCCATCTGTGCTTTTTCAGAAGGTGTCAGAGGCTTTTCATTCATATACAGTTGTGGTGGAATACGAATTTGTCCTATTTCATGAAGGACGCTTGCAACGCCAAGTTCAATTAGTTTTTCATAAGGCATATTAAGCTGCATC
The DNA here is from genome assembly GCA_022768865.1 of Spirochaetia bacterium. Classification (GTDB taxonomy): domain Bacteria; phylum Spirochaetota; class Spirochaetia; order Treponematales; family Treponemataceae; genus Treponema_D. Next base: position 34,215 of record JALELH010000092.1, read on the forward strand.
CCGATTACAATTGCAAGGACTGTAGTTCTCATACTATGGCTTATAAGGAAGTTTTTATTTCTTGCTTCGAAACTAGGAGAAATACGTAAAATGAATTTTTTTGTTTCCCGGACAAAGTTGCAAAGCTCAAGAACTTTGCCGTTAAGTTCCGGTTGTGAAATTACTTTGTGAGTTGCATAGTGAGTGTACACATAGTTAATGTAGTCCATAAACTTTTCATAGGTTTTCTGGGCCGATTCTAAGGATTTTAAATCTTCTGCTTCAGAAATTACTGACTCATCTTTTTGACCAACAGAAAATTTTAAAGCTTCCTGAGCTCCCTTTGGATCATGAGTTGAAAGATATGCAGAAAGAGAAGTCTGTGCCTGCTTTGTAGTGCTTGAAAAGCTTTTTTTTACTTCCGTCTGATGTGATTCAGGTTTGTCTTCAAAATCTGAAATATCAACACTTTCTGTCTGTTTGAATTTTTCAGGAATACTTTCTTTTGATTTTGCAGGTTTATCTGCCAAGTCTTCTGCAAATTCAGATAAATCAACTGATTCTGTCTTAGCAAGGTTTACTTCAGCATGGGGTCTTATTATGTTGTCTTCAGTTTTAATTACAACTTCTTCATCAACAAAGACTTCTTTGAATCCCCACTTTAAAAGATTTGAAATCTGACCTCTTGTGACAGGACATGGGGGAACCGTAACGATAAACATTTTATCCAGCATAACTGGAGTTTTGAAGCGTCTTTCTGGTTTGATGTCTGAAATCTTAACGTTAGTCATTTTATTACTAAACCCCGATTATATTTTCGGCAGTTTATTAAAAAATGATAAGTAAAATTTATGAAAGAGAAAATCATTTACTTTAAAAAATGAAAAGGCCAAAGCCTAAAACTTCTTTGACCTTTCCTCATGGAGATTATATTTAGCAAACCAAAGTTGCATACTATGATTAATCTTCCGTTACACAGGCGTCTGGATGTCTTTTCTTAAAAAGAACCGCCTGTGTACCTTTCCATCACAGTACGCTTTTATTATCGGGTGTAAATTTAGAAACCTTTAGAAAAATTTCTGAAACATTTTTACAGAAGATAGTAGTTGTGTGTAGATTAATTTTGAATACTGAATTGGATAAATAGTTTTTTCCCATTCTGTTGAGGCAGGAATTTCTTTTGCAAATTTTTCAAGCTGGCGTTTTGTAGGAAAAACGAGAGATGCACATTCTTTTGCTTTTGAATTCATTATTGAACTGTCAATTTTATTTAACTTTAGAAGGGTTTCTGGAATTCTTGTTCTGTCTTTAATTGCTTTTGAAGCAGCGTCAATTCCTTTTCTTGCCAATGATTCAAGCTGCTGCAGGTTTTCAGAAAATTCATTTTTTAAATCTTGAAAGTGTTTTCCTTTTATAAAAGACGTTTTGTCTGATTTAATTCCTGTCTGTGTAAAAAAATCATTTTTCTTTTGTTCAATTGTTTTCATCCGTAAAAAACTATCAATTGAATAAGGACTGATTCCTTTTATTGCAAGGCTTTCTGATGTTAAAGAAAAAGTTTCAATGCCCTGTTTTAACGCATTTGTGCATTGGCTTTCAAACCACCATGAAAAGAGAGACATTCGTTTGTCTGTTAAAATCGGATTACCATTGTAATCTTTAGCAAAAGCAGGGCAGGCACTAAAAAGTGTTGAAATATTTGCAGTTTCTGCATTGCTTGTTTTTGTTGAAATGGAATGTGTTTTTTCTTCAAACCTGGAACCGCGGATATGAGTTTCTTTTCCAGGAAAACCTAAGTCCATTCCAGCTAAAAATATTTTTGTTGCTCCGCATAAATGTGCAAAATCCCAGGCACTTGTAGTAACACTTCCCCCTGCTGCAAGTTTGCCTTTGATTTCAGTTTTACTTTCAAAATATTGCCCTATAGGAAACTGAGAGGAATACAAGACTTTTTCCCTGCATTTAAACCTGAAAACAGAAGGGTAGACGGCAATTTCCGTAATTAAAACAGAAGAAGGAGACGTTAAAAATTCAAGATGGAGGGATGCGTAATATTGCGGATCTGTTATAATAATAAAATCCGGTTCTACTTTATTTTTCAGGCAGGCATGTAAGGCTGTATCTACGCAAACCGTTACTGCACGTTTTTTTATTTCTGCCATGTAAGGAATAATTTTCTGCAGGCTTGGTCCTGCTGCTATAATTACAAAAGGAAGTTCTTTTCCAATATTTGAATATTTATTTACGCCACTTAATGAATTAAGATAGTCAAGATTTCTGCAGCTGTTACTAAGCCAGAGTGCAGCAAATTTTTCCAGAGTATTTGTGTTAATTTCTTCTTTCTTTGAATTCTGAATTAAGGCTTTTTCTGCTGCAAGAAAATAACTTTCGTTATGTGCAGTCTGGGCCTTTGTTTTAAATATTTTTGTTTCATCTGGTTTTAATCTTGAAATTACGGACGCCGTTTCTTCTTCATCAGCGTTAAGGACAAGTATTAGTTTTTTATGGTTAAAAACAGGAGACCAGTCTAGTGAATTTAATGCAGAAAAAAATCTGCAGCAATCCGGTTCAATTAATATAATGGCAGAATCTGGATTTTTTTTTGCAAAAGAAACCGGAGCATAACCAAGACCGAAACCTAAAAACAAGGCATTCCCAAATTTAGAAGAATCAAAATCCTGAATTAATGTTTCTGCTTCCCGTTCAGGATTATATTTTGAATGTAGAAGTAATGTTCCCGCTTTTGCAGTTACAGAACCATTTTTTGCTACTTCAAAAACAATATCTGAACTTTGTTCTGGTTTTAAATTTTCTGCAAGAAGGGGAAAACGTTCTCTGAATAGCTTTAGGTTGTTATTCCAAAAAGAGTTCAATGGTCATGTTCTCCGTAACTGGTGTTCCTGGTTCTGGATTCTGGTCTACAACCCATCCTTCACCATCAATTACTATTTTAATATCATTTCTTTCAAGAAGAGGAAGTAAATCCCTTTTTGATTTTCCTTTAAAATCCGGAAGCAATTTAGAGATTTGTAAAGGCTTTATTTCATTAAGCAGAAATTTTCCTGAATGTTCAAGACTTGCTGCATTTTCACGGTTAATTCCAAGATGGTCTATAATTTCATCAGCAGCGGCTGCAATTACAGGAGCTACGATTCTTCCTGCATAAGTTTCTCCCTTTGCTTTTTGAATTACAATGTAAAGAATAATCTGTGGGTTATGAACCGGAAATATTGCCATACAGTTTGAAAGAAAATCTGTAGTGCTGTATCCGCCATGGACATGGTCTGCCATCTGTGCTGTTCCTGTTTTTACGCCAATGGAAATATCTCTAAGGGAAGCTCTTGTTCCAGTTCCGCTTTTTGCAGTTGTCTCCATGCAGCTTAAAAGGTATTCCGCTGTTGAACTTCTTAAGACCCTGTTTCCATAGGTTGCTTCATGCTGATATTTTATATTACCGTCAATATCGGTAATACGCTGAATAAAAGTGGGTTTTATAAGAACTCCTTTATTTGCCAAAACAGATGCTGCCTGAACCATCTGCAGCGCACTTACGCTTATTTCCTGACCAATAGACATGGTTGCCTTACTTCGGGCTGACCAGTATTTGTCATTCTGGTTTTTTACGGAACCTCTTGTTTCAGAAGGAAGTTCAACTCCCGTGCGTTCCCCGAAACCAAAAAGATGAATGTAAGAAAGAAAATCTTCCGTACTGATTTTTTCGCTCATTTGGGCAAGGGCATCGTTACAGGAATATTTAAGTGCAGTCCTTGCGTTTAGCCACCCGTGATGTTCAAGACATGTGATTTTTATTGTTTCCCCAAGATTAGTTTTTCTTTTATAAATTCCGTCACAAAGAAAACTGTCATCCGGAGTAATTGCTTCTGAATTTAAAAAAGCTGCAACTGAAAAAATCTTAAAAACACTTCCCGGTTCGTAAGCTGTAATTGAAGGCCGGTCTGTTTTTTCTGAAAGTGAAGCCATCCCGTATTCATTAAGGTTTGCAGACGGAAGGCTTATATAAGAAAGAATTTCTCCATTATTTGCATCGGAAGCAATAAGCATAATGCTTTCTGCCTGAGTTGAATTAAGGGCATCAAGTGCAATCTTTTGAAGCTTGTATTGCAATCCTGCATCAATTGTAAGGTAAACATTGTCACCATGAATTGTTCCGGTTGATGTCATATCCGGTTCCGGGGAAAGAACTGACTGTTCTGAATATTCAATTCCGCTTAAACCGACACCGTCATTTCCCATGTAGCCGATTAGCTGACTTGCCAAATTGTTTTCAGGGTATATGCGTCCTGGAATTCTGTCAAAGCGTGAAAAATTTGAATATCCGTTTTCACTGATGACTTTTACAAGTTCTTCATACTGATCCTGTGTTATTTTCTTTTTTATGTAAATAAAACTTGAAATTTTATTTTCTTCTATTTTTTTCTGAACTTCATTGGAATCCAGATTTAAAATAGGGGCAACTTTACATGCAAATTCTTCCGGTTTATTAATGAGTTTAGGCGTAACAACAAAATGATAGAAATTGGTCTGAACTGCAAGAGGTTTTCCGTTTCTGTCTACGATGGAACCACGCTCAACTATTGCTTTTGCAGGTATAAACTTCTTTTCCGGTCCAAAGGCAAGTAAAACAAATCGGCCGATAACAAAGGCAGCCAATATGCCAAGAAGTGTAAGATTTACTATTAAGCCTGCTTTCTTGAAATGAGAATTCATCTGACATTAATCCTGCCCAAAATATTCATGCGTGGAACAAAACCAAAAGTTCTTGAATCAATGGAATTTAAATAATTGTCTCCGATTACAAGAACAGTTCCTTCGGGAACAGAATCTGTATCTTTAAGAAGATTATACTGAAGTTCCGTTAAAGGAAATTTTTTATTCCTTACTGTCAAAGTATACTCAGATTCATTTGAATATTCTAGTAGAGTTTTTTCTATTGCAACACATCGTTTTACTACAAAGTGTCCTTTATAAAGAAAAACAACAATTTCATCTTCTTTTGGATTATTCCATGAAAATAAAAGAGAACTACCAAATGGTTTTACAAGTCCATAAGCAAGTTTATTTACTAGAATTTTCTGTCCGTCTATTAATGCCGGGGTCATTGACGAACCGCTGACTTCAAGAATATCTAAAATAAACAGTTTCAGTAATAAACCTATACAAATGCCCGTTATTAAGGGAATAAGAAAGTTTTGTTTTTTTATTTTCATATATAATACATCGTCATTATTGTCTAATATCCGATTATTTTTTTGTCGATAATCAAATCATGGAAGTTATCGATTGTTTTGAAGCTGGCAGCAGATCAAGAGTAATAAAAAGAAACAGATCAAGAGTTATTTCAACAGGAAGTTCTAGTGTGGCCTTTGATTTTTCTTCTGTTCCTGGAATTGGATATTCTTTTTCTTTTCATTCAATGTGGAAAAGACTATGCGGTAAATTTTCACTTGCATGTTTGCGTTTAAGGCAGAGTGTAAGGTTTTTGTTTATAATACCTGTTCTTGCAGTTATTGTTTCAATTCCTTATGGAATGTCTAAGTTGATAAATTATCATGAAAGTTTTTTCCGGCAGATTGATTTAAATTCTGTTTCATTAAATGAAAATGATCTTCTTGACGGTGCCATGTCTGACTTTGCTTTTGGACAGACCAGTTACTACGACAGTGATGGAAATATTTTTACAGAAGACAGTGTAAAAGTTATGTCGCCAAAAATAATTAAAGAAGCAGTTTCTTTTCAACGGTATACTGTCAGACAAGGTGATACAATCAGCGGTATCTGTCAGAAATTTGGTCTTTCAAATATTTCAACTTTAATTGCTGTAAATAAAATTTCTAATGTCCGTTCTGTTTATTCAGGAAAAAAGCTTAAGATTCCGTCAATGGATGGGCTTATACATATTGTCTCAAAAAATGAAAGTATTGGTTCTATTGCAAAAAAATACAATTCTGATGTAACTGATATAATTGATGTAAATGATTTGGTTTCTGAAGTAATTACGGAAGGAACTGAACTTTTTATTCCTGGTGCAAGGCTTGATAGCAATACGCTTCAAAAAGCTATGGGAGAAATTTTTACAAACCCGTTGAGGGCAAAATATAGAATTACTTCAAGATTTGGCTACAGACTCGATCCAATTACTGGTGTTGCTTCTACACATAAAGGTATTGATATGGCTTGTCCTACAGGGACTCCAATTTATGCATGTAGAAGTGGAAAAGTTTTAAAATCTTCCTTTAGTCCTTTATATGGAAATTATGTGGTTATAGAACATATTGACGGATACCAGACTCTTTACGGCCATATGAGTAAAAGCCTTGCAAAAAAAGGTGACAGGGTTTCTCAGGGAACAAAAATCGGATTAGTAGGAAGTACAGGGTATTCAACAGGACCTCATCTTCATCTTACAGTTTACAAAAATTCAAAGCCAGTTGATCCATTGACTGTAATAAAATAGAAGGATTTTTCTTTAATAAATCTTATGGGAAAAAGAAAATGAAAAACAAACAGATACTTAATTATATTTTAGGAACAATAATTCTGATTTCTGCTTCAAGTGTTTATGCAAAAGTTAGGCTTGATGATATTGCAGTTTCTGATGATGACAGAATGCTTTTTACAGTTGAAAAAAGCATTCCTGAAGTTGCTCAATATAAAAGCCTTTACTGCACGGAACTTGGCAATGAAAAAATAAAATCAAAGCCAGTCCTGCTTACCTTTTTCCCGGAAAGAATGGAACTTTTAAATGGTGGAAAAATACTTCAGATAAGGAACATAGACGGGTTTTCAAGATATAGTGTTGAAGATGGAAAATTAGTTGCAATTGCGGAACAAAAAAGCGATAAAAGGATACGAACTTTTCCTGTTGTTACAAGCCCTGATGGACAGTGGTATTGCACTGTGGATCCTGTAGATAAAGGTTCAGGAAAACTTGTTTTAGTTAATTCCAAAACCCTTCTTAAGAAAACTCTTGCAGAAGGCATAGATCTTGATTATGAAAAAGTAAATGTAAAATGGTCTTACGACAGTAAAGTTTTTTTATATGAAAATAATAATTGTGTTTATTTTGCAACACCTGATGCGGTTTCTAAAAATCTTCAGATAAACGAAAGTTTCCGAAAAATTGGAGAAGGTTCAATAGAAAGTGTTCAATGGACACAGACAAAAAAAATACTTTATATAAATGATGACATTGTTTATTCAATTGAGCAAAATGAACTTTATACACGTGGCCTTTATTCACCACTTATTGGAAAAGGAAAAATCATTGCCAGGCTTCCTTCTGAATTTAATTCTTTTACGGATAGATTCTGGTGCAATGGAATAGGCAATAGAATTGCTGTAATTTCCAGAAATAATATAATTTCTCTTTATACAATTTCTGAGGATGAAAAAAATGCTTTTGTAAAGGTTGATTTGATAAAGCCTTTAACAGAAGAGTCTGGAACCTCTTTTGGCTATGAAGTTTTCTTTAACAGTCAGAATAAAGCACTTTTATGGAATAATATTTTTGATTTAACAACAAAAGATAAGACAGGAATTATTTATTCCATTGAAGATAATATGGAAATTGTTGCCAGCTGTAAGAATTCAATTTCTCCAGTTGCTTCACCTGATAATAAAAAGATTGCCTATACAGATAATGGCAGTCTTAAAATTTTTGATTTTTCTACAATGAACGAAAAACAGGTATTTAATAAGGATTCTGTTGTTTCGGTTCTTTGGGCTGGTAAAAATGCTTTTTATGTCGGCGGAAGAACTACGGTTCTTTATTTAAATACTGCCAGCCAGGAAGAAAAAGTTTTATTTCTTTCTTCTGTTGATAAAGCATATTGGTATGGAAGTACTGTTGTTACTAAAGTTCCGGCAGGGGAAAAATATTATTCCTTTGATTATGGAAAAAATATATGGATTCCATGTAAAATTTCTGAGTATGATTTAATTCTCAGTGATAAAAATGGCAAGTATCGTGCCTATACTGGCAATGCTTCAAATCCAGATTTTGAAAATACGATTTTCGTGCGCTGCCTTTCAGGAAAAACAAATACCTATTCTATTTTTCCAGAGGCGATGGAAGAAAATATCCATAGAAAAAAAGTTGCTTTGGTTATTGATGCCATGGAAAATTCAGAAGGCCTTGAAAAAATTCTTCACGAACTTACAGAATACAAAGTCAGGGGAACATTCTTTGTTAATGGTGAATTCATAAGGCGTTATCCTGAAAAAACTAAATTGATTGCTGAATCGGAAAATGACTGCGGTTCCCTTTTTTATACTTCCTCTGATTTAGTTGAAAATAACTATATTATCGATAAAGAATTTATAACCCGTGGACTAGCCCGCAACGAAGATGAATTTTTTTCTGCTACAGGAAAGGAGCTTTCACTTATATGGCATGCACCGTATTATCATGATACTGAACTTATAAAAGATTCAGCAAAAAGTGCCGGTTATGAGTACATTTCTGCCTTTAATGAATTCAGCGACAGAATTACTTATGAAAGGGCAAAAGATAAAAAAGAAGAATATCTTTCTGCTTCTGAAATCATCAGCAAAATTAGTGATGAACTTTATGATGGCATGGTTATCTCAGTAACTATAGGAAAGGCAGATGGAACAAGAAAAGATTATGTTTATCAGAAACTTGACCTTTTAATTTCTGCAATTATTGAAAGCGGTTACGAGATAACTGATGTGCAGGGGTTAAAATAAGCCGGCAAATTTATAAACAATTTTACCCCATGCAGAGCCAAAGAAATTTTGTCTTTGGCATTTTCTGTCTGCAATGAGTGGAATTGTTCTTAAAGTTTTTCCTTCAAGACTATAAGTTAATGTCCCCAGTTCCTGTCCGCATTTTATTTGCCCATAAAGATAAGCCGGAATATTAGCCGTAACATGAATTTTTGCTGCTGCATCTTCCGGTGAACTTCCAGCTATGAATGGAACTGAAAACTTTTCATCTTCTGCAGGAATGAGTTTTATGCTTTTTTCAATTGAGCCTGTACATCCAATAATAAATGTATGTTCATTTTCTTCAGGAATATAAGGTGCAAATTTTCCAAATGCGAATTCCATAAGTGTTGTTCCATCCTGCACCCTGTATTTGTTTCCCTGAACACTTCCGATGCCCGGTCCTTTCATTGTAATTGAAACGAAACGCCTTTTACCTCTTTGTGCAGTAAGTGCTATGTTAAACCCGCTTTCATAAATGAAGCCGGTTTTTAATCCATCACATCCGTCCAGAATTCCCAATAGTTTGTTGGTGTTATATTGAATTACTGCATCAGAGTCTCCCTTATCTTTTTGTGGAAGAGGCAGGTTTTTTTCTAAAGGATAAGCAAGAATTTTCTGACTGTGAAAGTTATTAATCGCTTCAGGAAAGTCCCTGATATAGATTCTGCAGAAGGAAACAAACTCTTTTGCCGTTGTAATGTTTTTTTCGCTATAGCCGCTTGATTCTACAAAATGAGTTTTTTTAAGTCCAAGCTTTTTTACTACAGAATTCATTCTCGCAACAAAGGTTTCCATATCTTTGCAGACATAATTTGCAACAGCAATGGACGCATCATTCCCGCTTGCAATGGCAAGACCAAGCAAAAGTTCCCGAAGAGTTACAACTTGACCTTCGCCAAGAAACATAATTGAAGCATCCGATGGAAGGTTTTTTGCCCAACATTGCGGGGGAAGGGGAACAACATCATCAAGGCTTACTTCTTCATTTTTTACTGCTTCAAAAACAACATACATTTCCACAAGTTTAGTCATTGATGCCGGTGGAATTTCAGCATCAGCATTCTTTTCAAATAATATATTTCCTGTTTCCTGGTCAATGATAATTGCACTGCCAGCATTTATATTTAGGTTTGCAGGAACTGTGTTATATGGCAGTTTTTTTACAATCGAGTCCGGATAATTAGCTGAAATAAATTCATTTAATTCTGAAGCCTGGGCATCTGTTAAATTCTGCGGGCTGGCAGGATTTTTTAGCTGATGAACAGAAATTCCCAGTCTGACAATAAACACAATGAGACAAAGAAAAATAACTGCAATCCATAGCAGTGTAACTTTATAAGTTTTTTTTTCAGTTTGCTCTGAAGTGTCAGTTGAGAAAAAATCAGGAGAGTAGTCTTCCATTTTATATCCTGCTGCTTCTGTTTCTTAAAATCATATCGGCAACTGTAATTGCAGTCATGGCTTCAATTACAGGAACAATCCTTGGACAAAGGCAGACGTCATGGCGGCCTTCAATCAGAATGTCACATTCATTTCCATTAATGTCTATGGTCTCTTCTTTCTGATAAATGCTTGGAACTGGTTTTACTGCTGCACGGAAAACTAAATCATTTCCATTAGTCATGCCGCCTAAAATTCCTCCTGCGTTGTTTGTTTCAAATACAGGTCCTTTTCTTATAAAGTCATTGTTTTCAAAACCGTTGCTGTCTGCGGCTTCAAAGCCAAGACCAAATTCAATTCCTTTTACGGCACCAATTGAAACAATGGCATGGGCAAGTTCTGCATCCATTTTGTCAAAGACAGGCTCTCCAAGACCGGCCGGAAGTCCTTTGACTATACACTCAACAATGCCTCCGCAGGAATTTCCCTGTCTGTGGTATTCTTCTATTTTTTGCTGCATAAGGACTGCCGCATCTTTGTCTGCTGCACGAATCTGGTTCTTTTCAATTTCAGAAAAGTCAGCTTTTGTGCCTTCTATGCCTGCTGCTCTTTTTGTGTATGCAGTAATTTCAATTCCCATTGTTTTAAGGAACATTTTTGCAAAAGCGCCTGCAGCAACACGTGCACAGGTTTCTCTGCCGCTTGATCTGCCGCCACCCCTGTAGTCACGAATTCCATATTTTTCATAAAACGTATAGTCTGCGTGGCCGGGTCGGAATTTATCTTTTATATTATTGTAGTCAGAAGAATGCTGATTTGAATTCCTGATTAAAATAGCAATTGGAGTTCCTGTAGTCTTACCTTCAAAAATACCGCTTAAAACTTCTGCCTTGTCTGCTTCTTTTCTGTTTGTAACGGCAGCACTTTTAGCACCAGGCTTACGTCTGTCCATTTCATTCTGAAGAAAATCTTCATCAAAAATAATTTCAGAAGGACATCCGTCTATAATGCAGCCAAGTCCTTCTCCGTGACTTTCTCCAAAAGTTGTTACTCTGAAAATATCTCCAAATGTATTTCCGCTCATATTCATTCCTTCTTAAAAAAAATAGCACAGTGATTTTATCGGACTTTATTGATTAACTCAACTCTGCTGTGAACTCCTGCCTTTTTAAAAATCTTTTTATTGTGGGTTGCTACTGTCTGCGGTGAAATGTTTAATTTTGCTGCAATTTCTTTATCACTCTTTCCTTCTATAATTAAAGTTGCAATTTCCTTTTCTCTTGTTGAAAAGTAAAAATCATCAAAAACATCTTTGATTAGTTTTTGCTGTTTTTCTTCTTCCATGCTTGTAAGAACAAAGGTAGTCTCATTTTTAGATGGTTTTAGTTCTTTTGCCAGCTTTTCTTTTTCTATTTCATTAAACAGCCGTTTAGAATTTTCAGAAATTTCAAATGTTGTTTTATCCGTTACAACTTTTATTTTTGAAGCATCTTTAGGTTTATCAAATCTGATTTTAAAAATCATTCTGCAATTTTCTTTTGTTGCAATGATTTCAACTGGACTTGCTTTATAAATTTTTGCAAGTTCATTTAGAAACTCAAAATAAGAAAACTGGTTTAATGCCATAATGACTTTTTGCTTTGAATCAATTTCTTTGGATTCGAAAGTGTTTGCAATTAGCAAGGAATATTCATTGTTTTTTTCTTCCATAACCATTGTAATTTTCGTTCCTGGTTTAGAAATAGAAATTATGGAACATGGATTTATAATAAAAAGCAGCTGTAGCACTCTTGGATCTGCTAAAACTATTGAATCGTTGGCAATTGCAGCCGTAAATGAAAGCGTGCATTTTTTTTCTTTTGCAACTCTCTTAATGGAAAGCATACAGCTATTTAAAAAATTAAGTAAAAGAATGGGTTTTTTCTTTATTTCCTCTGTTCCCTTTATAATCCTTAGTCCTACAAGAATGTCATTTATTTTTGAGGATTCCCTTTTTATTAATTCAATATATTCAGCATTTGCTGCAGAGAAATTCAGTTTGGAAAGAATACTTGCAGTGTTAAGAACAGAAGATGCAAGTTGTGAAACAGGCTTTGAAACGCTGTCTACAAGATTGTATGTTTTATTCTGCATTATCAATGTTTTTTCAAGATTACGGTATTCGTTCTGAACAAACTGATATCTGATGTTAAATCTTTTTCCCATGGAATAAAGGGGTGGAATATAGATAAGAAGATACCCGAAAACCGAAGTGATTAAACCTTCAAGTTTGATAAAATCAGGAAAATGGATATGTAAAAAATTTTGCAAAATAAGCAATGTTCTGAATATTACGGAAAGTGTAAACACAAAAGAGCTGCATAAAAACATTATTCTGCTTTCTGAATGGTTGTTTTTTGCTCCGGAACAGCAGAATAAAGCCATTATTGTTTTTTGAATAATAGAAATGATAAAAAAGCCGATAAAAAGAATTGCAGGTGGCTCTACAATAACTATAAGAAGTGTCTGAACAATCACTGATTCAATGATTATGATTTTATAGCCTCTTGTTGTTTTATTTTTTTTAATTGCCGAAAACGAATAAAATGCAATGGTAAGAACAAGAATTTCAAGACTGTCAAAAAAGTATTCAATCCTTGGATTAACATTGATTGGAAGATTGCTGTTCCAGAAGATTACAGGCAATATTCCCCTTGCAAAAGTTGCACGCAGAATATAAACAAAAGCAGAAAATGCCAGCAAAAGATACGCTGAATCTTTCAGTAAAAGTCCTGCCAAAAGAAGAACAAGGAAAATTGTAATGCTAAGCCCGGAATTAAAACAAAACCTTGTAATCAGCATTGTTACGGATTTTGTAAGGTTTTTATTTTGGATTAATTTTATGTTTATCGGGTTACCTTTACCTGGAATTGTGCAGATTCTTATGTGGATTTTATCATTGCCGGCAGTTAGATTTTTCATTAACGGAATGATTGGAGAAGTTGTGCATACTGACGGATTTGCAACTTCTTTTATGGATTGCCATGTATTGTCTTCTTTTAGAATAAAAGCGTCAATGTAATCTTTATAATCAATTTTCAAAACAAGATTATACAGGTGGTTTTCCATGTCAGCATATTTGTTGAACCGAATGTCAAACCAGAGTTTATTTCTTGTAAAGCCAGGGTAATAAGGAAGTTTTATTTCTGTAAATTCTTCTTCAGGAATATCCATGCAGTTTTTTGAATTAGTAGTGTCCCTATAGACCTTTACTTCAAGTTTAACATCTGGACTGTCTGATTTTTTATTGATTCCGTAACAGAAAAAGGCAGAAAACCAGAACAATAACAAAAAAATCCTGAATTTTAATTTGTGCATAGTTGAATTATAACTAAAGTTATTTAGAAATCAATAGAAAAATACCTATGTTAAGGTATAAAAATACCTTGTTTATGGTATGATATGGCAGTTGCTGTCATAATCAGTGAAATGTAAGATTCCTGCCATAAGGTTGAAAGAGAAAGAATAAATTATTTAAAAATAATGTAATAAAGTTTCAAAGACCTCCAATGGGGTTGTTTCAGAATCGTAACTGTTATCCTTTCTTGTAATGGGTTTCTGAAACAGCCCCTATTTTTTTTGTTTTGCTTAAAATCTTAAAGATTCTCATTAATTGATTTTTTCCATATAAAGTGCCATAATTTCGCAAATTAAAAATTCAGCCGCTAATGCGGTGTTATAGGAGTTCAATTATGGCAGCAATTCACGGTGCTTATACAGCAATGATTACGCCGATGAACGCTGACGGATCTGTTGATTACGACGGATTTGCCAAGAATGTTCAGTTTCAGTTGGATCAGGGAATTGACGGACTTTTACCATTAGGAACTACTGGTGAAACTCCAACCCTCACAGAAGATGAAGAAGACAAGATTATCGACATCGCAGTAAAAACAGTAAAAGAATTCAACAAAAAAACTGGCAAAGACGTAAAAGTAATGATTGGAGCCGGAAGCAACTGCACACTTGATGCAGTCCGCTATGTTGAACGTGCAAAGGCAATGGGTGCTGATTTTGCCCTCGTTGTTACTCCTTATTACAATAAGCCAAGTGACGAAGGTGTTTACCGCCATTTCGAAGCCGTAACAAAGGTAGGCATGCCAATTGTTGTCTATAACATTGCAGGCCGCACAGGAAAAAATATTCCTACTGCAACCCTTGAACGCATTGCAAAACTTCCAAATGTTGTAGGTGTAAAGGAAGCCAGCGGAAACATTAACCAGATGATGGAAGTTATAGAAAAGATTAAGCTTTCAAATCCTGAATTCAGCGTTATGAGCGGTGATGACGGCCTTACGCTTCCACTTATGGCAGCAGGCGGAGACGGAGTTATTTCCGTTGTTACAAACCTTGCTCCGGCTCTGGTTGTTAAAATGGCTCATTATTGTCTTGACGGTAATTTTACAGAAGCAAGAAAAATTCATTACAGGCTTCAGCCCTTCTTTAAGGCAGCCTTTGTAGACGGAAACCCGACAAGCATTAAGTATGCAATGAATTACAAGGGACTTTCTGCAGGTGCATTAAGGCTTCCTTTAGTAGAAGTTACAGACAGTGCAAAAAAGATTATTGAAGACGCCATTGCTAAGTGCGGTCTTTAAAAGGAGAAAATTATGGCAAATAAGATTAAAGTAGGTGTTCTTGGTGCAACAGGCATGGTTGGCCAGCGTTATATTAAGCTTCTGGAAAATCATCCGTGGTTTGAAGTTACATACGTAGCAGCTTCTCCACGTTCTGCAGGAAAGCTTTACAAGGATGCGGTTTCTTCAAGGTGGCTTATTGGTGCAGATATTCCTGCTGCCGTTGCAAACCTTACAGTAGAAGATGCAAATGATGAAAAGAAAGCTCTTGGAAAGTGTCAGTTTGTTTTCTCTGCACTTGAAATGGGTAAGGATGAAATCAAGGCTCTAGAAGCAGCTTATGCCGCAGAAGGAATTCCTGTTGTTTCAAATGCAAGTGCAAACCGCTGGACAGAAGATGTTCCTATGCTTGTTCCTGAAATCAACTACAGTCACCTTGATGTAATTGCAGATCAGAAAAAGCATCACGGCTGGGATAAGGGATTTATTGCAGTAAAGCCAAACTGTTCCCTTCAGACTTACATGATGCCTTTACATGCACTTATCATGGCAGGCTATCCTGTAAAAAGAATGATTGTTACAACATTGCAGGCAACTTCCGGTGCAGGTTATCCTGGTGTTCCTTCATTTGACATGATTGATAATATCGTTCCGTTTATTGGCGGAGAAGAAGAAAAGACAGAAAAAGAATGCCTTAAGATTCTTGGAAAAGTTGCAGACGGTAAAATCGTAAATTCAGAATACCCTAAAGTTTCTTCAACATGTACACGTGTTCCTGTAATTGACGGACATACAGCATGTGTTTCCCTTGAATTTGATTTGCCGGAAGATAAAAAGCCAGGCCTTGAAGAAATTAAAAAGGTATGGGCTTCCTATAAGTCTCTTCCGCAGGAACTTAATCTTCCTTCTGCTCCGGAACATCCTATTGTTTACCGCGAAGAAGAAAACCGTCCTCAGCCACGCCGTGACAGAGAAACAGAAAAGGGAATGGCCTGCGTAATCGGACGCCTGCGCCCATGTAATGTTTTTGACATTAAGTTTGTTGCTTTAAGCCATAACACAAAACGTGGTGCTGCCCTTGGCGGAATCCTAAATGCAGAACTTCTTAAGGCAAAAGGTTTCTTTGACAATCTTTAGTGTGATGCTGCTCTGAAAAACAACCCGGTGCAATGGACCTGCATGTTAAACCTGCAAAAGTTCAACGCATCGGGTTTTTTATTTTAAATACTATTATTATATTTTTAAAATCTGTCATATTGAATATTTCTTCCTAAGTAAATAAAGTTTATTTATGAACTATTCAGCAATTGAACACAAGGCATTTGACAATTACTGTTACTGCCTGAACGAAAACGAAGTATGCGTTACATTAAAGACCGGAAAAGATGTAGACCATGTAGAAATTGTATGGGCCGATCCTTTTGCAGGCGGCGTAATGGGCGAACACGGTGTATGGTCCGGAACAAAAACTCAGGTTACACAATGCCGGCAGCTTGAATCAAATCTATTGTGGTCAATTATAGTTGAACCTGAATTTAAAAGACTAAGATACTATTTTATAATCCACAGCGGAAAAGAAGAGACTGTTTTTGCAGAATCTGGCTTTTCTTCAGTTGAAGATGCAGAAAGCGGCAGGTTCAGCGAGTTTTTTATTTTCCCATGGATGAACAAGGCAGACATAATAGAGCCGCCTGAATGGGTAAAAAACTGCGTATGGTATCAGCTTTTCCCTTCACGTTTTGCAAAGGGCGAATACCCAGAGTGCAAAAAAGAATTCCTGCCATGGTCAAAGCTGGGTCAGAGCGTTACAAACAAGGAATCCTTCGGCGGAAACCTTCAGGGAATAATTGACAAACTTGATTATCTTAAAGACCTTGGCATTACGGGCATCTATTCAACGCCTGTAAATCAAAGTGCAAGCCAGCACAAATACGACACAACGGATTACCTTACCATAGACAGTGACTTTGGAACAAATGAAGTTTTTGCACGCCTTGTAAAGGAAGCCCACAACCGCGGAATAAAAATCATGGTTGACGGTGTTTTCAATCACTGCGGAAAAGAATTCTTTGCATGGCAGGATGTGCTAAAGAATAAGGAAAAGTCAAAATACAGGGACTGGTTTTTTATAAATGATTTTGACATCCGTTCTAATGAACACAATACTGCAAAAGGAAGGTTCTATTCCTTTGCCTTTGTAGACAACATGCCAAAGCTCAACACAAACAATCCTGAGGTGCAGGAATATTTTATCAATGTGTGCAAGACATGGATAAATGAATTTGATGTAGACGGACTGCGCCTGGATGTTGCCAATGAACCTTCCCACGACTTCTGGAAAAAACTTTATGCTGCATTAAAATCCGTAAAGCCTGACTTTTACATCGTAGGAGAAATCTGGCATAATTCGCTTCCGTGGCTAAGGGAAAAAGAATTTGATGCAGTAATGAACTATCCTGTGCAGAAAGCAATTGCCACTTTCCTTGAATACGAAGAGCTGACCGCAGTCAATTTTGAATACAACCTTAACCGCTGCCTTTCCATGTATTACCGGCAGACAAATGAAGTTCTGTTAAATCAGATGGACAGCCACGACACAATAAGAATTACAAACCGCTTAAAAAGCATGGATAAAGCAATGTGTGCCCTTGCAATTCTTTTTGCTTTGCCTGGTTCAGTGTGCATTTATTATGGAACAGAAGTTTTCTTAGAAGGCGGACACGATCCTGACAATAGAAGATGTATGCCGTGGAAAGAAATAGAAAGCGGCATGTTCAATGACAGGCTTGAGTTCAGTAAAAAGCTTATTTCCCTCAGAAAAGAAACAGAGGCATTAAGAAACAGCAATGTAGAATTTGTGCATGAAAGTTTTTCACGCCTGATTCATTTTGTAAAAAAGTCAGAGAAGGGCAATGTGCATGTTTATGTAAACTGTACCGGAAAAGACATTGAACTTAACTTAAGCAATGGCAAAACGCTTCTTTCACACAACATGGAAGGCAATATTTTGCATGACAATGGGTTTATTTATATTGAAGAAAATTAAGCAAGGCAAATATTGTTTTTATATCTGCACTTCATTATTCTGTCTGATATGAAAAATTCTAACTTAAAGTTTATATTCAGTGCAGCATTGATTATGACTGCTGCCATCTGGGGATTTGCCTTTGTAATCGTAAAAGACAGTTTAAATTATATCGGACCAACGTGGATGGTCGGCATTCGCTTTGTAATAGCCGCTGTCTGCCTTTCCCTGATTTTCATTCCGCGCTTTAAAAAGCTTGATAAAAGCACTTTCCTGCACGGATGCCTTCTCGGCGTATTTTTGTTTACTGCCTATGAAACACAGACCATCGGCTGCAGTTTTACAACGGCAGGCAAAAACGCATTCCTTACAACAATCTATGTAATCCTTGTGCCTCTTTTAGGATGGCCCGTATTCAAAAAGAAACCCCAGTGGTTTGTGTGGATTGCCGCCCTGCTTTCCGTAACGGGAATTGCCCTGCTTGCCCTTAACGGAGAAACCGGCAGATGGTATTTAATGAACAAAGGAGACGTGCTTACTTTAGTCTGCGGATTTTTTTATGCAGTGCATATTATTGCCGGGGCCTTCTTTGTAAAAAACGAAGACGTAGTCCTGCTTACAGTCTTTCAGTTTTTTGTATCAGGAATCTTAGGACTTATTATTGCGCCTTTTGCAGATGCTCCCCTTGATTTAACTTTGTTTACAAAAAGCAATGTAGTAGTTTCTCTTTTATATCTTGGGCTTTTAAGCACAATGGTTGCATTCCTGCTGCAGAACTTAGGACTAAAATATGTTCCGTCCTCTTTAGCATCCCTTTTCCTTTCCCTGGAATCTGTATTCGGTGTTCTGTTTAGCTGCCTTGTTTTAGGGGAACACCTTACGCTGAAAATGGCATCAGGCTGTGTCCTTATTTTTGCCGCCATCGTCATGGCAGAAGTAGTTCCGGAACTGTTTAAAAAGGATAAAGAACCCCTTAATTGAACACCAATTTATTATTCTATATAATGGATTATTATTTAATATTCGGAGGTCAAAAATGAAAAAGACTTTACTGGCAGTTTTAACTGTATTGGCACTTGCTGCATTTGTATCATGTTCAAAGAGCAGCAAAGTTCAGAAAGGTGAATTCACACAGGAAGCAGGCAAGCTTAAGATTGCAATGGAAATCGGCTATCCTCCTTTTGAATACTATGCAGAAGACGGAAAGACACCGACAGGCTTTGACGTTGCACTTGGAAAAGAAATTGCAAAACGCCTTGGCCTGGAAGCAGAATTCCTTGACGTTGCATGGGACGGAATCTTTGCAGGCCTTACAACAGACCGCTACGACGTAGTTATGTCTGCTGCCACAATCACACCGGAACGCGTTGCAAACTACGACTTTTCACAGCCATACATCGGCAACGGCCAAGCATTGATTCTTAAAAAGGATTCTACAATGGACTGGAACAAGCCGGAAGATGCTGCAGGCAAAAAAATCGGATACCAGGCAGAAACAACATCAGACTTCTTCATTGAAAAATATGCAGCTACACACAACTTTGAATTTGTTCCTTGCGAATACGACAAGGTAATGAACGCCTATGATGACTTAAAGTTCGGAAGAATTGACTGCGTTGTAAGCGACAACCTTGTTTCAGTTTCTTACCTTAACGTTCCTGATTCTGAATTCAAGCGCGTATGGACAGGCACACCTGATGAATACTTCGGTGTCTGCATGAAGAAAGGCAACGCTGCCCTTCAGGAAAAAATCAACAAGGCAATAGATGACATGAAAGCCGACGGAACAATGTCAAAGATTTACATTGAAATCTTCGGCGAAGATTTGTCTGATTCAATTTCTAAATAAAACCGGAGTCCTGCTATTATGGAAACAATGAATAAAATTATAAAATGGATACCTCAGCTTTTGGCCGGTGCCAGAATTACAATCTTACTTACACTTTGTTCTGTAGTGGCAGGACTTATAATCAGTGTGTTCCTTGCTTTGGGAACACTGTCCCAAAAGAAAGTCATACGCGGATTCTGCAAGGGCTATGTCTTCTTCTTTCGCGGAACACCATTGCTCATGCAGCTTTACTTTGTCTACTACGGCCTGCCGCAGATAAGCCGTGCACTTACAATCAACAACCAGTTCCTTGCAGCATTCATTGCATTCGGTTTAAACAGTTCTGCATACTGCTGCGAAATTATCCGTGCTGCAATTCAGTCCATAGACAAAGGCCAGTTTGAAGCAGGCAAGGTACTGGGCTTAAATTATTTCCAGACCATGCGCCTTGTAATTTTGCCGCAGTCAATAAAGCGTTTGATTCCGCCTGTAGGCAACGAATTCATCATGATGCTTAAGGACGCTTCACTTGTTTCCCTTATTGCCCTTGCAGACATTACAAAAGTTACAAGAAGCATTCAGTCTTCTACGGCATCTTCCATGGTATACATTCCGGCAATGATTCTTTATCTGATCATTACGGCAGTCTTTACTTTTGTATTCCATCTGCTTGAAAAAAAGCATTCAATCTACGAATAAGGAGCCGGACAAATGAGCATGATTAGAACAAAAGACATTGATGTAAGTTTCGGGCAGCTTCATGTTTTAAAAGGCGTAAGCCTTGAAGTTAAGCCAAAGGAAGTTGTATGCATCATAGGCCCGAGCGGCAGCGGCAAGTCTACTTTCCTGCGCTCCCTTATTCATCTTGAACATATTGACAACGGAATAATAGAAATCAACGGAAAGGAAATTGCACATAAAGAAAAGAAGTCTTCAAAGCTTCATCTTTCAAGCAAGGAACGACGCAAGTGCCTTCTTAACGTGGGCATGGTATTCCAGAAGTTTAACCTGTTCCCTCACATGACGGCTCTTGAAAACACCATGGTTTCCCCGATTAATGTCTTGGGCAAGTCTAAGGAAGAAGCCCGTGCCAGGGGAATAGAACTTTTGAATGCCGTTGGCCTTGGAGAAAAGCTTGATGCTTACCCTAACAAGCTTTCTGGCGGACAGCAGCAGCGCGTTGCCATTGCCCGTGCCCTTGCCATGGACCCGGAAATAATGCTTTTTGATGAACCTACATCTGCCCTAGACCCGGAACTTGTAGGAGAAGTTCTTTCCGTAATGAAGAAGCTTGCTCAGAGCGGCATGACCATGATCGTTGTAACACACGAAATGGGCTTTGCCCGTGAAGTTGCCAACCGCGTGCTTTTTATGGACGGCGGCAACATTGTAGAAGAAGGCACACCGGAAGAAATCTTTAATGCGCCGAAAAGCGACCGCTTAAAGCAGTTCCTTAACGCCGTGCTTTAATTTGTTTTACAATTATAATTAAACCTTGCATAACGCTGGCATTACGCCGGCGTTTTTTTGTTTTAAACTGCCTGTAATATTGGCGTATTGCTGCATGTAATTTCTGTACTTTCCGTAATAACCACCCCATATCTGCTGAACAGAAGAATTGCCTGCTTTTCACTGCATCGCTGAACGGCTGCAGCATTACTGCATATGTGCATATACATAAACTGCATATGTGCATATGCAACTACCGCATATGTACATATGCCAGACTGGGCAAGGCAGCATGCCGGCCAGTGCATGATGGCTGCTGCTGCCTGCAAAAGCCAAAGTCCAGCGCTGGTTCACTGTCCGCAGCATGGAAAAAGGAATAAAGGGCGAAAAAGCCCTGCTGCCTTAAAAAACATGAAAAAAACTAAAAAAGTTTAAAAAAAAGCGCATTCCGCTATTGACACTTTTTTCATTCGGATATATATTCTCTCTCACCGTCGCAAAACGGTGTGCAGCTCCAGAAGCTGCGGTTCTTTGACATGACTAGTGAAGGAAAATAAAGACAAATCATATATGTC